>JAUPKU010000201.1 GCA_030837285.1 Thermoproteota archaeon | reverse complement strand
TCATCTTCTTGTCTTCAATTGTCGTGTTAATCTCGTAAAGGACATGAAATTTTCCATATCCTGCATCCATTGTCTGCATTCGTATCAAGTACATGTTCCTCCTAAGTAGCCTTCTATGACCTTAGGATCGTTCATTACCTCTTCTCCTTTTCCGTGGGAGATGACTGAGCCATTAGCCATTGCGTAAACATAATCAACATACTGAAGGGCTATATCCAGTCTATGCTCTATTATTAATAATGTAAGTGCAAAGTCCCTCTTTATTTCGTCAAGATGCTCAAAGATCTTGTGGGCAAGTGTTGGATTCAAACCTGATGCTGGTTCATCCAGTGCTACCATACGGGCGTTAGTCATTAAAGCTCGACCGACTTCCAGCAACTTCAGCTGGCCTCCACTTAGTTCGCCAGCAAGCTGGTCAGGCAGTCTGAGATTCAATAGTTCAAGCACTCTTCCCGCCCGATTGTAGATTTCACTTTCCTTCTTTATCCACCTTGATCTTAAAGGCGCTCTTAGGAAGGATTCACCAGGATTTCCTTCACTAGCTAGGAGTAGGTTCTCCATTACCGATAGTTTTATGAAAGGTGCTGGAACTTGGAAGGTTCTGATTAAGCCTTGTCTTGAGACCTCATTTGGCGCTTTACCTGTGATATCTCTTCCTTCGAAGAGAACTTGACCTTCATCTGGCTTATAGAATCCCGAGACAACGTTGATAAGTGTCGTCTTGCCACTTCCATTTGGTCCTATTAGCATGGTCATCTTTCCCTTGTCAATTTCCATGTTGACACCATCGAGGGCAGTAACTCCTCCAAATGTCTTTCTAATGTTAGTTACCTTCAATATAGGTTGGGACAAAATACCACAAGTCTAGAAGTATCTGATTAAGCAACAATCAATTTAGGAAAATATTAGTTTTTCTATATCAACAAAGATATTTACGCTCAGAATTGTCAAATTCTTTGATGTAGAAATAGAAAAGAGTAGACTATTCTGGAGAAGTTAAAGGCTATTAGCCCACGATTACTCAAAATGAAGATATTGCATCTAAAAAAGATTTTTAAAGAAAAGAAAAAAGAGAATTTGTCTTATTATGGTACAGGATACCATGCTATTGCGTCTGTTGCAGCAGAGTAGAGGCCTGAATTGTACCAATCGAAGGTTGTTGCGTTCTTTGTGTATACTTGCCAGAACTGATAGTCTCCTATGGTTCGGTCTCCGAATCTGTTGAGTGCTGTCCATCCACTGGCACCAAAGGTCATATTAGAAACAGCTCCGAAGACCTTGTTTATTGCAGCACCAGTGTACTGCTGAGTCATACCTATGCATTTGGCAACTGCCCAGAGCGAGTCATAGCTTCCAAAAGCATATGGATCGGGGGTGTGTCCTACTTGTTGTTTAACATAATTGCTCACATTGGTTAGGATTGATGAGCTGGGTGGTGCAAAGTATGTGGCTGGGAACATTGTTTGTACACAGAAGTTAGCTACTGTTGAGTCTTGAGTTATCTTTGCTGAAAGAGCGGAGCCATCACAACCAAACCATTTAACCTGCATTAGAATAGGATATGAAGTTGCCGCGGTCATAATAGCTGTGATTTCTTCGAATGTCACTGCAAGAATACCTACCTTGTTTGCGCCAATCTGGCTAACAGCTGTCTGAACCTTTGCTGCAAGAACACTGGCTTGACTAGAGAACTCTGCAGTGTTTATGTCGTATCGGATACCGTTGGCATCAAAGCTTCCTCCTAACTGGGCGAAACGGGTTGTTGTAGATTGGACTAATCCGTCTCCGTATGTGTCTCCACGCCAGATGGGTATTATGTATGAAAGGTTCAAGTCTTTCATTCCTCTGGCAATTGCTGGGCCTTGTTTATCGTCTGCTGGGCAGTATCTGTAGATGTATGGTTTCTCTATTGCTAGGCTGATGGCTGTTGAACTTGGCGAGACGAGAACAATCTGGTTTGTCTGAGCGTAACTCATACAATTTGACAATTCGCCACTAGAGTAGTATCCAAGGATAGCCTTGCAGCCTTGTGTGTAGAGGTTTTGTGTTACAGTCAACGCGATGTCAGGCTTTGTCTGAGTATCTTGAACGACTACATTCAAAGTATAACCTGCGTTAGTTGCATTTAATAGCTTGTTTATTTGGTTCTTCGCGTAAATCAAAGCCGTCTGTGCATTCTGACCATAAGTAGCAAGTTCTCCTGTAAGTGGAAGAGCAGCGCCGATATTAAGAACACCCTTAAGTTTTGGTTCTGTTACTGGTGTGGTCTTTGTTGGAGCCAAAAAATAGCCGCCCGCGATGCCTATAATCAACATTACTACCATCGCGACAACAGCAATTGTTGTTGAAATTCCTCTTCTGCTATTCCCTATATTCAATTTGATATGTGACATGTCATCATCTCTCTAAAGTAGTTTTGATTTCAAAGTATTACTTGTAATAGTTTATATAACTTAGTTTATATAACTTGTGTGAGACCAAAACTATCAATACAGCAGTTTTAAGACTTAAATAACTAAGAAAAGTTGTCAATCCAGAAAGAATCTAAACGATTTGTTCACATATTATCAGTAGAATAAAAAGGATAAACGAGCTAAAAAATGTAAAAATATAAATACCACATAACGTGGCTTAGATATTTTTTGACGGCGTGTTCAATGGTTGATATTCTGATTTTCACTGATGCCTTAATCACATCAAGCATATTGACTCTATTAACTCTCGGCTTAACTCTTACTTATCTAACAACTAAGGTGCCAAACTTTGCTCATGGCACTTTCGCGTCGGTAGGTATCTACGTTGGTCTAACAGTATCTAAAATCTTTCATCAGAGTATTTACTATGGAATGTTGCCAGGGTTTATCCTTGGAGGATTAGTTGCTGTTATTCAGTACATAGCTTTTCTTAGACCTATGACCAAGAGAAACGCCTCTACAACCACCCTTATGGTTGCGACAATCGCTTTTGACATCTTTTTAATTGCTATACTAAATATCATCGCTGATTATATTCAGATAGGTTTCCATGTGGAATCAAGATATTTTATCTTGTCGAATCTTGACTTTTTCGTTTTTGGAACAAGGGGGATAATTCTAGTCGCGCCAATTCTTGTAATAGCTGTGGTAGTGAGTCTGTTTCTCCTTTTGAATAAGACAAAATTTGGCATAGCTATGAGAGCTACTATCGAAAACCCCTTGTTAGCCGGAACAGTTGGAATCAACACCGACCTCGTATACATTGTATCATGGTTCATCGCTGGAGGCCTTGCCGGCATGGTTGGAAGCATTACCACTCTTTGGTATATAGGCAACACAAACGTAGGAAGTGACATTTTCTTGATTAGTATCTTTGCTGCATCTGTCACTGGTGGAATTTACAACGTATACGGGGCTGTGGTAGGTGGATTCGTAATTGGGGTTACTCAAAGCGTCATTATAAGACAGCTCGCAGGTATAGTAGGCGCGTGGATAATCCCCTATCAACCACTTATTCCGTTAATAGCAATGGTTGTGACTTTACTAATTTCACCAAGCGGGATAATGGGAGTTGATCTTAAGGCTATTCGTAAAAGATTAGCGAGGGAAGCCGATGCTCGATAGTACAGGATTATTCGTGTTAAACCTTCTAGCCTCGTTGGCACCTTTTCTAATCGTTACGGTTAGCCTTAACCTCGAGTATGGCTATGCAGGAATCCCAAACTTCGGAAAGACTCTTGCGGTAGCTGGAGGTGCCTTTGTAGCAGGAGTCATTCCTGGTAGATTCCTGGCTTTTCTTTTCGGAATAGGAAAAAATCTTAGTTACATTGATGATAACAAGCAGATAGTTTCTGCCATCAATAGACAACTGGTCACAGATCCGGTTCTTTCAATAGGAATAATCATTCTCACCCTTATCATGGCTGTTCTTATAGGTGCCCTACTAGGCCTCCTAATAGCATACCCTGTCGCAAGGCTTAGGACAGATTATCTTGGGATGACTTTCCTAGCATTTGGGCAAGTTATTCTCGTCATTGGAAACAACTTTCCCCCATTGGTTGGAGGTACTCTGGGCGTCTCTGTTCCCGATCCTTTCGCATTTGTATCGGTATACAGTATATTCGATCTTTTGCCAGGTGAGATGAGGAATCTGTTTGTTATCACATTCATGTCAATAGTAGCCTTGCTTGTTTTCCTCTTTGCGCGAAGGCTAACTCGATCTCCTTTAGGTAGAGTTCTGAGGGCAATCAGGGATGACGAGAACTCCGCGCTGGCATTGGGAAAGGACGTTCAAAGAAACAGAATAATAATCATGATCTTTTCTTCTGCAATCGCAGCCCTTGCAGGAGCATTATACGCGATGTATACTGCCAACGTATTCTCTACAACCTATTCAAGAACAACCTGGACATTCTGGCCTTGGGTGATGGTGATCCTTGGCGGAGCTGCGAATGATCTCGGTATTGTATCGGGAACATTCATATTTGTTGCTGTTAGGCAGATAATATCCTACTACAGAGAATTCTTCGAGCCAATCCTTCCTTTTAACATAGTCTGGCTGGACACTCTTCTTCTCGGATTAGCTCTCTTATTTATATTAATATATCGACCCGAAGGCTTAATCCGTGAGAAACCCATAAAGACAATAAAAATAGAGAGCCTCTCTGTTGAGGAATCGAAGAAGGCTTCAATCAAGCAGACCAGTGGATTTAGAGAAGAATTGAAGAAGATTATAGAAACTCTTCTCAAGTTGCCGAAAAAGAAAGAGACTGAAGAAATATAGTCTCTGTTCCGGAGATTTTTTTCTATTGTTTAGTAGAGGGATAAAACTTAGTCAGATTGGAATATTACACTTTCATAGAGGGTAATCCTGAAAATATACCAGAATTGGCTATTCTAGTGTTCACTAAATTATCCCTTGTCAAAGCTTTTGGAGTTGTTAGAGATATGACGCAGAAAGGAATTTAAAAATAAAAACTAACTTTAATGAGAAATCATCTTTTTCAATAAAAGCTGATGGTTGAAAGCCTTCATATTTAGAAAACTAGATTAAGACAATCATTTTCAATATATTTCAGAGGATATTTTTATGCGTTTTATTGTTTACGGTGCAGGAGGTATAGGTAGTACCATCGGAGGCCACCTTTTCAGATCAGGTCATAATGTAGTTCTAGTCGCTAATCCTAAGCATGTAGATAAAATTCAAGAGTCAGGGCTTCGACTAGTTACATCTGATGAAACATTTGTTCTGAATATACCTGCTGTTAAGGATGCCAGTGAGCTTAAACCTTTCCGCGACGATGATGTGATACTTCTCACTGCTAAGTCACAGCATACTCTATTGTGCTTAGGTCAACTGAAGAATGCTGGCGCTTCAAGAGTTCTTCCAATATTCTGTTGCCAAAACTCTATGTGTAACGAGCCTTTAGCGACAAGAGTCTTTGATAGAATCTACGGAGCTGAACTGAATATACCCGCCATTTTTCTTGAGCCAGGTGAAGTAATTAATCCAATTAGTGGAAACACTGGCTTCATCGAAGTGGGATTGTATCCTAGAGGTGCAGATGAGTTGGCATCCGTTGTTTCAACGGCTTTGAAGAAAGCTGGCTTTGCTGGTGGCGTTAACGAATGGGTTATGAAAGCCAAGGGTGCAAAGTGCCTTTCAAACCTTAGTAATGCCATGGGTGCGATTACTGATGGTCGAGGCAACAGTGAGGAATTTATGAAAGAAGCGAGGCGAGAAGCAGAGACAGTTTGGTCCGCTGCTGGGATAGAATGGGAGGATTGGAGCAGTTTCAATAGACGGATTAGGATGAGCAGGGGAATAACGAGGATGCCGAAGGGATACGAGAAGCAGAGGAATCTAGGCTCCTCCTGGCAGAGTCTAATGCGAGGTACAGGGAACATTGAAGCTGAAGAACTTAATGGTGATGTCGTAAAGTTAGGGCGACTTCTGGGAATTCCTACGCCCTACAATGAGCTCTTGTGGCGATTGGCTGGTGAAATGGCTGAAAAAAAGGAGAAACCTGGGAAGTACACTACTGAAGACTTAATTAAAATGGTGAAACAATGAAAAATGCCGGATTCTTCTAAAAATATGGATTTTCTGGCTTGTTTAGCCTTTTGGGGTATTGTTATTTTGAGGGAAAAACCTATAAGTGATAACGTACGTAATATTACGTATGTTATATAATGATGTAAAAATGAAAAATAAAAAAACTCTGATTAGTCGTATAGAAAAGGAGCTTCAGGAAGGAGAAAACCTTGAAGACATAGGCGCTGAAATAGAAGAATACTGCAACCAATGTAACCCTACGAATCCAATGACATGCGTCGAGTCCTGCGAAATATGGAGACTAAAGGGAAAATATCAAGGATGTATCGGGAAAAGTTGGAAACAAAGCGATCCACAGAACATGATAAATAATCTCAAGAATGACAAGCGTGTCAAAATCTTGGAGGTCCTATCAACTGGCGCCTATAGCATAGAAGACCTACAGCAGGAACTGAGAGAAAAAGGTTATCGTCAAAGCAGAAGTATGATTCAGCGGTACGTCGAACCATTAGTTAAGCTGAATCTAGTTAGAGAGGAGAATGATTATTATAGGCTAGCTGAAGAAGGAGAGAAAGCGTATAGTGTCTGGGCTAAGAGTGGCTTTCAAGAATTGTCAGCAAATTCCAGAGGATATGAGGAAGCCATTCTAAGGATGCTGGTTCGGAAGAATAGAACACATGAAGATCTGACACAAGCTGTTCCTAGAAGGGTGCTACCTAGAATTTTAAGTAGACTCCAAGCTAAGGAATTAGTAGTCAGAAGTAGCCCATCTGGAAGAGTATTCTTCTTTGCAGCGAAAAGAAGACCTACAAGACGTTTATCTCCTACTGAATCAAAGATATTCTATGCCCTACCGAAGACTGGAATCTCCGCTGGGGAGCTCAGTAAGAAGATTGGCATAAACGTTCGTGGGACTTACAGGTATTTAAGGAGACTAAGATTTAAGAGACATGCTTTAAAGAAGAACGTGGACGCAACATTCGCCATAACCCAAAAAGGAACTCAATTAGCTGAAGCTTTAGATGTTGTAACTAATATAATTCAGAATAACAATTAATTCCAACCAGTTTTTCACATTTTTAAAGAACATAAAATACACGATTGACGTCTTCAGCCCCGTCTCTCCTGATTAAATGAGCCAGAGCAATAGTCTGGTATACAAGCATTGCATTCATCTATATTGAATTCAGGATCCAATCGCTTGTGCAAGTCACACACGATTCGTGCTTCCCTTGCAATTCTGCAGACCTCACAATATCTTTGATTTATCTGCTTTAAAGTCAGCGTATTCATTGTCAAAGCAACTGCAAGCTCTTTTACTATTCTGCCAATTTCTTCGATATCATCTAAATTCAACGCTCTTCCTCGAACACTTCGAGTGTACTGGCTAACAGCAGCTTGAGTTATTCCTAAAAGACCTGCTACATTCTCTTGCTTTAGCTGATAAGATTCGACCAGTTCCTTCGCCACAAGTGCTCTAAAGGCGGGAATTATTGATTTAACGGCTAACTCACACGGGATTGTCATCCACATCAACTCGACTAAGCATTATCGAGTATTTCGATTCATTACGTATGTTATATAGTTATGCTTTTGTATAAAAAGGCTAGCGCGCACTAACAGAAAGATCTCTAGACTACTGTTTATAATCATCTTTGTATCCTGCTTTACTTTTTCTCAAGATAACCCACTTTCCCTTTTCTTCTTAAAATAGTCAATTTTAGAAAAAATAATGTATAGATATTTTAGCTAGAAACTTGTTAAAGAATAGATACATCAAGGAGTGAAATTATAAATGAGAAGTAATGCCATAATGCGTCTAAAATCAGTAAAACAACTTACCCCACTAAAATGCCGAAGAAACTAAATATGACCCAAGATCTGATTTTTCTTCAAAAGGGAACTATTCTAAAATCAAATACGTGAGAAGTTGGATACTGTCTTTGCCAAAGAGAATAACTGATATTCGCTTCGTTCCATTGGCAGCTGAAAGTCTTGGTGTCCGCTCAATGTGCACCTATGTAGAGACGCCAGACATTCACATTCTTATTGATCCGGGTGTCTCGCTTGGTCAGAGGTTTGGATTGCTTCCTCACCCAAGGGAATACAAGGAGATTATGGACTGCAGAGCAAGAATCAGAGATTTCGCATCCAAAACTGAGGTTATCACGATCAGCCATTATCACTTTGATCATATTACACCGGCATACACTGATTATGCTTGGAACCTCTCCAACTTTGACGTTGCAAGACAAATCTATGAGAATAAGACTATTCTGGCTAAGAACGCAAGAGCATCAATCAACCCGAGTCAGCGACGGAGAGGATGGATGCTGAAGAAGTCAATGGGTAATTTTTTTAAAACCTTTGAAGTTGCTGATGGAAAGGCATTCACTTATGGTAAAACAAAAATGAAATTCTCAGAGCCAGTTTTTCATGGAGAAGAAAACTCTCCACTCGGATGGGTTATTATGCTGACCATAGAGTTCGAGGGACAAAAAGTGATGCATACCTCTGATGTTGAAGGGCCAATTTTGGATGAGACTCTTGAAATCATCCTTTCAGAATCTCCAAGTATAACTTATGTCAGCGGCCCACCTCTTTATCTGATGGGTTATAGTGTAAAAGAGGATACTATAAAACGGGGCTCAGAAAACCTTTCTAAACTCGTAGAAAGAATCCCAACAGTTATACTTGACCATCACTTGCTTAGAGCAGAAAAGTGGAGAGAATCTCTAAGTAATCTTTTTGAAGCAGCTGAAAGGGTTGGTCACAAAGTTATTACAGCAGCAGAGTTCCTTGGCGAACCTAACAACTTTCTAGAGGTTAGACGAAGAGAACTCTATGAGTTTGAAAAGCCTTCTGAGAGCTTTATGAAATGGTCTTCTTTGCAGGCTTTAAAACAAAAAGAGATAATGCCTCCTATCTAGGCTTCCTTCGTTGCAATCAGTGATTTTTTATTTTAGTTTAAGTTATTTATAATTGGCGTGTGATGACGATTCTGGCCCAAATGAAGGAAAAATGATTTGGATCTTGAGTACTGAACGCGCCCTGTAACTTGATAGATTCAATTCGAGTGTCAAATGAGTAATGCTAATTGTTCTAGCTTCTTTTTCCAAAGCCTTAAATGAGCAGGAGCTCATATTTCAAATGAGTGCCTGATGAACTTGATCGGGAAAATATTGGTTCCCTTAGACGGTTCAGAATACTCTGAAAAGGCATTGAATTATGCTATTGGTCTATCTAAGAAATTCTCCTCTGAGATAATCCTATTTCACGTTGTTCAGTCAACGGCCGCAGTTGTGACAGGACCTGAAGTTCTTGGTCCATCCTTATTGCTGGACTTAAGAAAACGTTTGGAAGAGAATGGTCAAAATATTCTCTCCTCCGCTGAAGCCAAGGCTAAAGAAGCGGGGGTAAAAACGAGTTTTGAAATGGACTATGGAAATCCTGCAGATAAGATCGTCAGTATGGCTAGAGAGAAGAACGTTGATCTAGTGGTGATCGCGGATAGAGGACTTGGATCTGTCGCACGATTTTTCCTCGGAAGCGTGGCTAATCAAGTCAGTCACCATGCTAGTTGTCCAGTATTAATAATCAAGTCCTAGAGAATCTTTTTTTATTTTCCAAGGTCAGTGCGCATATAACCTTAATACTTAATTATTCAAAGCCAAGTAAGAGTAATCTATCTTTGAAGGTGGTCGAGTGAGAATTAGAAGCGATGGACCTTCCATGGTTGACATAACTTTGAAGTCACAGATCCAACGGGAGGCAACCGCCATCGGCAAGATAATACTGAAAAGCAATACGGTAAATCTCATAAGGAACGGCGAGATCGAGAAGGGCGATCCGATTAACACAGCAAAAGTTGCAGCTGTCTTAGCGGCTAAAAACACAAGTGGTATTATACCTCTCTGTCATCCCATACCTATTACCAATGTCAAAATTGAAGATGAAGTCTTGGTTGATGGAGTAATTTTTCGAGCGTTTATTAAAACTACAGCTAGGACAGGTGTTGAGATGGAGGCTTTGACAGCCGTAAGTGTTGCTCTGTTGACGATTTGGGATATGGTTAAGCAATATGAGAAAGATGAGAGAGGCCAGTATCCTTCAACTGCTATCACAGATATTCGAGTTCTACAGAAAGTCAAGGGAAGCAGGAAGATGGCATGAGTAAGACAGCTAGTGAACATAAATCAACGGTACCAACAAATATTGGTTTTAGTTTGATCATCATCAGCACATCTCGTTTTGAAGCGATGAAACTGAAAGAAACAGTAGTAGATCCTTCAGGAGATCTTGCAATCGATCTTCTACGCGAAGTCGGATATTCCGTCGTATCTAGAGAGATTGTATCCGATGAAGACACCATGATTAAGGCATCTTTAGGACATGCTTTAGAGAATCCGAGTGTTGATATTATAGTCACCTGTGGTGGAACAGGGATAACTCCTACCGACGTGACTATTGAGACGTTAGAGCCTCTTTTAGACAAAACATTACCTGGTTTTGGCGAGGTCTTTAGAGGAATAAGTTACATTAGAATTGGCACACCAGCAATTCTGACCAGGGCTACCGCGGGATTGATTGGAGGAAAAGCGGTCTTCTGTTTACCGGGTTCACCACAAGCAGTAGAACTAGCTTTTAAAGAGTTAATCATACCTGAAGCGGGACACATTATTAAGCATGCTCGAGGTTGATTGAGCAGCACACCTCTTATTCTTTTACAGCTCCGATCATTTGATCTATGAGTTTTATGAATTCATTTTCTAATCCCTGCGGAAGTTGAGCCCCGGCAGCGACGTCATGACCTCCTCCAGAACCACTAAATTGAGTTGACGCCTTATCAAATATTGTGCCAAGATTCAACTTCTTATCTAAAACATTGTTTGGGATTCTACCTGAGACTTTAATCATTCCAGTCTCGGTTGATGTTAATGCTATAATGGGTTTATTCTCATTGAAGAAACCACTCGTAGATACAATAGATGCTATAGTACCTAGCATCAGTTCGTCAATAACGCCCATTCCGTTGATTACGTAGATATTTCCAAGCTCTTCTGTTGCTTTAGGGGTCTTCGTCATCCAGTCCATGTACTCCGCCAGAGTCTTCCTATAACCATTCATTTCTTCTTTTGCTTCATCTAATGATCCACTTAGATTTCCCATGCCTATCTCGATTCCCAGACCACTTTTACTCATCCTTCCGCAAGCATTGAGGAGGGATGAGTACTCTCTTGCGTCTCTAAGCGGGGTCCATCTGTCCTCTTTGATAAGAGTGTAGACTGTGCCTATCAAACTAAAGGCAATAGTATTAGGTAGCCTCTTGGATGATAGATATTTAGCCAACTCTGAGAATATCTTCTGTTTCTCTTCAATATTAAGGTCATTTATGGTTCGCCATCGATCTTCATTCTTCAGTTTGATACCTAAATTCGAGAGAAAACCATAGCATTTGTCTTCTTCGCCACTTAAATCTGGAATAAACGGATTCGTGGTATATGCAAGAGCTTTGTGAACAGGTCTGGTTTCACGACCATAGAATATGAGGTCAGTCTCGATCTTCAAGTATCCCGCGTTAACCGCGTCATTTGCGATTTCTTCATTAAGCCCAAAAAGTTTCTTTTTATCATTCTTATCCTGCGAGTCTCCAAGCGCCCCGACAACTGCAAGAGATGCATGATCAACGTTTAATTCATTCATAGCCTTTGCAGTGAAATAGGTGACTCCTGCTCCACTAATCTCCCTTGCACCATCGAATGAATTGTTGTGGGGATTGACGTGAATTAATTTGTTTGAAGGTTTACCAATAAGTTGGTGGTGATCAAGAACTACAATATCCCATTCGGGCAGTTTAGAGCTCAGAAGATCCAAGTTTCCGCTTCCGAGATCTGAGAAGACGAGAAGGGATTTTTCCTCAGAGGCTATCTCTTCAACTAAAAGTTCGTCCATCTGCTTCCAAATTCTAATTCTGAAGAATGCCTCTTCTCGGGCGAGAGCTTTTCCCATGATACTTGCAGCGGCGAGACCGTCTGCGTCAACGTGTGAGATAAGCGTGATAGACTTGCCTTTTTCTATATTTTCTTTGATAATTTCAGCGGCCTTTGTTACGCTCAGTTTGAAGTCTTTTCGGTTCTGAGCTTTCTCGGCCATTCGCTTATCACTTAGTGCGCTCACACATCGGATTAGGCAGCTTCTACTTCTGCCTTGAACTTCCAATCTTTGGGTAGAGTTCCTTTTTCCTTATAGTAATTCGCTAGACGATAGACTCTTGAAACTAGCAGTTCCAACGATCTTTTGTTTACAGAATCGGACCTATTCCTAGCTAGGTGTCGCTGAAGTGCGGTAGTACGCACAATTAATTGATTTAAGTCTTCTGGGAGATTAGTCTTCACTCCAGTATCGTCCATAATCTGCTTAATTGACTTTCCAACTATTGGTTTCACAAGGGGAATTCCATATTGATCTCGAAGGACAACACCGATCTTGCTGGGTGGAGTCCCTTCCTTCGCGAGTTTAATCACAAAAGCTTCAACTTCTTCAGGACTATACTTGCACCATGCAGGTGCCCTCCGGCTTATTGGTCTTCTAGAGTGGGATTTTCCTGTTCGGGTCAATGTTTTCACCATTCATCTAATCAAGAAGCATTATAAACTATGATTTTCAAGATCAAAGGGATATTGATCATTTCTCTTATAAAGTTTTTACTTGTGTTGATTAAGGAAGATCACATCAACTTTTATTAGGTCTTTTCTTCAATTGATATCAGAAAAGTAGTCGCTTGTTATCTGATACCTTAATCAAATCTGCTTAAGATACCAGTCGACGAATTTTCCTACAGCTCTTGCTCTATGGGAGAAGTAATTCTTCTCCTTGATAGTCATCTCAGCGAAAGTCTTTTTCCCTCCACCATCTGGTTCAAAGATTGGGTCAAACCCGAATCCAAACGTTCCCCGCTCTTCAAAGGAAATTCTTCCACTAACTGATCCAGTGAAACATACTGTTTCTTTATTTGGCATGCAGAATGCAATAGCTGACTTGAATTCTGCCTTCCTATTTCCCACTCTGTCAAGAAGCCGCAATACACCCTTTCTTCCTATTGTCCTGTCAACATATGAGGCGTAAGGTCCTGGAAAACCTTTGAGAGCTTCGATAAAGAATCCTGTATCCTCTACGAAGATAGGCTTTCCTTCTTTCAATGCAGCAGTTTTTGCGCTAGCCCGGGCTATTTCTTCCACTGTATCAGCTTGGATCTCAATTCCCTTTACATCGGCAGATTCTATACGAATGTAATAATCACTCAGAATCTCTCTTACTTCTTCAACCTTGTTACTATTTCCAGTTGCAAAGAAGAGAGTGGTAGAAACTTTGTTTTCGCTATCATTCAAGAAAGATATAATCACTCCCTGACCAGAGATTTTTAATCGCAAGACAGTTAAATACTGTTAGTATTGTTTCTCATCTTTCTACAGCATATCTTCCTCTATTCTCTATCTCCTTGACTCTCTGGGTCACTTCTTTAGTCGCCTCATTCTTCATTTCCTTAGAGTAGCCTTTCACAACAGCGTCATAACACTCTTTGGCGTAGGCGTAGTGGGTGCTCTGAAGAGCTCTCTTCAACAAAAGAAGGTCCACCCCGCGCTTCTCCAATTCCTCAGAGTATTCTGCTAATCCAAAGTCTATAATGAAGATCTTATCATTCATTCCTTCAATCATATTAGAAGTAGTCAAATCTCCATGAATTATTCCTTTTAGATGTAGCTTGCCCACTAGTTGTCCTAAGAGGTTGCAGAGATTTTCTCTCTTTATTGAGGATAATTCATTCAATGCTTCCTTAATTCGTGTCCCTTCTATGTATTCCATAATTATCGATGTAGTTGCCATGTCTACCATGTAAATGGTAGGAGTTGGAACGCCAGCCAACTTTGCTTCATGCATTATCTGAGCCTCATGACTTGTTCTTTCACGACGAATCGAGGTGTCCAAGGAAGTAATTCTATAAGCTTTCTGCTTCCTCATCTTTCGGATAGTCTTGAGTCCATACCAGTCCTCTAAGAAGAGATCAGCTTCAGCGCCTTTCCTAATAAGAGGCATAAACATTCATCACCTTACTATTAGCGCCAAGGAATTCTAACTTGATCTAACCGCCACCTAGGTCTAATTATGCTCTTTTCAACTTCAACTTTAACTCCCTTCAAATAAGCCAAGATACCTGTCCAAGCTATCTGAGCACCGCAGTCGCCACTATATGTTTTTGGAACAACGAAGAATCGCGCCTCATGCTCTTCAGCGATATATCGAATCATCTCTTGCAGTCGCTCATTAGCTGCAGCGCCTCCAGTCAGTAGAACTTCTCTCTTTTCTGTATGAGCTAAAGCCCTCTCTGAAGCTTCAGCAAGCATCGCAAATGAGACTTCCTGAAGGGAATAGCAAATGTCCTCTATTCTCTTTCCTTCTTTCACCTTTCGAATGGCGGCTGTCAAAAGACCTGAATAAGAAACATCGTTTCCTTTCACCACATAGGGAAGATCAATGTACTCTTTCCCCAGCTTAGCCAAACGTTCAATTATGGGCGCTAGAAAAATACTCTCGGAAGAGGATATCTTTGCTTCTCGAGCAAATTTTTCCAAGAAGTTGCCTAGAGTTATATCCTCAGTTTCTCCGAAAATCCTCCACCTTCCATTCCCATAGGCCGTTATAGTCGTATGCCCCCCTGAAACAAGAATTACCAGTGGATCGCTAGTACCGGCAGTGAGACTCGCGATTTCAATATGACCAATAGCATGATGGACTGGGACAAGTGGCTTATCAAGCCAAACAGCTAAAGCTCTCGCTATTGTTGCACCAGTACGAAGAGTTGGTCCTAATCCAGGTCCAGCGGAGAAGGCAATGAAGTCAATCTTTTCTATGGAAGTACTGGCATCTTGAAGGGCTTGTTTTAGAATTTTAGGAGCTATTTCACAATGATGTTGTGCTGCCTCCCTAGGATGTATCCCCTTTTCAGGTGGTGGTCTATACGTTGAGTTGACATTTGCAATGATTTTCCCAGACGAAGAGGCTATTCCCACGCCGAAAGTGTGAGCTGTGGATTCAATACCTAGGCATATCAAAGGAGTATCCTTTTCTGAATTCACATGTGATTGCATAATACTTTAGCTAATTCTCCTTTCATCGTTTTCTCTAGCTTCAAGGTTTACTCTTAGTTACAATTCAGAATATCTCTGTGTTTCTTAAAAGTATCTCCAACCATCGAATAGTAAATGCAAATCCTGTAATTTGTAATCGAAATATATTAGAAAAAGAACTGACATTTTTCAGTAGGCTATAACATTCAATAAACATTTAAGGAAATTCGCAAATAAGCTTTCAAACTATGTTTGCCTAGGAAGCATTAAAGACGCCCATGATTCAGAAATGGGTAAGAGGTTTCTGAAAGATTTACATTACTTAAAACTAACATTCTATAAAATGTTCTACAACGCTGAGATTATGACAAATCATTAGAAGAAAGCGAGAAAAATGATGACTAAAAAGGGTATCTACTCTTTGTTGTTTGAACTAGGTGATGAAAGTAATTTAAATATATTAATGGGAAGGAAAATCCTTAAATTACATTCACTCCCTGAATTAACTAAATTTTAGGCTGATATTATGACTACGCAAACTGTAAAAGAGGAAGACAGAGAAATACCCCTCCCTCGTCAACCAGAGGTTAATTTAGGCACTTTAGGCCATGTGGATAATGGAAAATCAACACTTGTTCAAGCTCTATCTGGAGTCTGGACTGCAAAACACAGTGAAGAGATGCGGAGAGGTATTACCATACGTGTGGGATATGCTGATACAGCTTTCTACAAGTGTACCAAATGTGGAATCTATGGCACCAAGGAAATATGTACTAGCTGCGGGAGCCCAGCAGAATTTGTAAGGGCTGTAAGTATTGTTGACTGTCCAGGGCACCATAGTTTAATGGTTACGATGCTATCAGGCGCAGCTTTAATGGATGGTGCATTGCTTGTTCTATCAGCTACAGAGAAGTGCCCTCAGCCACAAGACAGAGAGCATCTCACTGCTGCAGAAGTGGTTGGAATAAACAAGATTGTAATCGTTCAAAATAAGATTGATGTTGTCAGTAGAGAACGTGTACTTGAGAGCTTTAAGGAGATTCAAGCATTTGTAAAGGGTACCGTCGCCGAGAGTGCACCTATTATTCCAATTAGCGCCCAACGCTCAATAAATATTGATGCCTTAATTGAAGCAATAGAGAAAACGATTCCGACACCCAAGAGGGAGCTAAGTAAGCCACCCCTTATGTCTATAGTTAGATCTTTTGATGTGAATCGCCCTGGAACACAAGCTGAAGAGATAACTGGCGGAGTCTTAGGCGGGTCTATTTATCAAGGCATCTTCAAAGTCGGAGATAAAGTTGAAATAAGCCCTGGAATTAGGGTGGAAAAAGGTGGAAAAACATATTACGAGTCCCTTCACACGGAGATAACTAGTCTTCACGTTGGTGGGAGGAATGCTGCGGAGGCTACTTGCGGTGGCTTAGTTGGTGTTGGAACTCTATTAGATCCCTCATTAACTAAGGCAGATGGCCTTGTAGGGAATATCGTAGGAAAACCGAAACAGCTGCCTCCTGTTTTCGATTCTCTTAGTCTTGATGTTCAACTCTTTGAACGCGCAATAGGAACAGAGGAACTTACAAAGGTTGAGAAAATCAGAACTAATGAGGCTCTTGTCCTGAATGCTGGTACAGCCGTGACTTCAGGTATAGTTACTTCAGTTAGAAATAGTACTGTGGACGCATCCCTTAGAAGGCCCATATGTCTCGAGGCTAATAGCAGGATATCTATTAGTAGAAGACTTGGAGACAGTTGGAGACTCATAGGCTTTGGTATTGTGAAAGGGTAATCATACTCCAACTGAAAAAACACATTTAGCCTCTTTCCGTTAATTGTTGAATCCTCTGTCCTATTTATTTTTGAGTTCTCAACAACTTTAGAATGAGATGTGGACTATGGTCAGGAATATTACGTTCTCACTACAGGACTTGTTTCCTCAGATGGATCTAGTTATAGCTCTACGGATAATTCTCACAATTGCTTTTTCTATTATTCTCTATAAGATATTGTCTTCTATCATTAGTAAGACGTCAAAGAGAATTAAAATTCAGCCAGAGCTAATCAGGGAAATCATCAACTTCTTACGGATCGTGATAGGTGGTCTCACCTTCATCTCTATTTTAGGTTCACTTGGCATAGACATCACTGGTTTAATAGCAGGAGTGGGAATAGGGGCTCTAGCGGTAGGTTTTGCAGCACAAGCATTGATTTCCAATCTGATATCAGGTTTATTTCTGATCTTTGAGAGGACTTTTACCATTGGAGATGTAATCCGTGTTGACGATACAGTCGGAAAAATTGTTCATATTGGATTTAGAGCTACGCAGATAGAGAGTGTTGAGGGCAACATCGTAGTTATTCCCAATTCCTCATTAGCTTCCTCTCAGATTGTGAATATGACATCGAAAAGGAACGAGATGATGATGGTTTTAGAGGAGACTGTTGATATTTATTCTAATGTAGAAAGGACTAAACAGCTATTACTAGAAGCTGCCATTGAGACAAAGGGAACTATAGTTGATGAGGAACATGTTCCATCTATCATAATTGAACGACGGCCAAGCCAGTGGCAACTAGTTCTCAAGCTTCTTGTAACCGTTGAAGCCTCCCGATGGTACATGATCAAATCGGATATTACAGAGGCAATAAAGAAGAAATTCGATTCTGAAGTAATTCTCCCGCCTGCTCCAGCTGCTGGTCGGGATCAGCTGAATGCAATTAAGCAAGCTCTTCAAAATAGTCAGGTGAAAACTTAGTTTAATCTATAACTCAAGGTTAGAAAATGCCTCTCAAAGTTATTTTAGACTCTAATTTCTTGATGATACCAGCTGAATTCCATCTTGACATCTTCAGCGAATTGGATAAGATTCTAAACAGAAAGATTCAAGAAATAATAATCTCGCCTGTGTATGATGAACTCAAATGGATCTCTCAAAATAGCGATCCTAAACAAAGGAGACAAGCTGAATTAACCCTCAAATTAATTGCACGCTTTGAAATCACATGTGTCAAGTCAAATACAAATGAAACTGTCGATGATCTAATACTAAGACTAGCTAAAGAATGGCAATGCCCTGTAGCGACCAACGATCGAAAACTCCTAGAAAGACTGCGAGTTTCGAATGTACCTGTAATCTATCTTAGACAGCGCACTCATCTGGCAGTAGAAGGACTTGTGACCTAAAAGCTATTGTTAGAAAATCTCGGAAACTTCAAAAAAAAATTAAGAGTTTGTATTTTCATTCTTTTTACACTATTCCAAAGTCCAATAAACTCAAAAAACACTGATCTATAGATTAGAAAAGTCCTATTACGTGCATCCCTACTTGTCCTCCTAAAAAAACCCTCAAGAATAGGTTTTTAATCATACGCAGCATCAGCCAGTCCCCGGTAAACTACAAAGTTATTGTAATCCAACCTACAATCTGCTATATAAATAAATCAAAGAAATAATAACAAGAAAAATTTATCCACATATGTTAAAAAACGATATATAAATAAGACTAATTTCAACTCTTTTTAGATTGTTATGGCAGACTTGAAAGAAGCATGTGGTGTATTCGGCGTCTACGACTTCAAGGGAGAATCCATCTTTCCATACGTTTACTGGGGTCTAGTTTCTCAGAATCACCGAGGGCACCAGTCCCACGGCCTCATTACATACAATGGCGACTTCCACGCTCATAAGGCTCTAGGACTCGTCCCAAGAATGAGAAGCAGAAAAATGAGGAAGTGGATGACTAATCTCCCAGGAAGCATAGGAATAGGAAACGTGCGATATACAACCTCAGGCAACATGGATAGAGCCTCTCTGTATAAGGATATACAGCCAACCGTTGTAGAGATTGGAACAAACCGAATAGCCATCTCATACAATGGGAATATAGTAAACGCAGTTCAATTACACGAAGAGATTAACAAAAGCATCAAGATAGAAGGTACTTCTGACACGGAGCTACTGTGCAAGAAACTCTACTTAGAACTTGAGAAGAGTAAAGACTTATCAAAGGCTGTTAAGAAGTGCATAGAAGACGTTGAAGGTGCCTACTCCACAATAGGGATAACTGGAGACGGAGAACTCTTCGCGTTCAGAGACTCTCTAGGTATAAAGCCACTCTGCATAGGATTCAGTGAGGACAAGGAGATAGTTGCAATTTCCTCCGAGAGCGTCGGCCTAGACATAAATGGCTTAGACTGCTTTAAGGACGAAGTCAAACCCGGAGAACTCATCAGAATAACATCAAACAGCATAAGAAGAGAGCAGCTAGTAGAGCAGGAAAGAAAAGCCCTATGCAGCTTCGAGTTCGCCTATTTCTCAAGACCCGACTCAATGCTAAACGGTACCAAAAAGTACGTCTATGAAATAAGAAAAGACTTCGGCAGAAACCTTGGAAAAACATGCGAACAGAGTGGTGGAATTGGAAACCTCGAAGTGGTTATACCCGTCCCAGAAACAGCTAACGACGCAGGTTACGGTTTCCACGAGGAGACAGGCCTTCCCTTGGACTTAGCTCTGAGACGACATAGGTACGTTACAGATCGCGCCTTCATTACAATGCCAAGGGAGAGAAGTAATATCCTCGGTAAAAAAATCAACATTCTAGGAGATCGAGTCTCAGGAAAACGAATTGCACTAATCGACGACAGCATCGTTAGAGGCGACACTACAAAGAACGTCATCCAAAAAATGAAAGCTTCAGGAGCAAAAGAGATCCACATATACATTACCTTTCCGAAGATCATAAGCCCATGCTTTTACGGAGTAGATATGGCTACCTTCGGCGAACTCATAGGAACTAAGAGAGAACCCTCCGAAATCGCTGAGATGATAGGCGCTGAGAGTCTAACCTATCAGAATTTAGAGGACTTCATAAGAACCATCGGTTTAGGCGAAAAAGCATTGTGCCTAGCTTGCATAACAGGAAAATACCCTACACCAATAGCCCAAAAGATCGCGGATGAAAAAAGAACTGAGTTCGAAAAAGGAACAGTGGAAAAAAAGAGGATATACGAATAGGACAAATAAATCATACTACCGGCAAATCAGATAACCGCGGAAGACCTTCTCTGGCGCCAACCTTCTCTATTTTGCGTGCTGCAATAAAATTCGCAATTTGACCACACATCCGTAGATCTCGACAAGAGAGCAACCCATGAAGAAAACCCGCGCAGAAGGCATCACCAGCTCCTGTAGAATCAACAACATTAACCTTATACGAATTAATTAGAAAACTCTCATCTCCATTCGTAATGTAACATCCTTTCTCTCCTAGTTTCACAGCAACAATCTTAACTCCTAATTCTATAAGAGTTCTGGCGCCGTCAATGAACTCTCTTCCAGTTAGAAGTCGTAGTTCATCTTCATTAGGAAATACAACAAAGCACCTCCTGAGAATCGGTGACAATGCAGCCAGACCTCTACGAACGTAGAGTTCGCCAGGATCAAAACTCACTTTAACATTAGGCATATCTTGTAAGAGAAACTTCTGAGTCTCAAATGGCTTCTCACCAACAAAAGATGACAGATGTAAAAACTTGGTATTCGAGATATATTTTCTATCAACCTCTTCAAGACTCATCGAATCGTTAGCACCAGGATCAACATATAGAGTTCTTTCACCACTGTCATCAACAAAGCCAATTACAACTCCAGTTCTAAACTTATCGGAGACAATAATCCCCCTCGTGTCCACACCCTCATCTTTGAAATCATTTAGGAGAAGCTCATCCTCACTATCATCGCCTACCTTCCCAACGTAGCCGACCTTGTGACCAAGTCTAGCTAGCCCAACGATAGTATTTGCAGCTGAGCCACCAGGAGTCTCTGAATACCCTCTTATGAAGCGTTCCTCCCCAACTCCAGCTATTCTGTCAACCCTATAGAGTCGATCTATATTCAAAGCGCCGAAGCCGATGACGTCAAACTTCAAGGAAGCAGATCCCTCAAGAATATCTTGTACTTTCCTAGTCTGCCACCATAATTTCCCGCTGAGATCTTCATTACGCCTTTTACTTCTTGCGAGCTCAAAATAGCCACTTTAAGGGCACTCTTTACCGCTTCAAGAGTCGTGCCGTTGATGACTATTTCAGGAATACTGTTCACGCCCTTTGGAACCTTTGAATTAGGGATCTTATTCCGTAATGTAGGACAGTAAAAGTGGTTTGTTGTAGGGCCTATTTCAGGGTAACTTGTTTCAGGTTTGGATCCTGCAGAGCAGACATCGAAGGGGGTGATGACACCTTCAATATCCTTTATTGCCTTGACAGCCTTGTTACTAGCCTCAAGAGCTGCCTCCTCACTATTACACATAAGCCAAATGTTCCCGCCCATAACCCCTTTACCGTAGCCAATGTATCTTTCAATAATGAAGTCACCCATCATTAACGGGACCTTTATGACATGCCTGTCATTGCAGTCTTCTTCCCACTCGTACCCATCACCACAGTGGCCAATGCGGTTCATAGTGTCTATAACTTTCGTAGAAGTGTGGGCATTGAAGACTGCAGTTGTCGGCACAACAAGGATACCTTGTCTTATTCGATAAGAAATCTCTTTGTAGAATCTGTCAACTGATTTGTCTACTAAGGCCTCGTCTAATCCTCCCCAGAACTGTACAATCGAGCCTACTCGTCCATCAGGCGTCTCTTTTTCATTTAACCACCTTTCAACACCACCTTCAGTCCTATTTATGACAATTGAAGGTAAGGTTGTGGAGTTGTATGATGCCTTCTTGAGAAGCGATGCCTCTTTAGCAGTTATTACCAGTCTAGTGAATAGACCATCGAAGGCTTCAGCATATGTGTCTTCAATCTCGGCTTTCATCTCTAAATTGTTCTTCATTTTTGCGTCAACCCAATCTTCCTATAGCCTCTCCTCGAACGGTTTTTCTGAAAGCACTGCTATCTTTTACGAGTCCTTCTACATTGTCCCTTGTAACAAGCTCGACCTTAGGAAGAGCTGTACCATATGTTCTGGCTATTGTTTCTACAAGTGTTTTGTCAGAGCAGTACTTCTTTAATGAATAATAACTCCAGTCTCTCACTAGACTAAGAACATCATCTCTCCCACTTTTGGAGAAGACATCAACTAGGACTGAAGTAACAATTGCATTCTCAGATAAAACTGCCACATCAGCATTTCTAACAGCATACATATTACCGTTGAACGAAATCGCCAAGCCTTTACCCGCCCTCACCAATTGGAGTACTCGAACGTCAGTTATACTGTCGCCAACATAAATGACATCAGAAAGATTGCAATGTAGTCTCTCAATTATACTTCGTACGGAATCGGCTTTTTCTTCCCCACCTAGTGGCTTTATGTCCTTGAGAATTGCATATGATGCCATACTAGGAATCTCTTTCAAGAAGATGTTGTCAAGCCTTTCAACTGTCTCTTGGCTCTCACTAGACAAATCATTTATTGACTTGGTATTATTAGGTATCTCTATCATAGATAGATTGAGAATCTCTTTTTCAAACTTCTTCAGTTTCTTCTTTTCCTCTCCATCTATAAAGTACTTGTCCACGTCGAGCCTAGTGCAATAGACGTTCTCAAAAGGAAATCCGACTAAGGTGCATATCGAAAAGATGTATTGTTCATAACTAGTGCTGACAATGAAAGAAGGAATAGCCTCCATAACTCTTCGAAGCAATTGCATTGCTCCTTGAATAAGAACAATGTTTCTGGCAGAGAAATCACTGATTTCTCTATTAGTCACATTATGTGCTTTTAAAAAAGGAGCTATCAACGCTAAAGTGTACCCTGCTCTATAACCTGATTTTTTAACAATTTCTGCTAAGACATCATCATACTTGCTTAAAAGCTGGAAGAGTCTACCCCCCTCTGGAATGAATTTCGCCGCTATCTCAAAGGCATTATCATTCTTTGATAGGGGTCCTTCACAATCGGAGACAAACACTCCGTCTCCCCGCTGAGAGTTGACCAAAAGTCAACCCCTCAGCATCTTCATATGCTCAATACTATTGTTAATGTGTTCTTTTGATGCAATATCTCGCCTACTCCAGAGACCACCGCCTTTAATGGCATCTATTCCCTTCAACGAAATCTCCCTCGCACCCGAAATATCATCAGCTATTCCCACAACACTGACAACCCTCGATGTCAAAGCATATGTGTCACTTTCTCGAAGCTCAGCAGCAGCAGGATACACTCTAATTCTCTCATCATAAACGCTCTTTAGCTTGTATGCCTCTGAAAGATCTATTTTACTATCTCCCTTGAACGCTCTCATCTTCCCACCATATGTGGGTGGAACTTTATACGTAACTACGGTCGCACGGGGTTCGAATTCTACCTTGTTGAGGGCTCCCTCAATCATTCGAAGACACAACTCGGCGAAATCATCTTTCAATATAGGAAGTAAATTTTGAATTTCTGGATCACCGGGTCGACTATTGTTTTCCAGAATCTTCGCACCCTTTCCAGTGTGCATAAAAGCCAAGTAGAAGGGAATGCCACGAAGACCAGGATTACTACCACGTCCCTTCAGAGTTTCAAAGATCTTCTTAGAAATCTCCACCTCATTCTCCCACTCAGACTGGGTTATGAAGGGTAACCAGTTATTTACGTCCTTGTATGAACCCATTCCGCCAGTATTAGGCCCAGCATCACCGTCAAAAGCTCTCTTGTTATCTCTTGTTTCGGGCAGAGGAATAATGTTCTTTCCATCACAAAAAGCTTGAAAACTCGACTCCTCACCAAAAATTTTCTCCTCGACTATGACTGGACCGTACTTGTAGTTTGAAAGGAAATTCTCTAGGAGCTGATCCCTATCAGTAAAGTGATCCCCCCAAACTCCTACACCCTTCCCAGCAGAGACTCCATCGGGTTTTACAGCGACCTGATTGTCTAACTCGTCCAACCATTTCCAAAGATCTACCTTCAAGTCAGAAATCTCAGAATAATCTTTTGGAGAGAAGACCTTGAAACGAGGATTCGCCTGAGGAACCACCCGTTGGAAAAGAAGCCTCTGCGCGATCTTACTCGATTCAATCGCATATTCTCTGGTTGGGCAAACCATTGGAATCTTTGTTTCCTTTTCAACAACATCGCGAACACCCGCTATAATAGGGCCCTCTGGACCGACTATTCCAAACCTAATTTTGTCCTTACGCTTCTCAGCGAACCTACAGATCTTATCCACGCTGAGGTCAGGAATGACGACGTGTTCTTTCGCTCTCTCAACATTAAATGGGTTTCTATGCCTATCTGCAATATACAAGTCAATAGTGTATTCTTTACTTCTAGAGAAGGCATCAACCATAGCTACCTCTCTAGCACCATATGAAACTACAAGAACACCAATCTTCTCCATCAAGTGTCCCTCACTGTCAATTGTTTTCTTAAACAGAGACTATCAGAAAGGTAAACCCGTTATCTCCTCATAGAGGCTAATGTATACATTGCTAACCTGCTTTATCATTTCCGGTGGAAGAGGTGGAATCGGAGGTTCTTCCGAATCATTCTTGCGAGCTTCAACTAGAAGGTCATAGTAGCCGGTTTCGCGATAATATTGTCTGACATACTCCTTACTCTTCTCCACACATTTTCCTTTTTCGAATTCTGCTGCATCCCAGAATCTGTCTTCATCAGCTGTGCCAAAGGTGTCAACAACCATAAGATTCCTCTTCTCGTCAAAGGCAAACTCTTTCTTCCCATCAACGTGGATCAGGCCTCTCTTCCAAACTCTGGAGTTGATCTCGCCATCAATCTTCAGTATCATTTCCTTAATCTCATCGTACTCTTGCAGGGATAAGCCTGAGATTCTTAGAGCTTCTTCTGTTGTAATGTGTCTATCTACTTTCTCTAGTTTTGTCGTTACCTCAAAGAAGGGTTTGGGTAAAGGTTCAGCGATACTTATTTTATGCTCTTTTGGAAAGCCGAGGCTCTCCGGATTTACTGAATTGTCTTTCACTCGATCCCACAAAGAACCGTACACGAAAAAGCGTGTAACACATTCTAATGGTATAAGGTAATTCCGTGTTTTGCCATTGATCTTGGTATAATCATTTATTACATTAACTCTCTTCACAAGCATTCTATTAGACGCGTTTAGCTTAATGTAATGGGAAGGAACCCTCATTTCTTTGAGAGCTTCGAACCAGTAGGCGCTTGTACGAGCTAAAGTCTCACCTTTCCGAGGGATCATACTTGGTATTATTTTGTCGAAGATTGAAATCCTATCAGAGAATACAAATTCAAGTTGTTCAGCATTTACTTCGTACACATCTTTAACCTTGCCAGATTTGAGAAGTTGCACACTCTTCACCTACTCGATTCTCTTCCTAAACTTTTCATCATCAGACTCAATTCTATTTTTAGCATCTTGCTGGTAAATTCGAACTTTCTCACTTATCTCAGAGTTGGATAAAGCAAGAATCTTCGCAGCTGCTAAAGCAGCATTCTCCTGCTCAAGAATCACCAATGGCGAAACGCCACTAGGCATTCTCAGAGAAGAATAAATGTCAGCACCACCGAATTTCTCACTTTGTGGAGGACAAGAAATCACAGGATACCTTGTATTAGCATCTATAAAACCAGAGAGAGCATTGGATCGCCCAGCCACCGTTATAAAGACTATTCTATCCTTAGACGAATTGTATTCGTCTATCATTTCCAATAGTTTTTGGGGAGTTTTGTGAGCAGAAGATATCCTTAACTCAAATTGAATCCCAAGCTTCTTCAATGTCGACTGAATAATGGCTGTTGATTCTTCGTCTCTACTTGAACCCATTATTATTATAACATGTTCTTGGCCCACACCATCCCCTCCTACAAGAGATATTCTATCTTAAAGGAATTATAAAAAGAAAACATGAACATGAGACATTAGCTTATGCAAATTCAGTTTTTGAGGAGCTATTCTATGCGCATCTCTAGTTACAATTTGTCAGCTTGATTCCAAGAGAAAACTCCGTTGTTCTGAATAGTTCTACCATCTATGGAGATGTTGCCTGGATTCATAGTCTTAATCATATCCCAGTGAATAGCGCTTTCATTTACACCACCACACTCTTTGTAAGCTCTCCCAAGAGCGAGGTGAATGGTTCCACCCATCTTCTCGTCGAATAGAATGTTCTTTGTGAAGAGTTTGATTCCATAATTCGTTCCTATACCGAGTTCGCCTAGCCTCTTTGATCCCGCATCGATATTCAACATTGTTTTAAGAAGCTCCTCATTCTTATTAGCCGAGTAGTCCACTACCTCACCTTTCTCGAATCGAAGTCTTATGTCCCGCACCTCTCTCCCATACACTATACCCGGAAAATTAAAGTAGATCTTCCCCTCAGCCGAGTCATCCACCGGCGCAGTATACGTTTCGCCTCCCGGAACATTGTGCGTTGCATCTCCAATTATAGCAGTCCGCCCCTCAATAGACATCGTCAGATCTGTTTCAACTCCTTCCAAATGCACTTGACGTCCTTTATCCAACACTTCTTTCACTTTCTCCATCGCTGAGCATTCTTTTCCCCAATCCAGAAGGATTGCACTGTAGACAAAATCTTCATACTCGCTCATAGACATCTCTGCTTCCTGAGCATAGGCGGGAGTAGGAACCTGAGTTAGACACCATCTCTTAGAGAGACGTGATTCCTGAATCTCCTTAAGAGCTGATGATCTAATACTCATACGTTCCGGCTCAACATTAGAAAGAGCTTTGAGATTATTCTCGCCCCTTATACTTACGATGATGTCTGTGTTCTTCGTTAGCTCATAGACATGTTTTGGAAAATTTCGCAGAAAGCTCGTATCTATATCATAATATTGACGTGTTGTCTCTGTTGGCGTTACAGTAATAAGTGGATTTGCACCTTTTCTTGCAGCTAACAGATAAATCTCTTGAGCCAATTCTATCCCATAGTCTGTTAGTTGGATGAGAACGTTATCGTCCTTCTTTGTCTTGGTCGCATATTCTATTATATGTTCAGCTTGTTTTGTTATTCTTGGATCCAAGAGACCACCCCTTGAACATACCACTTAGTAAAAATGCAGAGCTAATAGCCTTTTCTAAAGATCCTGCGTGCGATTAATTGCGAGCATTAAAAAGGGGATAGTCATTGAGGAATTGTGATTGGTCTGTTGAAGATCCATTCTCTTGTACTGTACTTCTCTTTCTTCAGTTTAGTAGCCAAAGTCTTTTCTTCATCGTTCAGGTCGCCTTTGACAAGTTTCATGTCAAAAACTTTGGGAAATGTCTCTTTCAGAGCGCTTGTTACTTCTTCGAACTCGACTTTTCTACCAAGCTCTCTTCTTATAGTCGTTACTCTTTCTTCAGCTGATTTGATCATCTTGTCGCTAATCTTCTCTTTTGAGACTTTGAGGACGGTGAACATCGTCTTAATATCAGTGTCCAACAATATAGTGCCGTGCTGTACAAGAACGCCCCACCTTCGAGTCTGCGCATTTCCGGAGATCTTCTTTCCATTTACACAGATGTCATTTATGGGTGTAAATTCAGCATTTATCCCCAAATTTTTCATTGATCCGACTATTCCGCTGCATATTACCTCATATGATCTGATGATGTCTGCTGGAATTTTAGGATGGCTCTGATTTACTATTATGCTGTACGTCACTTCTCCTTCAAAGCTATGATAGACCGCTCCTCCTCCAGTCATCCTTCTAATTACGTCAACACCAAGTTTCTTACAAGCATTCAAATTCACTTCTTGATCGACTAGTTGAAAGTAACCAAGGGAAACCGCAGAAGGCTTCCACCGATAAAATCGAATAGTATTAGGTGACCTATTCTCAGCCCTTAGCCTACATATGGCTTCATCTATAGCCATGTTCAAATATGCGTCATTGATGTTTAAGTCTAAAACTCTCCAATTTTCAACCACTTTAGTCGAGTCTCCCCCGAAATTGTTCTTTTTATCTCTATTAGTTCTTCGTAATTAGGCTTCTGAGGATAATTATACAAAGGACCCCCGGGTCTTTCATTGTAATACGGTCGGTTGCAACCTGGACAACCAGAAGTCACAAACGGGGTTCCCAAACTAATGACCCCTCTCAACATTTCATCATCTACTCCAAAATCGATTATGAAACCATCTTCATCGAAAGACATGTTTT
Organism: Thermoproteota archaeon; assembly: GCA_030837285.1. Lineage (GTDB taxonomy): Archaea > Thermoproteota > Bathyarchaeia > RBG-16-48-13 > JAUPKU01. Next base: position 2,197 of record JAUPKU010000201.1, on the reverse strand, counting down.
CAATGCGGGTTTTTATGTTTGTTATCAAATAGTGTGCAAGTTGAATCATTCTGTACCTGATAAAAGGTGGCTGAGATAACTTTTCAAGACGGGTTCCCCGAATGGGTGTGAAGGCGAAGAGGCTAGGATAAACACCCATGTCAATCATTCTTTGAATCATTCGGAGAAGTTCATCGTCTCTCTCGCCTAAACCTACTATAAGATGGGTGCTAACTCGACCACGTCCTAGGATTTGAACAGCGTTCTCTAAAGCTTCTATCTGGCTCTCCCAGACGTAGGGTTTCCCTTTAACTCTTTTAAATAGTTCCTTTGTTGGTGTATCGAGCGGTATGCCTATTCGATCTATTCCAGACTCTGCCAGCTTTTTTATCTGTTTTAAATCAAGGGGCTGGCAAGAAATTGAAATTGGTGTGCTTAGTTCCAAGTGAAGTCTCCGAACTAGTTCTAGTATTTCATCGAATACGTTTGGATAATTCATGACTTGAATGCATATTCTATCTATCAGCTTCTTTTCAACTGCTAACTTCAGTTTAGCTACTACATAATCGAGTTGAAAAATGGGCCAAGTCACTCTCGAGAGAAGATCATCTCTACTTTTGCTTGATCTTGCTTGCGAACAGAAACCACAATCTGCAGAGCACTTAGTCTTATGATATGTGAGGAGGTAAACTGTGGTTGGCTTAACGTTTAGTGTTCCCTGAGTTAATCCTAGTAGGATTGCTGAACCTATAGAAACTCTGACTGATAACGGAATAATTATCTCAGCCATTCATAATACACTATCATTTAGCTAGTAACATAAAGAGTTCGCGGAAAGAATACAAGGTGTTACACTTTGATGTCTACTACACTGTCTTCTTCTAACTCTAATTCTAGGCGATAGGATTTGTCCAGAAGTATAGCTTCTCCTGCCCTTACTCTTCGCGTAGTCTTTGGTAAGCGCTCACGATAAGTTTTAAGTATTTCGGTTTCTATTGACATCAGAGCTGTCTTAGCGAATCGCTGATTTGATGAATTAATAATTAATGCTTCTCCCACATTTGAGTAGACCGAAGCGATTTCTTCTGAAACTATAGCAACGTGCTCATAAATTGATTCGAGAGACCAAGTAGGCTGACCCGCGGGGAGCTCACTAGGGAAAGAAGCTACATCCATTTCATTCTTCTCTAGCTTCGGTGTTTTGACCGAAAGTGGAAGTGATAAAGTGTCAGAGTGGAGTGCAGTAACTAGTTCTTGAATCTTTTCTACACTAGTTGGGATTAAACGACCTTTGGTAGCATCTGAGATGACTTTCAAGGGCAGGGTGAAAGCGTCAGTTCCTATTGCCACTGTTATCGCTCGGACTCCAATCTGTTCAAGGTTAAGACTATCTTCTCTCAACTCAAGTTCTAAACTGGTGCTTCCTTCGAATCCGCCTGAACCGTCAAAGGAAAGATTGGTTCTACCATCGCTAAGGATAATTGCTCGCTTGAGTCTAGCAGTTGATTTGAAAGCCTCAAGAGATGTCTTCAAACCGCTTGAAAGGCATGTGTTACCACGTTCGGAAATTGATGACATTATTGCTTCAAGGTTCTGCAGTTGAGATGTAGGCGTTAAGGGGAGGCTTATTCTGGCGACATTGTCGAAAGCTACAATAGCCACTGTGTCTTGTGCCGATAGATTTCTGATTATCTCACTGGCTAGGTCCTTGGCCAATGTCAACTTTGATTGGCCATGGCCATAGCCCATGCTCTCGCTTCTATCTATACAGATTACCAAGTCCATCGACTTTCCGTCAAGAACCGGATTTGATCTGACGTTTGTCATCAAGGACATTGTATTGTCTAGCCTTTTCTGGGACTTACACTTCTACAACTTTGTACTTTGTGCTTCCGAAACTAGCTTGCTCAAGGGTTTGAACTGCAGTCCAAGCGTTTCTGCCGTTTACGGTTCTGAACTTGTCTTCTCCGGGTTTGAAGTCGTATTTGTCTGCATTTGAGTATGGTGCACCGGGTGCTTTGTTGATCAAGTCTATGTTCAGGGCTTCAGCAGCTACGATATCTTGTGACGCTGAGATTCCTATGTCAGGGATTATTGGTGTATTCGAGTATGGTGGGCATCCGCAGTGCTCCGTGACGTCCATTAAGTAGCTTAGGTGCACAACTTTTCCTTTCTTGTTTGATAGAATGGCTTTGACGATGTCTGTCATAGATTCCGC
>JAUPKU010000200.1 GCA_030837285.1 Thermoproteota archaeon | reverse complement strand
TTCTGAGGGTAATTTCCATGCCTTCACGTATACCAGTAAACAGAAGTAATGAAAAAAGGAGAGTAATGAGTATAACGGGTTTTTAGGAATAGCCATGCGTGCTAAATGGGAGAACGATATTCTCGACGCATATGTCACATCTCCTCCGGGTTATTCGAATACATGTCGTTTCTGGAAAACAAAAAAGTGTGAGGATAATATTGCGTACAGGCAATTCTTCCCCAGGCTACCAAACTTGTTCTTCCAGCTAAGACTACTTTATTTAGCGGCTTTATCTCTCATTAACTAACTCTTAATCAAAGATCTAAAAAAGAAAGTAAGGAAACAGTATAAATCCTGTAGCACCACAGCTAAACCATAAAGTTAAAAGATGCGTGTGCTCTTGAGTTGAAGTACTATAGGCTTGGACGTGGAATAGTTGGCAGTTAGTGCGTTCGTTTCATCCTGTAAGCGACTGATTAAACTAATTCAAAAGCCCGATAGGGAAGAATTATGGCTTTCAATAAAGATAAGCCTTGCTGGAGTGGGAATCATCGGTTTAATTGGATTCATAATAAAGTTCATATCTTTTTGGCTTCAAAATATATTCTATTAGAGGGGGTTACCGGTTTTCAGAACAGAATACAGATCTCTTAGATTTTAATTCTTTAAGTATTCAAAGAAAATGGTGATGGGATAGATTATGAGCGATAAAAAGAATATAGAACCGATAATTTTTGCGGTTAAAACTACAGCAGGGCAAGAGAAGAACGCTGCAGAAATGATCGCGATAAAAGCTAGAATGAATAAATTACCTATAGCTTCTATCTTAGCGCCTGAAAACTTAAGAGGTTATATCTTTGTAGAGGCACCTGGACCTCATGTTGTTGAAGAAGCTACATCCGATGTAAAGCATGTAAAATCTCGGGTGCCAGGGAGAGTGCAATTCTCAGATATTGAGAAGTATTTGACAACGAAACCCATAATAGAAGAGTTGGATGTGGGATATATCGTCGAAATAACAGGCGGACCATTTAAAGGAATGAGAGCACGTATAACACGTATTAATAAAGTAAAACAGGAAGCTACTATAGAATTGTTAGAAGCGATATTTACATTACCCATTACTGTTCATGCTGATTATTTGAAGCTCATTGAGAAAGCTTCTAAAGAAGTAAAGGAGGAAACAGGAAAATGAGTGATAAGAAAGTCGTAGAAGCACTAGTAAGTGGTGGACAGGCTACTGCAGGTCCACCTTTAGGTCCGACATTAGGACCACTTGGTCTTAATGTATTGGCTGTAGTGAAAAAGATCAACGAAGAAACTGCGGACTATGCTGGAATGAAGGTCCCTGTAATAATAACAGTGGATCAGGAAACGAAGGCATTTGAAGTAACTGTTGGAACACCTACTACATCTGCTCTTATTGTTAAAGAACTTGGAATATCGAAGGGTTCTGGAACTCCAAAGGCTCAAAAGGTAGGCGATTTAACAATTAAGCAGGCGCTTCACATTACTAACTTGAAGCGACAAAGCCTTCTCTCAAAATCATTTAAAGATGCTGTTAAAGAGGTTATAGGGAGTTGTGTTAGTTTGGGAGTAACTGTGGAAGGAAAGGAGCCTAGAGATGTCCAGAAGGAAATCGATGAAGGACGATACGATGAGTTTTTAAATGAGTGATGTCTCTTTTTAAAAAGTCTTCTTGAAACGTTCAATTCAAGATTTGGGAGAATTTAATTTGCCAATTGACAAGAAAGCCATTACTAAGGCGATTGAAGAGACAAAGAAGGATTCGAAGAAAAGGAAGTTTAAGCAGTCAATAGACTTAGTTTTGAATCTCATGGATTTAGATATGAAGAAACCTGAAAGTAGGATAAATGAGCTTGTTGAACTTCCTAACCCACCAAAGAAAGATGTGAAAGTCATAGTTTTCGCATCTGGTGACCTAGCTTTAAGGGCTAGAAATGCCGGTGCTGATGGAGTTCTGGGAAAAGAAGATTTAGACAGGCTTGTTAATGACAAGAAGGCTGCAAAAAAACTTGCAAAAGAAACAGATTTCTTTATTTCAGAAGCGGCTCTAATGCCCCTTGTGGGTAGAGTTCTAGGTCCTGCCCTTGGTCCTAGAGGAAAGATGCCGACGCCTACTCCTCCAACAACGGTTATTGGTGATGTGATTGCGAGGCATCGCAAGATAACTCGTGTGAGGGTTAGAGATCAATTAAATTCTCAGTGTAGCGTTGGTACTGAGGATATGTCTGGGGATCTTATTGCTGAAAATGTTCAGACAGTCATCTCGAGACTTGAGAACAAGCTTCCTAAGGGACTAAAGAACATTAAAAGAGCTTATATTAAGACTACTATGGGTCCTTTGATTAAGATAGAGCTATAAGGTGAATAAAAATGACTTTGACTCTAGAGAGAAAAGCTCTTGCGAGGAAGGCTACTGAAGTCGATGATTTAGTTGAACTGATAAATAAGTACAATGTCTTTGGTATTGCGAGCTTGTACAAAGTAAGATCTAGACAACTGCAGGAACTGTCAAAGAAGTTTAGGCCAGATGTATGCATGAAAGTTTCAAAAAGTGGTCTCATCAAGAGAGCCTTAAAGAAGTCGGATCGGTCCAAAATTGATGCTTTACTTAATTATTTAACTGGTTCTAGCATTCTAATATTCACAAATTTGAATCCTTTTAAATTAACACTACTATTTGACCAGAGCAAGATAAGGATGACAGCAAAAGCGGGTGATATTGCACCGGATGATATTTTGATTTCGGCAGGGAATACGGGAATGCCTCCTGGTCCAGCTATTTCTGAGCTGCATGAAGCTGGTCTTCGAACGAGGATAGACTCTGGAAGTGTCTGGGTTCTACAAGATACAATAGTAGCAAAAAAGGGTGAAGCTATTTCCGCAAAAGTTGCTAGTGTTCTTTCCAAGTTGGGAGTTAAGCCTCTTGAAGTCGGACTTAGGATGCTAGCTGCATATGATAATGAACTGATACTCACTTCAGATCAATTGGTTTTGGATTTAGATGGGACAAGAACGCAGATAGATGAAGCCTTTTGGACAGCGATGAATTTGGCTGTTAATATCATGTACCCTACAACTGAAACTATACGGATTATTCTTCAGAGCGCACAATATAGGGCGAAGAATGTAGCAATAATGGCAAATTATGCTACTCCTGAAGTGATTGGCGAACTTATAGCCAAGGCTAGTACTAACATGAGGAGTCTTGCAACTACCATAGCGAAAATAAATAAGGACGCGCTTCCGCCAGAATTTAGTTAAGGGAAAAAGTTGAAAAGGAAGAGAGATTCTAAAAGAGAGACGTAAGAAAAAGCAAGAAAAGAATATGGTTTTCAATTAATTTGGAGGTGAAAACAATGATGTACGTCTACGCAGCATTGCTACTTCATTCTTCTGGTCAAAAGATCAATGAAGAGGGTATAAAGAAGGTTTTAACTGCTACCGGAGGAGAGATTGATGATGCACGAGTTCGCGCCCTTGTTGCAGCTTTAAATGAGGTAAATATAGATGAGGCTTTGAAAGCTGCACCGACAATAGCGGCAACAACAGCTCCAGCAGCTCCAGCAGCTTCCGCAGCTCCTGTTCAGAAGAAGGAAGAGAAGAAGGAAGAGAAGAAGGAAGAAGAGGCTCTTGCAGGTTTAGGAGCGTTATTCCAATAGACTTTCTTCCTTTTTTAAAATAAGCAGTTGTTAGAATACTTGGGCAGTAATTAGGAAAGAACCTTTTACTGTTTGTTCGCTTTTTCTTTTTGTATTTATCTGATTTTTAATATGTGATAAGGATATTTACACAGGACGTTTTGATTTTGAATGCAAACTAATGTTTTTGAGCGGTGTGTGATAACTTATTAATAGGGAGTTTATTTCAAGTCTTATTCCATCTTAGATCGTTATTGTTTACTAGGGGGATAAGATTGGAATTCCCGGAGACTGAATATAAGATTCCATTCTTTATTGAGAATCATTTTGTTAGAAGAAAATGTCGTGTATGTGGCTCCTATTTTTGGACGCAAGATGAAGCGTTGGATAATTGTGGGGATGCTCCTTGTCAGGAGTACACTTTCATTGGTAATCCGCCCACTAGTAGGTGTTTCTCTTTAGAGGAGGTTAGGGAAGCTTTTCTCTCCTTTTTTGAATCTAGAAAGCATACCAGGATTAAACCTTATCCGGTAGTCGCTAGATGGAGAGATGACCTTTTTGTCACTATTGCGAGTATAGCTGACTTTCAGCCTTTTGTGACTGATGGAATAATTCCGCCTCCTGCTAATCCCTTGGTGATTAGTCAACCATGCTTGAGATTTACTGATATTGATAATGTAGGTCTGACTGCTGGGAGGCATTTTACTATATTTGAGATGGGTGGTGCTCATGCTTTTAATTATCCTGATAAGCAAATTTATTGGAAGGATGAGACGGTTAGGCTCCATCATGAATTCATCACAAATGTTCTTGGAGTTAAGTCGGATCGTGTTACATACAAAGAGGGTGTGTGGGTCGGAGGGGGGAATGCTGGTCCAGATGTTGAGCCATGTGTGAATGGACTTGAGGTTTCAACTCTCGTTTTTATGCAGTACAAAGTTGTTGATAGCAAGTTTGTTGATATGCCTATGAAAATTGTTGATACAGGCTATGGGATGGAGAGATACACGTGGCTCTCTCAAGGAAGTCCAAGTTGTTTTCAAGCCGTGTATGGGAGGCTTCTTGATAAGATCTTTGGTTTGGCTGGATTGACTAATGTAGATAATAGACTTTTGATAGAGAGTGCTAAGTATTCTGCGCTTATGAATGTTGAATCAAATTCTGATAGGATGGTATTAAGGAGAAGAGTTGCAGACAGACTTGGAATGAATCCGCTTGAACTGGATATGGTTATGGTGCCTGTTGAGAGCGCCTATGCTGTTGCTGATCATACTAAAGCCTTGGTTTTTCTTCTTGCTGAGGGAGTGGTTCCATCTAATGTAAAGGCGGGTTATCTGACGAGACTTTTAATTAGAAGGACTTACCGCCTATTGAGAGCTCTGGGGATTGAGGATACCCTTTTAGATATTGTAGAGATGCAAATAGAACGATGGTCTCGTGATTTCCCTAATATTAAGGATATGCAAAGAGAAATTGTCGAAGCCTTATCTGTGGAAGAGAAGAAGTATCAGAGCACCCTAGCCAGAGGAATCGAGTTATCAACAAAGATTGCTAGAGACTTGAAAGGAAAAGGCATTTCAGAGATTCCAATGGATACTCTTGTTGAACTCTATGATTCTCATGGTATTCCACCAGAGATAGTTCAGGAAGCGGTGAAGGCTGAGGCTTTAAAAGTTCTGATACCAGATAACTTCTATACTGTGGTTGCTCAGAATCATATTTCGCCTCCGTTGCAAAAAGAGGATGCTGTTGCGAGTGAGCTTGTTAGAGAGACGCTGCCTTTCCCAGAAACGAGGATGTTGTATTATGAAGATTCTAATATAAGCGAGTTTAAGGCGAAGATTCAAGGGGTTTTAGATAGAAAACATGTTATTTTGAGTGAGACAGCTTTCTATCCCGAGGGAGGGGGACAGGATGATGATAGAGGAACGCTTCTGACCAATGGTGTGAAAGTTGATGTAGTACGAGTGCAGAAGATTGGGAAGGTTATTGTGCATACAGTTGCGGGTGGTTCTCTATGCGAAGGAGATGAAGTGATTGGTAGGGTGGATTGGGAGAGGCGGTTGAGTCTTATGAGGCACCACACTTCAACTCATGTCCTGATGGGAGCGGTAAGGAGAGTTCTGGGCGAACATGTGTGGCAGGTTGGAGCTCAGAAGGAGGCTTCTAAATCAAGACTCGATATTTCGCATTGGGAGAGAATTACGCCTAACCAACTGAATGAGATTGAGAAACTAGCTAACTCAATCGTGATGAGCGATCTTCCTGTTAAGGTGAGTTGGATGCCGAGGGATGAGGCGGAGAAGGCCTATGGTTATCGGCTTTATCAGGGGGGAGTTGTCCCTGGCGAGAAAATACGTGTTGTGAATGTGGACGAGTGGGATGTGGAGGCTTGTGGGGGAACCCACCTGGAAGTGACTGGAAAGATTGGCATCATAAAAGTACTGCATACTGAGAGAATCCAAGATGGCGTTGAGAGAATTGTCTTTGCTGCGGGCTTCCCCGCTCTTGAATACCTTCAGGAGACAGAGCTGAACCTTAGAAGAATCGCTGAGGTGACTAATGTTCCTATAGACGGGGTTGTTAAAGCTGTTGAAGAGACTGTTTTAGATTTGAAGAAAAGTAGGAGGGAGGCTGATAGACTCAAGGAGACTCTTGCTAAATATGAGGTAAATCAGATGCTGAATGAGGCTAAGCAGATCGATGGCTTGATCTTGATAGTTAAGGTGGATGAGAGGCTTGATGGAGATTATATGATAAAGATGGCAAGCCTCTTGACTGCTAAAGATCCTAGGTGTGTCGTCGCTATTTGCGGTGTTAACGAGAGGGTGCAAGTAGTAGTCATGGCGGGTGAGGAGGCTGTTAAGAGGAGCGTGCATGCGGGGAAGATCGCGTCTGAGGTGGCTAGGATTCTTGGTGGAGGAGGCAGTGGGAGATCCAATTTTGGTCAGGGAGGAGGAGTTAAAGTGAAGATGGTGATGGAAGCCTTGGGCATCGTTGAGGCGGTTGTTAAGAAGCAGTTGATTGGCGGTGAATCTTGAGGTTGAGTCTTGATTGGCAGGCTGTTGAGAAGAAATGGCAGAGCGCTTGGAAGAAAGCTCGAATCTTCGAGGCTGATCCGAGTGTTGAGAAAAAGAAGTTCTTTTTAACTGTTGCCTATCCTTATCCGAACTCGCCTCAGCATGTGGGTCATGGAAGAACCTATACCTTGACAGACGTTTATGCGCGGTTTAAGAGGATGCAAGGTTACAATGTCCTCTTTCCTATGGCATTCCACTATACGGGAACGCCTGTTCTAGCTATTGCCAAGAGAGTTGCATCTGGGGATAAGGAGCTACTTGAGGATTTCACTAAAATCTACAAGGTTCCTACTGAGGAATTGAAGGCGTTTGTGGAGCCGGTGAAGATTGCTGATTACTTTCATAATGAGATTAGGGAAGGAATGCGGGAGATCGGCTTCTCAATTGATTGGAGAAGAGAGTTCACGACGATAGACGCGGCTTACAGCAGGTTTGTTGAGTGGCAGTTTAGGAAGCTTCAGTCGAAAGGTCTCATTACTAGGGGGAGTCACCCCGTTGGCTGGTGCCAGGACTGTGGGAGTCCTATGGGCCAGCATGATACGAAGGGAGATGTGGAGCCTGAGATTGGTGAGCTAACGCTTATAAAGTTCAAGCTTGATGAAGTCTATTTGCCTACTGCAACTCTTCGGCCTGAGACAGTCTTTGGTGTGACGAATGTTTGGGTTAGGCCAGATGTGGAATATGTGAGGGTGGCTGTTGATGATGAAGTATGGATTGTGAGTGAGGAGTGTGCTGACAAGCTTTTATTACTTGAACACAAGGTCTCCCTCCTTGGCAGAGTGGCTGGAAGGGAGCTTGTAGGGAAGTACTTGGATAATCCTCTTACAGGTGGAAAGGTTCCGATTCTACCCGCGTCTTTTGTGGACCCTAAGAATGCGACGGGGGTTGTAATGTCTGTTCCAGCTCATGCGCCTTACGATTATATCGCGCTGGAGGATTTGAAGGCGGATGAATCTCGGCTCTTGGAATTTAATCTTGAACCTAAGGTGGTTCGCGGAATTAGACCTGTCTCCCTGATTTCTCTGGAGGGTTACTCGGAGTTTCCGGCAGTAGATGCTGTCGTCCGCTTTAAGGTGAAGGGGCAGATGGACGAGAAGGCAGAGGAGGCTACTAAGGAGGTTTACAGTCAGGAGTTTCGTAATGGGCGGATGAGGGATAACACCGATGGATATGCGGGGATGAGGGTTTCTGAGGCTAAGGATAGAGTTAAGGAGGATCTTATACGAGCTGGGAAGGCAGCTGTGATGTATGAGCTGCTGAATAGGCCAGTTTACTGTCGATGTGGGGGTGAGGCGGCGGTTAAGATCTTCAAGGATCAGTGGTTCATTAATTATGGTGATGAGGCATGGAAGGAGCGGGTTCGTGACTGTCTGGCTGATATGAGGATTTTGCCTGAGGATTTGCGGGTGGAGTTTGAGAATGTTATTAGCTGGCTTAGGGAGAAGGCTTGTGCCAGGAGGCAGGGGCTCGGGACGAGGCTTCCCTGGGACAATGAGTGGATTATTGAGAGTCTCTCTGACTCTGTGATTTATATGAGTTATTACACTATTTCGAAGCACATTAATGCTGGTCTTGTTGATGTGGGGAAGCTAGATGATGAGGTCTTCGACTTTGTCTTTTTAGGGCTGGGTGATCCGAATGTTATTGGGGCTGGGCGGGGGCTTGCTCCGCTGGTGCTTAGGGAGATGAGGGATGAGTTCTGCTACTTTTATCCTCTTGATAGTAGGAATTCGGGTAGAGATCTTGTTCCGAATCATTTAACCTATTTCATCTTTAACCATGTGGCTATTTTTCCAGAGAGTTTGTGGCCTAGGCAGATTGTTGTCAGTGGGAGCGTCCTCATGGAGGGAAAGAAGATGTCCAAGTCTTTTGGGAATATTATTCCTCTAAGGGATGCGCTGAGGAGTTTTGGCGCTGATGGGTTCAGGCTGGCGATTCTGGCTACCGCTGAGCTTCTTCAGGATGCTGATTTTAGTAGTAGTCTGGCTAGATCTTTGAAGGAGAGACTTGAGCGCTTCTACGCGTTTGCCCTTGAGGTAATTGACGCTGCGGAGAGGGAGGGTGGGGATGAGACTGTTGGATCTTCAATGGCTGAGTCATGGCTTATGAGTAGGTTGATGTTGAGGGTGAAGGCGGTTACTTCGGCTATGGAGGAGATTCGGTTTAGGGAGGCTATTCATAATGTTTTGTTTATGCTTGATCAGGATGTTCAGTGGTACCTGAAGCGTTCTGTCTCTGGTGGTGGAAAAGGGTCTTCGCGGGTTCTGAGGCGGGTTTTGGAGACACGGGTTTTGCTTTTGACGCCTTTTGCTCCGCACTTATGTGAGGAGGTTTGGGAGAGGCTGGGTAATGCTCCTTTTGTTTCGTTGCGTGCTTGGCCTGAGTTTCGAGTTGAGCTGGTTGATGCTGGGGTGATTGAGGGGGAGGAGCTTGTCAGGGATTTGAGGGATGATGTGGCGAAGATTGTTCAGGCTACTAGGAGTGTGCCGAAGAGGGTTGTGGTTTATGTGGCGGCTGGGTGGAAGTGGCGGGTTTACTTGGAGGTTCTTAGGGAGGCGACGGCTGGGGAGGCTCGGATTGGTGATGTGATGAAGGTAGTTATGGTTGATGCTGAGCTTAGGAGTTTGGGTCGGAGAGTGGCCTCTTTTGTTCAGAAGGTGGTTAGTGACGTTAATAAGATGCCTCGTGAGATGGTTGGGAGTCGGCTGGGTGTTGGTGTACTGGATGTCGCTGGTATTCTGGGGGATGCGAGGGGCTTTTTTGAGAGGGAGTTTAATGCTGAGGTTGTCGTGCATGGTGAGGATGATGCTGGGCGGTATGATCCAAGGGGTAGGGCTGGGCTTGCTGAGCCTTATCGACCTGCGGTGTTTCTTGAGTGATAGTGATAGCGGTAGTGATAGTGCTTATATGATAGTCTTGTAAAGTTGTTAGGAGGATTGTTTGGTTTCGTGTGTACTGGTTTGGGACCCGTAGCCTAGCTTGGATAAGGCGCAGGCCTTCTATACTCCTCTCCTGCTCGTCTTTGCAGGATTGGCGTGGGGTTAGCCTGAGATCGTGGGTTCGAATCCCTCCGGGTCCGCCATTTTCTCTTTTGTTTGACTGCCTTTTTCTCGACGTCTCTGTGTGCCCTGAGGCTGAGGCTCTTTTGTCTTGGGGGGTAGGGGGTTGATTTGGCTGGATTGTGCTTTTCTGGTTGGTTTACTGGTTTTTTAGGGTTTTTTGTCTGGGGAAAAAGTGTAAAAAAGATTTGTATTTATAATGTTCGATATGGAAAGGGACTGTTATTCATCATGAATTTTTGCAGAGGTCTTCTATTGTTTTCTTGGATGGTTTATATAGAGTGCTTGGCTGTCCTTAGGGTTTCTTGAGGATTTTGCCCTTCGACTTTATAACATATGAAGGTTTCTTGGAGGTGAATAACGCGCGTTGTAGGGTTTATTGGTTTTAGTAAGGGTTAGGGTTAGCGGCTTCCTAGGGTGAGCTGGAGGAGTAGTTTTTGGCTATTTCGTATAACTGTTACGTTGATGGTTTGGCTGGGTCGAGTTTGGGTTTCCAGGTAGGTTGAGAGGTCGTTTAGGTTTCTTATTCTCGCTTGGTTGATCATTATAATAATGTCCCCACCTATCTGGATGTTCTGTCCATTTATGGTCGTGGTTTTTGTGCTGCCTTGTAGGGCGGGCTGTCCTGTGGTAGTTACGATCAGCCACCCGTAGGTGACGTTTGTGTTCATTGCCTGTGCGATGTCGTATGTCATGTCGACTCCTGTTGCGCCTAGTACGGAGTGTTTGTATGTTCCGCCTGAGTAGAGGGTTGGGATTTCTCGTAGTATTGTGTCGGAGGGGACTGCGAAGCCTAAGCCTTGGGCGTTGCTCACGATTGCTGTTGTTATGCCTACTACGCTGCCCAGTTCATTGAGGAGTGGACCTCCTGAGTTTCCAGGGTTGATCTGGGTGCTTGTCTGGATTACGTCTGCTATTGGGTATCCTCCTGCCATGCTCTCCGTTATTGTCCTGTGGAGGGCGCTGACTATTCCAAGTGTCATCGACCCGGCTAGGCCATAGGGGCCTCCTATCGCGATGACTGGGTCTCCTACATGTAGAGTTGATGAGCTGATTATTTGAATGGGCTTATACTCGCTAGCCGGCGCACTTATCTGAAGGACTGCGAGGTCGGAGTAGGCGTCATAGCCTAGAATCTTCGTTAGCGGGTATGCGTTTCCGTCTGTGAATGTTACTGAAACGTCTGTTGCGCCTTCGACTACATGGTAGTTCGTTATAACAACCATGTTGCCTGTGAAGTTGTAGATGAAGCCTGAACCCTGAACTGAGCCTCCTGACACTTGTCCCTCGATTATTACGATTGACTGGCTCACTTGCCGATAAACATCGGAGAGTGATGTATTCACGTCGGAGATGTAAGTGACGTTTTGGTGTATGATCGGGTTTGATAGCTGATTCTGTAGAATATTGAGTTTGTTAACAAAATTCTGGTAGGTCACAGCGTATCCTATAATGCTTCCCGCAAAAAGGCTAGCGACGATTATCAGGACTAACACTGCACCTGATAGCCGTCGTGTTCCGTACTGGGGTGTATTGATCAATCGAATTCAGCTCTTTGCGCAGAAGATAATAGCTAATTCTAGGGTTTTCTGCGCAACTTAAGCGTTTCCGTTAATAAAAACTCATGTATGAGCTATTTGGCTGATTGGCCCCAACTCTTGTCTTGCTTCTATGGTGGTACCAAATTGGAATTGAGACTCAAGTATATCGCACCACTTGCTCGACCAGTCTTCTAGCATTGTAGTGAGTTGTTTTCGGTTTACTTTAGAGGGAGTTTTTTCTCCTAAACGGAAGTTGCGTGCCTCTATCTGAAGGACTTTAAGCTTCACCTTTCTTGCTTCATCGCTTTCAATGGACTTGATTCCGTCGACGCAAAACTCTATGGTTTGCAGGTGACGTTGAATATAGGTGTCGCCTAGAGAGGTGTAGGGGAAGTAATTCATTGTGGCACAATCTTGTAGGATAACTAGTTGCTTTATGATTTGGTCGTATTGATTCTTCAATATTTTGTCCATCAAAGGTTCCTCATATATTCTTTTCATCATTGTTTCATGTCAAATCTATTTTAGTGTGTGTTATTGTAATCTTACAACAACACGTCATAGGTCAAACCTCTATTCGTAGTTTGAACCTGTTGGAAAGAATATTTCGATAGAATAGCAATTGTTTGAAAGGCTCATTTTGGCTGTTTTGTTTCTTCTCTTTCTTTATTCACACTTTTTTTACAATTCTCCCATTAGAGAATTAATGTATGCTCTAATTTTTTGTCGCCTTTTTTTGGACTGTTTGGTTGTTATTCTCTAAACCTTTTTATATTTGATTTGCTATTAAGTGTGTCAATCACAATAATCCATACTCATGTTTATATTAGAGACGCACTAGACAGCTCCTAAGACTAGCATGTGAAATTCTTGTGATAGGAGAACAATATAACGAATGCATATAGAGTATTTTAAAGATTTACCATTAAGTAGAGAAGTTTTTAAGGGAATTGAGGAGCTTGGGTTTACCACTCCTTTTCCAATTCAAGCTCAGGCAATAGGCCCGTTACTTGAAGGAAGAGATGTCATCGGGCAAGCACACACAGGAACTGGCAAGACAGCCGCCTTCGGAATTCCGATGGCTGACCGTTTAGACACTGGAATCAGGGATGTTCAGGGTTTGGTTTTAGAGCCAACACGTGAACTTGCAATTCAAACTGCGGAGCATATTGGCCGCATCTGCAAATATACCCATCTGAGGACTCTGCCAATTTATGGTGGAGAGTCTATTCAAAGGCAGATGGACGCGTTAGAGAGGGGCGTTCATATAGTAGTTGGGACGCCAGGCAGGATTATCGATCACATTAAGCGGGGAACGCTAGATCTATCTTCTGTAAAGGTCGTCGTCCTCGACGAGGCTGACAGAATGCTCGATATGGGCTTCATAAAAGATATTGAATACATTCTTTCGAATGTGCCAGAGGATAGGCAGACAAGCCTCTTCTCCGCGACGATGGATCAGTCAGTGATAAGTGTGTGCGACAAGTACATGAGGGCGCCTGAGAAAATTCTCGTAAGTAAAGACGAGATTGCCCTTCCACAGATACACCAGTACTACGTACCAGTTGATTCCAAGGATAAGATTGGCAGTTTACGCAGCATCTTGGATGGATCTCATGTGGAACGAGCTATACTGTTCTGCAGAACACGCAGAGGAGTAAATTATCTAGCCACTAAACTGGAGAGACTCGGATATAATGCTAGAGCACTCCATGGCGGATTAACTCAGTCGCAGCGGAACCACATTGTCGAATCCTTCAGAAGAGGAGATTTGAGACTTCTCATTGCAACTGACGTTGCCGCAAGAGGTTTAGATATTCAGGGAATTACCCACATAATCAACTATGATGTACCTATGGATGCGCTAGTCTACTTCCACAGGATAGGGCGGACTGCGAGGATGGAAGGTGAGGGAACCGCTATAACGCTTGTGGACTATCAAGAGATTCCAGATTTCAATCGAATACGATCTTTAACTCATACCAGAATCGAGAAGATGCCAACCAGCCAAGCGACGTATAGAGATTTGCAGAAAATGCACACTGCAGTGTGTTCTGATTGTGGGAAGGAGTGTGAGATCCCATTCAAACCTAACCCTGGCAGACCAGTATACTGCAAGGAGTGCTATGAAGCACACAAGTCACCCATAATGAGAATAGCTTAAAACGAAGTTTCTTCTTCGTATCCTTTTTCTTCTTTTCTTTTTCAAGAGAATATTTTTTAATTAATTTGGTTGGGGATTGTGACTGTGTTGTTTGTGACAACGAGTTTTCCTTCCTGAATCATCGGCTTGTAGACTTCGAGGAATCTTTCTTTGTTCGAGTCACTCACTCGGTTGTAACCGAAAACTTTAGCTGTTTCGGTGATGAGGGAATCAACGCTTATGCCTATAGCATAGTGGACGATTAGCTTCATCGCATTTTCTATTTCCTGAGGCGGAATATACTCTAGTTTTCTCATTGAATCTGGGACATCTTCCACTGGAGTTCGAATGGGCATTTTATCTTCCTCAAGTCCGATAGGCCATAGGAAGTCGCCTCTCTCTTGGAGCACACCATTCTCTCTACAGAATCTAACAGTTTCCCTAAAGGCTTCGGTGACTTTTGGTCCTGCACGACTTAGTCCCCATGCTTCTGCCAATCGTTGGGCAGCATATTCATGGTGGATTGGACCTTCTTCTCTAACGAGTCTCTCAAGAAGGCGTTGTTGTTCTGGCTGATTCATCGGCATCTGGTACTCGTTCTTCTGTGTTGTGGTATATGGGTATCTGCTAATGTGCATCTGGAAACTGGGTTTGAATCTGGCTTGGAGTTTGCAAGCCTTGTAGGGAACCCCAATCCCCTCGATGCCACTGAACTTATTCTTGACTTGTCGAACGTCAGCAAAACCTTGTTTGGATTCCTTACGATTCTCGAATGGTTGGAATGCTACTTCAGAATATGAGTCTAAACTTGACTTACGGGCTTGTTCAAGGGATTCTCTAAGACGTTTCACTTCAATTTCTCTTCGAGCTACCCAACTAGGAGACCAAATGCGATATATCGTCCAGCCTAGGCTCTCAAGCACCTGCTGTCGCAGCCTGTCTCGGTCTCTTGCACTGTAGGCAGAGTGATATGTGGCTCCGTCGCATTCAACTCCAAGAAGGAAGTGACCAGGATTGTCTGGATCGATTACACCAAGATCTATTCTGTAGCCACTGCAACCCACTTGAGGAACAACGTTGTAGCCCATGGATCTGATTTCCTCAGCGACTTCTGCTTCTAATGATGATTCAGCTTCACCCATCGTGTAGGGTGTTTCTAGTGATTTAGGTCCGTTCTCAGCGTAGTCCAGATATTGTTGAAGGGTTAGAACTCCACTGGCGTTTGTGGAGGCTATATTGATGTCGGAGGCTTTGATGGATGATACTAGGATCACTTTTTCTCTTGCACGGGTTACCGCGACGTTCAGCCGCCGTTCTCCTCCTGGCTTGTTTAGAGGCCCGAAATTCAGGGTCATTTGTCCTTGTTTATCCCGTCCATATCCGACGCTGAAGATCATTACGTCTCGTTCGTCTCCTTGGACGTTCTCAAGATTCTTTATAAAGAATCCTTGAAGCCTGTCTTCTTTGAAGAAATCCTCGTATTCGATGTTTGTTTCGCGGCGTCGGTCAACAGCATCTTCTACAGCATCCATCTGAGCTATACTGAAAGTGACTACTCCGAGGGTCTTCTTTGGGTACTTCTGGAAATGCTCGAAGACCATTTCAGCGACCATTTCAGCCTCTCTGAGGTTGTCACGGCGGCCTCCTCGGTCGTAGACTCCATCGGGCACATAAACAAGCTTCACGCCCAAAGACTCGTCTTCTGATTGGGCTGATGGGAACGTGATTAGGTTGTCTCCATAAAAGCGATGATTAGAGAAGGAAATTAGTTCCTCATGCTTACTCCTATAGTGCCATCTGAGCGTTTTAATTGGCAATCCGCTTCCTGAGCACTCGTCGAGGATACTGTCGAAGACTTCAACGTCCTCTTCGCTCACCTCGTCCCAGTCGTAGTCTTCAATCATGGTTTTCTGGAAGAATGATGTTGGAGGTAGCTGCTTGTTGTCGCCGGCTACTACAATGGATTTTCCCCGGTACATCGCTCCAATAGCGTCTTCAGGAACGATTTGGGATGCTTCGTCGAAGAGGATTAAATCGAATTTCATGAGTTCTGGGCTGAGGAATTGACTTACTGTTAGAGGGCTCATGAGCAAGCAGGGTTTCAATCGGAAGAGGAGGTTGGGAATTGATTGGAAGAGGTCGCGGATGGGCATTATCCGTCTCTTCTTTGTCGCCTCTCTCAGTAGAACGCTTATTTCGCTGTTGCTCGCCTGGATGATTATTCCCTGCGGCTTTCGGGCGTTAGCCTCGTATATGACTCGATTTGGCGTAAGACGGATCAGGTATTGGTCGACTTTTTTGAATTCGGAGACCATTTGCTCGTGGCTTTCCCTGCGGAAGCCTCCGAGGTTGAGGTCTTCAATGTATACACTTTCAACCCACTCCTGATAGATTGCTCTGTGGAAAACATCTACCAGCTGGTTGGCAGAGGGAGGATTTCTGATTAGAGTGTTGATGAATGAATTCAGCCCTTCTTTGGTGAAACGGTCTTGTAAGTTCTTAAAGTCAATCCATACTTGTAAGTCGTAGACTCTCTCTCGAAGTTTCCTTAGTCCATTAAGGAAGACTTCAATGGGCATCTCTAGTGGTCTGCTTCCCTGAAATGTTAGGGGTTCTTCAAAGTAGGATTCGAGTGAGGCGAAAAGCTTTAGGGTCGTATCATAGTAGGTCGTCAGGTCACTGTTGGAAGGAGAGCTTTTAGGTCCATAAGATGCGATGTTCACAGTGAGATTGGGGATAGACTGGTCGCTGAAACTAGTTTGGAATTTCTTTGTCCACTCCATGGTGGATTGGATCTCAGTCCAATTTGTGTCCAGATCGGAGAAGCGGGAGCCAAATTTGTCTTGAAGCAGTTGCCTCTGGTTTAGGATTTCTCCTTCCTTTGTAATGACTGTTTCAGTGTTTTTCAGGTCTTCAAGTAGCTGCTTGTAATCTTGGGGTCCAGCTTCATTTCTTGTTGCTAAAATCTTTGCTGTCAACTCGCATAGAAGAGTGAGTTGCTTTTCGGTTTCGCTTGCCCATTCTCTTAGTATTTTAATTGGGGTTTGCTGGATTGCTATTTTAGGGTTTGGCATATTGCTGAAGGAAGTGAGTGAGACGAGGTTAGTTACTGTCTGATCCCATTTTATAACAGATTCTTCTAGTTGATCACCAATTCGCTTGAGGCTAGATGAAGGGAGAGTTCCGAATGATGCTATTTTAGCTAAGTCTTTAGGAACTGTGGGTGTCCCTGAAAGGCTGATAATCTCAGATGCCACTGCTACTGCGCGTTCCACGCGAATGAAGTCTGTCTCGTAACCCTGGTAGAAGTGACCGAGAATGTCATGTAGGGTGTTAGCTTGAAAGTCTATCTTCGCCTTCAACTCCTTCGATCTTCGAGCGTCAACAAGATCGTACAAGACTCGTTTTGAGACACGGCTGTCATGACTTACAAGTCTAATTTGTTTCTGGTCACGATAATAACTCGGTCTTAGCAATCTGAGGACACTCTTGTATGGTCCCTTGTAGCGACGAAACAGTCCTTCAAGATCCAACTCATATATTCCATCAGTATACCCATTGGAAATCTTGGCCTTGAGACTGTTGTACTCCTCGTACTCTGCCTTCGCTCTTGGCAGAATCTCCTGTATTTCCTTAAAGCGCTGTGGTGAGTTTAACCACTGGATCTCGGGCTTCTCCACTGAAAGGCATAGATGAGCTATTCGTGCCAGTTGTTTAGCTCGCTCGGCCGTCAGGTTCTCCTCTAGTATGCCAAATATAAGAGTTAAATCTGTTGAGTAGTCCGTCCATTCACCGGCGCATTTCTGAGTGTTCGAGAGGAAGCTGGCTAGTTCGCTATGCTTCTTTAGTAGTTCGCTTGTCTTGGGATCTGCCACTCCGATTAGTTTGGATACCGAGTTGATGAGTTTTTCTAGTTCGCTGGAGGCGTCTTTGGGGAGGTTGAAGATGGAGTCATTGTAATGGACGGCTAATGTTTGCCGGGTTGCACAGCACCATTCGCACACTTCTTGGTGAGCTCTAGCCTCGTGAATTAGCAGGTCGAGGTTGGGGTTGGTCACCCAGTTTGGTTCGGGTGCAGGACTCTCCAGAAGGAGATTTCCTATTTGCCTAAGCCAGTTCACTTGTTTTAAGGTAGACGGAGCTGTTAAACCGAGTTTCTGGGAGTATTCCGCGGATTCTTCTCTTAGAGACTCTATTGTAGTGATGGTTTTATCAAGGAGGTTTGAGATGTCCAATCGTATGGCGAGGCTGTACGTGTCGCCTATGTATCCCCGCCATGGGAAGTCTTTCTCCTTTACTACCTGCCAGACGTTCTGTAGCTGTATCACTAATTCTTCTAAGGCTTGGATTCTCTTGGGCTCTAGACTTCTTGGGTTATGGATTTGGGTCTGCGCGTATGGTGCATGTTCGAGGGTTGAGAGTTGACCTAGAACTTCAAAGACACTTCTTCCAAGGGGTTGGCGCTTTTCATGTAGTGCATTGACGTAATTGTTGAGTCTAATTCTTAAGTCATAGATGTTTTCGAAGTCAGAATCTGTTGGGAGCCTTCGAGGAATTAACTGCTCGTCGAGGCAATGTTTGAGTTCAGCTATTACGTCGAGTTTGTTGGCTTTCTGACTATGGAGTTCCAGACAGAAATGAGAGAGACCTGCCTCTCTAAGCCTTTTTGAGACTACTTCGAGGGCAGCCATCTTATCACTGACAAATAGCACTTGTTTCCCCTGGGCTATACACTCGCCTATTATGTTGGCTATAGTCTGGCTCTTTCCGGTTCCTGGGGGACCCTGCATCACGAAGCTCTGTCCCCTTAGGGCATAGTCGATGCAGACTCTCTGGCTGTTATCAGCGTCGAGGATTTGAAAAATCTTCTTAGGCTCCTCAACCTTGTCCACATCCTTCTCTTCGGGCAGTGAGTTTAGTATAAGGTTTGCACTCTTGTCACCCGCCAGTCTTCTGACCAGTTGGTGCCGTGCAATTAACTCGGCGTTTGCCTCAAGGTCCTTATAGATAACGAGCTTGTAGAACGAGAAGAGGCCGATCTCAACGGATGGTTCAACCTTCCAGTTGAATTTCTTAACAGCTGCTTCTACTTGGTTGAAGTAGTCGGCTAGGCTCTGTATTTCCCAGTCCTCGGGAGGTAGCGGGAGCTCGATTTTATAGTCGCTTTTAAGCTTCATCTGAAGAGCTGGATTCAATGATAGGTCTTCCTCTGCTGATGGGACTTTAATGTGGAATGGCTCATGCATGGAGTCCCGAACCATCTCGACAGGAACTAGTATTAGAGGAGAGATTATTTCCTCTTTAGTCTCAGCGTCATTCCAGATTAGTATGCCAAAAGCGATGTGAAGTGTGCGGAGGCCTCTTTCTCGATAATCCGAGAGGGAGCGCAGATAGAGGTTCTTGAGGATTCTCTCCAACTCTACTCTGCTGGGAACCGACGATTTCAGTTGGTTCGTTTTCAGTGTTAATTGCTCTGTTGGTTGGAGTTTCTCTTGAGGTTGTTCTTCTGGTGTTTGGGGTTCTTCTGGGGGGAGCCAGAATTCCCATTTATGCCCTCTTATGAAAAGTCTGTTGAAGATTGCTTCGGAGTCTGGGCTTAAAACAGTGAGGCTGCCACGTCTTGTATGTTTGTAATATAGAAGGTTGTTTCGCCGTGTTAAGTCGATTGATCTGCTTCTCCAATCTGCGATTCTGTGCATTATCGTAGACTGGGTCTCCTCAGCGGTATTCGCCACTTTTTCATTCGTCCTATATTTTTTAGTTAATGGAATTTACCTGCAACTTCTATTGGCTGAAGGGGGAAAGATCGATGTAAGTCACTCTCTCAATTAAGTCGCAGTCTATGTGTCTTTTCTGCTTTACTTGTTGAGATTTCTATTCTGTTTCTTATAATATAAGACTTGATGAATTTGAAATTACTAGTCTGAAGACCATGTAGTTTGCTTTTAGTACATGCCATTTAGTGTATTCTGATTAGTCAGTGTATTTATGATTCATTTATTAGTTGGAATTGAATTTCACTCTGATACTTAGTATATACGTTCAAACAAATATCATCTCAAACTTTAAGATTTTGAACTTAATATTGTAGAATCTGATGTCAGAGGACGGTTGATTTGATAGAAGTAGGAATATATGGTGCTTCAGGCTATATGGGCGGCGAAGCATTACGAGTACTAAATGAGCATCCCGAAGTAAAAGTAGTATGGTCCACGAGTAGAAGTGGAAAGCCGCTTGAATACTTTCATCGAAACATGTATGGTTCAAATATCCCGCTAATAAAGCCTGAAGAAGCATCTTCTTGCGATGCAGTGTTTATCGGGTTGCCTACAGGGAATGCTATGAATATGGCACAGGATTTGGTGAAGATTGGAACGAAGATTATTGATCTTGGCGCTGATTTCCGGTTGAAAGATCGTGAAGTGTGGGAACGAGTTTATGGTAAGACTCACTCGTGCTGGGATCTCGTAGATGAAGCGGCTTATGGCATTCCAGAACTACACAGAGAATCCATTAGGAAGGCAAGAATCATCGCGAATCCAGGCTGCTTTTCTTCAGCGTCAATACTTGGACTTGCCCCCCTACTCATAGAAGATATGATTGACGAGGAGAAGATTGTGATCGATGGATTATCTGGGACTGCTGGCGCGGGTACTGAACTTGATATTACAATGCATCATCCGGAGATCGGGAATAATCTGGTTCCCTACAATGTGGTGGATCACCGTCATACTTATGAGATTGAGCAGGAACTTGGTTTACTGGCTAGGAAGTCGGTGACGGTTAACTTTACTCCAGCTTATGTGCCAATTACCAGGGGAATACTTGCTATCTGTCATTGTTTTCCCAAGGAGGAAGTGAGTAGAAGTGAGCTTCTTGAGCGTTACAAGCTTTTTTACAGGGATGAGTACTTTGTGAAGGTGTTTGATATGCCAAAAGAAGCAGATGCTACTTGGCAGTATCTGCCTTATCCCTGGGTGGCAGCCGTGTCGGGGACGAACTTCTGCCATATAGGATTGGATTTTGACGAAAAACGCAATCACCTCGTAGTATTCTCAGTGCTTGACAGTCTAGGGAAAGGAGGCTCACATGCTGGAATCCAAAACTTGAATCTGTTATTCAATTTGGAAGAGAACACGGGACTGAAAAGATATGGTTTACATCCGTACTGATAAAATTATCATATGCGTTTCTATTTTTCAACTCTCATGAGGATTTAGACCAAACAGGGTTTATTGTTTAGAATCTATTTTAATTTGCTGATTGTTAGTCCTTTTAGTGAAAAATGTTATTACAAAATTGCAATCATAAAGATGTATATTTGATGGAACTTATATTCTATGTTGAACATTGAACCTTGAATTATATTTGATTGATAGAATGTTCTCACCTCATTTGTTGAGTTGCATTGGAATTAATGGAAGGATTGCGTTATGAATGAGTTGGATGAGAGTAAGAAGAGAGTGCTGCAAGAGATAATAGCACAATTACATGGGGAGCATATCACTAGACGTCAAAGAGAAGTTTAAGGGAGTCTTGGAAGTATCAATCCTGAAAAAATAGCCAGAATGGAGGAGGAACTTGTCGAAGAGGGGATGCCTAGAGAGGAACTGCTTGGACTGTATGATGTGCATATAGCAGTCTTTAGAGAGCAGTTAGAAAAAGAGGCTCCGCTGCAAATTCCTCCTGAGCATCTACTCAACATTCTTTTGGAAGAGCATAAGATTCTTCTTCGAAGAGCTGAGAGACTGAAGACTGTTTTAGATATAGTTGAACAGGCGTGTGAAAAATGTGATCTGGTCTATATTGGTGATGCATTGAAGGAGTTGCAGGCTATAGCAACTGATTTTTAGGAGGCTGAGAAGCACTATTTACGGGAAGAGTACGTCCTTTTTCCTGTTCTTGAAAAGCATGGAATAACAGAGTTTCCGGCAGTAATGTGGCTTGAGCACAAGCAGATTAGAGAGAGAAAGAAGCAGTTCTACGATTTAGTTGAAACGTGGAATAAATTGTATTACGCGTATTCAATGGAAAAGATTGATTATCAAGACTTTAACAAGTATTTTAGTGCAGCTGCTAAACCTTTATGTGATATCCTCACAAATCATTTTTTTAAGGAAAACAACATCCTTTTCCCATCTGCTTTGAAACTTATTACGTCTGAGGAATGGGAAGATATTAGAGGAGAATTTGAGGAGATTGGATACTGCACCTTTACACCTCAGAATCTTATAGAAATGTCAAAAGCCAAAATTATTGAAAAGCAGAGAACAAAGGCAACTCTTGTGTCAAAAGGACATTTACAGTTTGAAAATGGAACATTTTCCATTGAGGAAGCTGAAGCTGTCTTGAATACTCTGTCCGTCGACATAACTTTCATTGATAAAGAAGATATTGTAAGATACTTCAATAGGGGTAAAGAAAGAATTTTCATCAGAACAAAAGCTGTTATTGGAAGAAAAGTTCAGCAATGCCATCCTCAGAATAGTATTCAAGTAGTAAACAAGATTCTTGAATCCTTTAAGGAAGGTGAAAAGAATATCGCCGAATTCTGGATTACGCTGAACAATCGCCTACTACACATCAGATTCTTTGCTATAAAGGATGAGAGTAACTATTATTTAGGGACTCTAGAAGTGGTCCAGGATATAACAAACATCAAAGGGATTATGGGAGAAAAAAGACTTTTGGACTGGGTAGGTTAGTTACAACTTCTAATTAGCGTAAAAATTCAATAAATAAAAATCAGGCATAACCAAGAACTAGTGTATATTCGCATTCTCATGAAGTGCTAACAATAGAATCCGTCTTGTATCAAAGTCGAATCTGTCTTTTCCTTTGGCTTTAATGTTGATCAGTTCGATCTTTTCTTTAGCTTCCTGCATATCCTTCGCGTTTAGGATAATGTGAGGAAATCCTACGGGATATGTAAAGTCATATGTAACTGGCTCTTTAAAGCGATGTTCTCCTTCGTCCCAAAACGCACAGTAAATTCTCATAGTCCACTCACAATTTGAAATAAACAATGAAAATGTTCATATTCTTTTGTTATTGTAAGATTACACCAACAGTCTCCTAAACTCAATCTAGTATACGATAAACCTTTTAACAAATATTGAGTGCACTTGAGCAGCTTTCTCTAATAATGTGATAGGTATTAGATAGACGACATTTACCATACTACTGTAGCTTGTTAAATTTATCTCAACATGAGTGTTCTCTTATTTTAGAAAAAGCACCCTGTTAAATGTCTCGGCCACAATATGGACATTTCTTGATATCCATGGGTTGGTAAGTGATATCTTTTCCACAATTCTTACAGAGTCGCTTGGCACTCTTGCTTTTCAGAATGTATCCTCCAACAAGTAAGACCGCGCTCATCACGATCAGAGGCAGAGTCGAGGAGCCTCCAAAGAAAAAGGCTACAATCAACATTGCCATCCCGATCCATGCTATTACACTCCATTGTTCCATAAAGACACACCTAGCTAAGTACATTAGCCAAAGACTGATTTATTTTATTTATTATCCTTTTTTCCTCAGATTCATCAAGAACATAGACTTTTGTGAATAA
>JAUPKU010000199.1 GCA_030837285.1 Thermoproteota archaeon | reverse complement strand
CTCGACAAAAAGTTACTGAACCTCTTCCATAATGTCAATTCACTAACTTTGATAGGAGGAATATTGAATCACTAAAAACCGACAACTACTCCGCCAATTCATCAGCTTACCATCTTAGACAACTTGATTGTTATCGGCTAGTCTCTCCTAATCTTTAACTAATACTTTCCATACTTCTTAACAGAGTCTATCATTGCTTTAACATTCTCAGGTTTTGCTTCATGGGTCAATCCAGTACTTGTAGAAAGAAGGAAACCTCCTCCTTCTCCATAGACTCTAATGAGGTTTTTACAATAGTCTTCCACTTCTTGGGGAGAAGCAGTTTGTAAAAGTGTATGCGGAACACCACCCATAATGCAAGTGTGATCTCCAAGAACATCTTTTGCTTTATTGAGATCAGTTATAGCAAAACGTGCAATTGTCTTCTTTTTCGGAAGCTCAAGAAGATACTTCAAACGCTGTTCCCAGTGTCCTTCATAGAAGGGAATGTAGACCAATCCTTTATCCGCAAAAGAAACTGCTAATCTCTTCAAATAAGGCCAGTAATAAGTCTCAAACTGTTTGAGAGACATGAAACCATCTGATCCCCTGTGAAGGGCTGTGCCTACTCTCTTGGGGTTTCCTCGCTTACTCTTAAGAGCCGCAAGACCAGATTCCATTGACCTAGTAATAATCATCTCACAAGCTCTGGTTAATTCACAAGGATTGCGATACATGTCTAACATAGTTCCAGTCATGCCTCTTAAATGATCGGAAATAACATCAAAAGGGTGAGAAGCATTGCCATGAGATAATGGCGGATAACCAAGGTCAGCCATCTCTTCGTAAAATCCCCTTATGATTTTCAGAACAGTCTCCTGCTCCTGTCCAGCCTTAAACAGAGTTTCAAAAGCTTTCATAACCTCAGAATCACCAAAAGGAGCTGTCTGAGAAGGTAGTGTAGACGCTCCCCATAGAGAATGGAGTGGAGGAAGTTTGGAAAATGGAGCCAAAGCTCTCCACACACGGGGCAGATAGTATCTTAGAGTGAAGTCCCCTGGATCAGATAAGAATAAGTCATACTCTTCCGCTTTTAGTGGTTCGCCTTCTATGTACTGGTGAATAGAATTAACATCCAGACCATCTCCAGCCCACTTATATAAATTAGGCTGAAGGAGCGACAAAGCCGACCCTGAACCTCCTGCGCCTGGGGCGATCAAATCGGGCTCAAGTTCAACAATCGTCTTTTTTGTCGCTTCCCTCCAGACCTCATGGTTATAGAAAGCGTCACTCACCGTCAACCCACCTATATACCTTGCTGGAAAATAATTCATGGCGAGAACGACTGGAACTCTGTCTGGCTCTTTAAGTTCAATAGCATCTCTTACCCGCTTCTCTCGCTCTTCATAAAGCTCTTCAGGGGACTTGCTTACATTCATCTGAAAACCATCTCTTCATTTGCACGATCTTTTATTTGGATTTATAGACTAATATGTACTTCCGTCACTCATATTCAAGTTATAAAGAACTTACTGTCCAAACTCACTGAAAAAAAGAACAAAAAGAACAATAATTTATAATACCAGACAACTTACTCTATAAAAGAAGCGAAAACTAATAATCCCTATCGAAGCCACTTGTTAATTCCATCAAAGTACGTGCCCTATTAAATTTTTCTTAATCTGTAGGTTTACAAGTTAATATAACATCACAGTCTTAAATTAGGAAGCATGAAGAAGATTAATTTTAATAATATTACTTTTTTAAATTTTTCACAAAAAATTATCCCATCTACTATATTTTTTAGCAGAATTTTCTTTCTATATGTACATAAGTGTACGTTTAAGTATTCTTATATGCGTGCTTATATACGAGATCGAGTTATTTAAAGTCACTAACTACCTCTCATAGGTGTCATGTTGAATGAAGAGTCCACACGAAAGGTTATGAAGGATTTTGGACTCACAGGTAAGGAAACAGACGTTTACCTTTTTCTCGGCAAGCAAGGCATCCTGAAAAATGGAGACATTACCAAACGAATTAAGATAAACAAGGCACAAGTATATCACATTCTAAAGAATCTTCAGACAAAGGATTTGGTGGAGTCGCGCGCTTCCTTGTCAGATTTTTTCTAAAAAAGTTAATCAAAAAAAAAGTTCAATTTGAAATCACCTGATAGAAAAATCGGTAGCAAGAACAGGATTAACCTTTTATTCATTTCTTACTGTAAAATACTGTCCAATGAGATGAACGAGATTTTAGTGAAATGTCTGAAATCTTAAATGACATAAAGAAGGATACTTCAAATATTGACCTGAAAATTAGAGATATGATTCCGTCAATATTATCCGACACTGATAAGGTCAGGCTCCACGAAAATCTTTCACCAGCCATAGATGAACTTGATAGAATCTCAAAGAATTACAGCGTAATTGTTCCTAGAGCTAAGGGCATTCTTGCAGAGCTTTTGGATGATACTTCGAAGATCAGGAAAGACATTGATGGTCTACTTAGAGCTAAAGACGATCTCCAAATTACGCACTACAAAAATCTATTGTTTGATGATACATTCGTATTAAGAGATAGGTTTAGAAAAGTAAGGATGTTATTAGAAGCCCTTACCTTTAGACCCACAAGAATTACTATTATATCTGTTTTCTATACTATATTTGGAATTTTGGGATTAATAAGAGGTATGATGTTAGTTGGTATTGCAAGTCCAGTTGCATACTATGTTAGCTCGTATAGTAGGACATATGGATTTGATATATCAGCTGTTTTTTCAATTTTAACCTTCATCATTATCATCTTTTTAATAGTCAATATAATAGATTTTATTGTTGGCTATGGACTTTGGAAAATGAGGTTATGGGGTGCAAAATTAGGTATCATAGTAACATCTTTGAGTATAATTGCGGATTTGATTTTTCTGCTCATTATGTTTACTATTCCAAGTATGGATATATTGCTAGGCTTTTCCTTTTTCATATTGACATTGCATTCTCTTGGGGTTAATATCATCTTTATAGCAGGAATAGCATCAGCGTGGAAATACTATCAACCTATTGAATGAATCACATAAATTACAATATATAAGATGAATATTGTTAGCGCGCGCATGGCTGTTCCTAAATTCATTTGTTGAATGATGGTCGGACTGTCCAAGCTCTTCTGAGGGTAATTTCCATGCCTTCACGTATACCAGTAAACAGAAGTAATGCGAAAAAAGGAGAGTATTGAGTATAACGGCGTTTTTAGGAACAGCCATGCGCGCTAATTTTTAATATCTAAATATAAATATATGATTGGAGGAGAAATTGTTTGATAATTTTTGGTTTTGTAAGAGCTATTCTTAGCAGAAATCCGCGACATACAGCTGAACCTTTTGTCGTAGAGATATATTCTCCTAAGTCTATACCCGGTGAGCGAATAAAGAGGTTTTCCTTGGAGACTCTTCATGATAACCGGGAATTGGTACTTGTCTCAGTGTTGCGAGATGCTTTAATACATTCCCTCCCTGTAGAACTCGGATGTGATGATGCTGGGCGAATTGACCACGTTGAAATACGCTCTACATCTGACTACGAAGAATGGGACATTGGAATCATAACTGGAGAAATCCAGATGATATCAATAGACGAATTTGGAATGGGGCAGAATAATTTTGACAATCCTGATCTTGCGACGGTTATCATGAAATCTGAATCTACCGTTGAGTTATATCTTAATCTTCAGAGAAGTGAAAGGGGAACTAAAACAGCTCAGCTCTTACTATTACAGCAGGCTTATGAGAAACAATGGGTCGTAACCGTCAAATTTTATAATCAACCTGTACAGGGACGAGCACCTGCAAAGGTAATAGTCAGTGTCCAAGTTGGTCAACCTACATTGCTGATTACAGATGTCCCCCTCGGGGGAGGACGGGATCTAATACCACCAATACGTTGAACTTGTTGATCAGATCGTGAGGTGTCATTTTGAGCGAATTTGAACTTTTTCTAAGATCGCCTAACGTTGGGAATCCGTGCTTGGTACATAAAGCAACCGCTGGGCAGGATACTGTATTCAAAGTTATATTTAGCGGGATCACGGATAGACTGGATGTGAAATCTCTTTTAGAGACGAATTTGTTCCTACAACCGTTAGCTGACACTAGACAAATCCTACAGAACAAGGCGATTTTAGGATATGATGGCTTTGCCGATAGAGCTGATATTATCTCTCGTTGGTCTTCCAACTGGGATATGGACAACTGGCCGTTAGATGTCAGGAATAACTTGATCCCATTGAAAATAGAGGAGGTGGAATCACCGATTGAATCCGCTTGGAAGAGCCTTACCCCAATAGCTGATAGCTTAAAGGTCATGACTAAAGTACTTGGTACTGATACCAATGGTAATCCGATTATTAGATGGTACCCAACGCAGGGATATATCGATTGTAACTACGCTTACTGGGTGAAGCTTCGAGTCGAATCTAAATATCTCACTGAAGCCGATTTACCTCAACTATTCAATATTATTCAGAAATATCCTTTGAACAAGATTTGCAACGTAAACTACCATTCGGTTTACATTCATGATAAGAATTGGAGCGATTTCAGCTTCATCCATGCAACAGATTCTCACATTGCATGGCGAAACGATTTCATTAAGCAATTAGTGCAGGAGGCGATGGGACAGAAGTATGCCGCCTTCTTCATTAATTTCAATGAGAATTTCAGGGATTTCATCAAATATGCTAATCAACTTCATCGCCAAGACGAGTGCGACTTTATTGTTCTAACTGGTGACTTAGTTGATTACATACACGCACCAATATTTGTTGACCCTAACGCGACGATTGTTAGACCTTTCGTGGGCGGGTGGGCTATTCCTCGCGATAATTTTGAAGTTTTCCTCGATCTCGTAGTTTCATGGCCAAAATGCCCAGGTGTGGTTGTAGATGAAGAGTTGGAGGTGCCATTGTTTACAGTTCTTGGAAATCATGATTATCGACTTTACCATTATCCTTTAGTTAGTACATTCAGAGCCAATATCATCGCAAACAAGAATTACGATTATTTGAAAGAGGATTTCAAAGACTTCGGACTGACGTTAGATGAAGCTCTATCATATGAAGTAGGTTCAGCAAATTCGATGCGTTTCAACACACCAGAAGTTGGATTGGATGCTCAGTCCCACTTGGATCATGCACCAGAGAGCTATCGCGCCAGCATTAACCCTGATCTAGATTACGTCATCCCCTTAGGCAATCATCGAATCATTTGCTTGGATAGCGGTGCGGACAGCTCCGTGTTCACAAGTCTGTGGGACATAATAACTTATAAAATAGGTCTGCAGTCCGAAGACCGATCAAGAGACGACTTAGTTAATAACACGTCGCATGGCTGGTGTTTTGCCGAATCTCAGATTCAGTTCTTGGAAGACCAAGTCAAGGATATAGACGGACTCGTAGTAATTGCTTGCCATAATCCTCTCTTCAATTTTCGACTAGTTCCTCCACCTCATATATTCCGTGAAACAGAACACCTCACTCTTACGCCTAACGACGTAAGAGAATTGAAAAACTTGGTTGAAGAAGAATATTTGCGCGCTAAAATTAAAGATAAGGACCCCGGTGATTCTTTCAGTTCTTTTGAAGACTGGTTTAATGAGTCAGGCTGGTCACTTCTGAATACCTCGTATTTTAAGAAAGGACAACGCGAACCCGATCTTACAAATAGTGCACCTGATGAGCGCTTCAACGAGTTCATGAATGTGATCTGCAACAGAACGAAGAATAAGAAAAGCGTTGAACTTATCTTAACTGGGCATACCCACCGTAGTGCAGAATTCATTGCGCGAGAGGCGAATGGTTCAACAACTTTCTTCCACGATTACTATATTGACGGAACACTCAATAGACAGTCTCCGAGCAAGTATTGGAATACCTCTCTCCCAGACTATACCAACCCACTAACCAAAACTTTAAACCCCAAGAAATGGTGGAAAGATCACAGCCCCTTGTTTCTCCAAACGATCAGTGTGACCTGTCCATTTAATGGGGATTGGCCTACGTGGGGTGTTGGTTTTCTGCGTTTCATTGTGAAAGGAGACATCATTACTAATATCAAGAGGGAAAATCATCTTCAACAAAATTGGTCTCAACAGTTTTTAATTAAGCAAGCATATCTCATTCTGAATACCTCATTGCCATAAGAATAGGAAGCTAGCGCGCGCTCAAACATATTTTACATATTCAGCACTATAATTGAATCTTAGTCCTAAACCCAAACCCCAAGGGAAAGAAAATAGCGGGTATTCTGCAATGATGAGAAAAGGGAAAAAACAAGTTATTATTCTGTCCACCAAGAAAACAATGAGACCACAGAAAACTTCTAAATCAAAGGGCTTTACAGGAAAGGTTATAACATTTAGCTAAAATATACAGACTTTGTGGTTAAATTGGCATATAAGGTCAAAATAACTGTTCTGAGGCGGTTTGACCCATCTGAGGTCTTCAAGGAGCCGCCTATGCCCCGTATACAACCCTCTGTGGCATGTAGTAGAAACAAGGATGGTCAGGAATTCATTGTTGGTGAAGATGGGAAAATATCGGAGGGGTTCTGCCCTGGTGCCTGGGTTTCAATCTACCCCAGCATCACATTATTAAGGTTTGGTGGAGACCTCCCCCAGTTTAAGGAGAAGGGCGTCGACATTCAAAGTTGCACCGATGGATTGCGACCAGTCATATTCAAACTCGAACGTATCTAAACTCGATTAATAGTCGCCCCATTCTGTTTTAGAAGGATTTTCTCTTCACAAACCTACCAGAGTATATATCTCTGAAATGTCTCCTATTCCATCGGTCTCTTTCAACAGACGTGTCTCCTATCTCTCTTGCTTGCCTCAATCTTCAATGCTCTTGTCTGTTTCCAAGTGAGCGGTGCATTTTTTCCACCCCATATCTGAAAACTGAAGAATAATTGCTG
>JAUPKU010000198.1 GCA_030837285.1 Thermoproteota archaeon | reverse complement strand
GCTTGAGGTTATTGAGCGTACTATTCGCGACACACGAAAGAATCTTTCTTCACTGACAAGTGAACGTGACAAGGCAAAACAGAGTTTGGACGAGAAGAGCATTATACATCAAGAAATCTCAACAAAATTAGCGGAGACAAAGAAGAACTTCGGTGCTAATTCTGAGAAGCTCAAGGAAATGGATGATGTATTGAATAAGTTAAGTAGGCAAATGCTAAAAATTAACTCCAAATCTAAGGCAATGACTGTTAGACAAAAACTCGTTGATGATAATCTTAAAGTTTTAGAGGATAGGCGTACTAATTTTGAGTTGACTTTGAAAGATCTTCAAGAACACTTGCAGGAGCTTCAAAGAATACAGAAAGAAGAACAAGATAGCCTGATCAATGTTACAAACACGTTAGAAGGCAATCTGAAGAGAAAAGACAGTATCATAGCCGACATGAACGATGCTGAAAAAACAGCGAGAATGGCTGGAGAAGCGGTCATAGAATTTCAAGTCCAAAAAAGCTTCGTTGAGAGGATGGCAAGTGAAGATAACGCACTAGAGAGAATAGAAGAGATGGGTGAGACTGGAGCTATTCCTGGAATTCTTGGAAGGTTAGAGAACTTAATCAAAGTTAACCCCCGATATCAAAGAGTCATCGAAGTGGTTTCAGCTGGTTGGTTAAAGGCGGTAGTTGTTAGGGATGTAGAAGTAGCTCTCAAGTGCGTTGAGAGCCTGAAAAAGATGAAACTGGGCAGAATAAAGCTTATTCCACTGAGAGAAGTGGGTGACATAACCGCAGTGGAACCTCCGAATATTGACGGTGTAATAGGTTCTGCTTCTAATTTTGTCAGATGCGGTAACAGATATTTACCTGCTGTGAACTTCGTCTTCGGTGACACAATTGTAACAAGTGGTGAAAAATCTGCTTTCCTAACTTCAAAAGCAGGCTATAGGGCTATTGACGTGAATGGTGACCTTTACGAAGCAGGAGGCGGAATAGAGAGTGGATATTATCGTGCTCCCATAGAAATATCTTCACTGCTTGTAAGCGAGAAAGCTATTGAAGGGCTCTCTCAGAGTGTTCAATCCTTGGAGTTAGTACTTAGTAAAAGAAAAGGTGACATTAGTGTTACTGAAGCTGAAATTTCAAGGCTTGGTGAAGAACGGATACGCCGGTCTGATTCAATCACTAATATGGACCGTGACGTAGGTCTGATAAATCAGAATATAGAGCGGGCTAAACAGAATGTTACTATCTTGCACAAGAAGATAGGTAGTTTTCGAAAATATCTTGAAAATGGAAATATGCTTCAATCAAATATGCAACTGGAGAGAGAGCGCTATAGAAAGCATATGCTTGATTTGGTTTCACAACGAAAGTCTGCTAAACTTCAAGTCAAACCAGCAATGTTGATTAAATATGAGACTGACGAGTCTCAGCTCAATACTGAGCTCAATGAGTTAAATAGACAATTTGTGAAAATAGAAAGTGATGTCAATTTCCTTGCAACTAACCTTGAAACAACCTTTGTGCCAGAGTTGGAGCGCGCAAGAATAGACTTCAGAAACTTAGATAGACAGATATCAGCACTTCAAGAGAAGGTTAGTGAATCTCAATTGAGCCTAGGTGAAGCTAGTAAGCAGCTTTCAGAGCTTGAGTTATCTAAAGAAAGTCTTTCCGCAGCTCTCAGTTCTGTCAAAGATAGGCGGAAGGATTTTGAGGGGCAACTAGATAAGATTGATTGGGAATTAAGGAAACTTGAACAAGAATATGATCCGCTGACTAATGAGACTCATCGTCTGGAACTTGAAGTTCAGACTAAGAATTCTGATGTTGATCGTCTTAAGGAAGAATTGCATGCTCTAGGATTTGAGACACCGGTCACATTTACACTTGAAGAAGTCAGAATCGCCGAATCATCTCTTAATCTTCTTAGATTTGAGCTTGAGAAGCTTGGTTCAGTGAACCAATTAGCTGTAGTCCAATATGATGAGCAACAAACAAATTATAAGCAGCTTTCTGTAAGGTTGAATCAACTTGAGAGCGAAAGAAAATCAATTGTGGACTTCATGGAGGAGATTGAGCGAAAAAAGAGAAGTGCCTTTATGCAGGCATATGACAAGATTAATGAAAGTTTCGCCAAGTTCTTCTCGAAATTGACTGGTGGAGGAGAGGGGTACTTGAATCTCCAGAATAAGGAAGATCCTTTCGCAGCTGGTATAGACGTTTTTGTTCAGTTTCCAGGCAAAGCATCAAGATTAATAGCTGCTGCTAGTGGAGGCGAGAAATCTGTAACAGCTGTTTCTTTCATTTTCTCTATTCAGAATCTGTCTCCAGCACCATTTTACATGTTTGATGAAGTAGACGCTCATCTTGATCCGTTTAATTCAGAAAGACTAGCCGATCTTCTGAAGGATCAGTCTATAGCTTCACAGTTTATCGTGGTAACACTTAGAGATGTTATTATGGACAGATCTGATAGACTCTTTGGTGTGTACATTCAAGAAGGAGCTTCGAAGATAGTCTCTACCAGACTTGCAGAGGTTGTAGCTTAATTGTCTGATGATGAGTCCTCTATCGGACTGGAGAAGCCATTTTGGCTCAAACCGCCTTGGATGGTTCTATTTGATCTTATGAAATTACATCGGGTGAGACCGTGGGATGTCAATCTTTCCTATCTTTTAGCTACTTTGATAGGGGAAATTGGAAAAAGAGGTTACATCGACTTTAAAGCTTCTGGGATAGCTCTGCTATCTTCAGCGACAATATACAGGATGAAGTCTGAATTAATTTTGGAGCTTCAAGAGCCTCCTAAGCCTCCTGTTGAGAGGCCAATAGAATTCCTTCCTCCACCTATTCAACTTCCTTATAGATACGAATACACTTCAACCACCGTTGATAATCTCTTAGAAGCACTTGAAGAGGCTTTGAAAACAGAAACCTTTGTAGAGGCACAGCCAAAGCTAGTTCCAATCACTCCAGCACCCCCCATGATTCAAGAAATCGACCAATTTATGATCGAGATTGATGATAGAATGGAGGAGATTTATCAGAAAATCCTTCAATTCACAAGAGACGAGCATGTAATTCCTATGTCCAAGTTAACCTTGGGCTTGAGAAGACTTGAAGTAATAAGGACTTTCATATTGATCCTATTTATCGCTTGTAGAGGCAAGATACAATTGTGGCAGGAAGAGGAGTTCGGTGAGATTTATATTAGTCTCCCTTAGGAGGGTCAAGAAGTGAATTCAAATGAAGTTCCAAAACAAGTCAGTTTTGAAGACAAAGAAGTTCTTGCCCTCCTTGAAGCTGCACTGTATGTTGCCGGCAGACCGTTGGACCTTAGAACATTGGGGTCGGTGGTGAAAATTAGATCTAAGAAGCGAATTCAAGCTCTGGTCAGAAGTTTGGTTGCGGAGTACTTGAAGCATGATAGTGCTCTTGAGCTAATGGAGCTTGATGACGGTAGATTTGTCCTCCAGCTTAAGCCTCAATATGTTTCCTCCGTTAAACGTTTGGTAATGCGTCCTTTACTTTCCTCAGGTCCTCTTAAGACTCTAGCTTACATCGCTTATCGCCAGCCAGTGGCTCAAGCGCATGTTGTAGCTGTTAGGGGAAGTCAGGCATACATCCACATACATGACCTCAGGGGTCTTGGACTTTTGACAACAGAGAATCTTGGTAAGACCAAGCTTCTGCGAACAACCGAAGTCTTTGCCGACTATTTTAACCTAAGTCGAGATCTTCGCTTGATGAAGCATCAGCTGAAGGCTCTCTTCGACGCTACAAACAAGGTTGATGACAATCAAGAAGATAAGCGGAAAACTTCTCCCATTTAGATGATGAAGCTATCCTCCAAGTACATTAGAGATCATTATGATCTCAGGTCCTGTAGTAAGGTTGCCAATAATGGCGCCACTATCATTAGCCAAGAGCCCTGAACTTACATAGGGAACCCCGCCATTTATAGTTCCAACATCAACTTGAGTCTTCAGAACATCCTGTAGTAATTTTTTTTCTTCATTTCTTAACATCGGATGTGCTAGTATTCCCTTATTAGTAGCTACTGCCAAGGAGCCTACGCAGGGAAGATCTGCTATTCTCCCGGGTTCTAACTCTACGTCCAATGTATCTCTGATCTTTTCTACAGCTTCCTTTTCTCTCATCAAGCTCTCTCCGATTATAGCACCCCTGTCATTTGCAAGAACTAGATTACCAAGAGCAGTTCTCTTACTCTCGATCCTTTCTATATTCCCTGTAAAAACAGTCTTAATGACCTCGATCTCTTCGTCAGATGTGAAGTAAGGTAGAATTATTCCGTTAGAATTAGCTGCCGCGAGAACTCCTATGAGCATCGTTCCTCCAATAGTTGTACAGGCTACCTTGCTTCCAAGGTATTCCTTGAGCTTCTCAGTCTTGGCTTGTGAGATTTTTGCCGGTACAATGGTGAAAGCGTTGGTAGTAATTGCATATACACCGATGTTTGGACTGCCTAAGATGTTCATTCGGAAGATAGCCAAACCTTATCTTCCCTTAGCCAAGTAAACCTTAACAACATCTTCCTTATCTCTGACAGCCCTTACCCTGATTCTTCTCGGAGCACCTTCGATTCCTCTGCTCCAAATGTACTCATTAACCTCTCCGCTTAAGATAAGGGACTCAGACTTCATATTCTTCTTCATAAAATCCTTCAAAATTCTCACTGTTCTGGGTGTTCTCTTCTTAATCGGGACTCCCCATGCTTTCTTGAGAGGGATTGTAAACACTTTCTCTTCAACGACATTCTCATCTTTTTCTTCGGTCTTTTCTCTTGCAGAATCCACCTTTTTTTCGTCTGCTTCTCTTTCAGTCATCGCTGGGTCTCCTATATATTTAGTTTCCTCTGGCGCCAATTTCTCCTCTTTGGATTAGTACGAACATGTCCTCTAGTCTTCGCGACAACCCATGTCGGAACTGGCTGACTCTCATTATTCGCTTTGACCAGCTTTTTCTTCTTAGCCGTCGATTTAACCCTTGCCATTTTCAAACTCTCCTAAACTTGATCTCTCTCTTACTCGGTTGAAGCCTGGTGAGAATTAATTTCAGCTGATCATCTGTTATTGGTAGTCTCACTTTACCACTCTGTGCGATTTGAATCAATTGTAACTCTATCTGCGCTGCGAATTCTGGCTTCACTAGCTTTATCCTATTTAGGCGTTCCCTCGCTTCAGTAGTCAGGACTTGGCGGAGAAGGGCTTGCTTCTGTACCTCCAATGTTTCTTCTTGTTTTACCTTTCTCTGCTCATTATCAAGCTGCTGGTGGAGTTCGAGCATCTTTCTCCTTCGAATGTCTTCAAGATCCTCCTCCGAAGCCATATTCTTTCACTACTCAACCATACTTTTTCAATTCAGGGATGCTCTTCTCAAGATCCCTCTTGACTTCCCTAGCTAAGGAATCTAATACAGCATGCCCACTCTGTGTGATGACTCTTCCTTTCTTATCAGTTTTTACAAGTCCGGCTTTCTCAAGTTGTTGGAGGGCATTTCTGACAATCGCTCCTCCTCCACTTACCTTATTTTTTCCAATGGTTCCTTTAGCGTCGCGTCCACCATATTCCTTCTTCAATCCTCCAATGCCGATAGGGCCTTCTATGTAAACTTTTCTTAGGATGGATGCGCATCTCGTATACCACCAGTCAGGGCTTTGTGGTAACCGCTCAAGATGAGCGCTGGTTTTAGTAAAGGCTGTCCATGATGGTGGGGTGATATCAGTTTTGTTTTCCCGTAAGTATTCTGTTATCCTTTTGATTAATTCTCCAGCTGGTACGTCGTAAGCTGTTGGCAATACATGAACTCTCCATTAAAGTATTTAGAATAATTCCTGAAGGACAAATATAAATGCTTTTGATTCCCTTTACTTTCAGTATGTACCTTGATATACTTAACTTGTCGATTGGGTTCTTAAGTGTATTTTTCTACATTAGATGACTTCTACTTTTATAGCTGGTTCTATCTCTCTGAGGATTTCTGAGATTCGTTCAACAGCCCTCTTGGACTCTTCCATGTTCCATAGAATTCTATGTATTGTAGCAGAATTCCATTGAGGAAATAGGACTACTATGCAAACGAATTTCTCTCCTCTGATAAAGTATTCGTAGCCATGCAATCTAATTTAAAATCCGTCATCTATAATTCTGTAGAAGAATTCTCTCTCCTTTTCGACAGAGTCAAAGGCGGAGACCACTAGATCCTCCCAGTTTCTTAAAATTATAGTATCAAATATTAAGTCTTAATCGGTCTTCTCACCATTCTTGTCAATCTTATAGAGGATAAAGTTCCTCCCTCTGATGTCTATGCGAGTTGTATCTGTCTTGTCAACTAACTCCCTAACCAGACTATTAATCTCATCATCTTGCTTCACTGCGCTCTTTAGCATTCTGATCTTAACCATTTGATTCTTTTTTAATTGATTGGAGACTTCTCTAATGACTTCATCAGTTATACCGTTCTTGCCAATCCATAAGGTAGGCTTTTCTACAGCCATCTCCCTCTTAATTCTTAATCTTTGCCTTTGCGTTATCAACAGCTTTCCTCTCTTTCAGTGGAATTCTTGTTTGACCACCACATATGAGGCAGGTAATCACAACATGTGATTCGCGCCCCGTTCTGGTCCTCGTTCTACAATTAATTCCCGGAATTATTATTTGTTTACAGTTTCTACAGATAATCCTTCGGTACTCTAATGGTATCCTAACCTTATAATGCATCCCTATCTCTCTAGCCAATTTCACATAACGTTGAGCGAGATTGGGTTCTTCCTTTATTTTCTCTCTAGCCAGTGTAAGGAGTATTGATATTCGCTCCGAAGCAATCTGCTTATTGTTCCTCCGAATGGCTGCGTGCCTCCTGTAACCGATCAACCAATGATCCTCCGCCATCCTTACTCTAAATAAGGTTGTATGATAAAGTTTTTCCCTTAACCCGTGAAATCAAGATTATGTTAAATCTCATACTCGCTGAATCAGCTCTGGAAAGGATTCCCAAACCATTATGGAATCACCCTTCAGTATTCAAAATGGCTGAAAGGTTGAGTAAGCAGCCAGGGCAGCTACTCCTTGACAGATCATTCCATCACAGAGCAATGCTAGATCTGAAAGAGGCTTACAAACGAGGCAGACCAGATATTGTACATTTCTGTCTTCTCGAAGCACTCGGGACACCTTTGAATAGGGAATATCTTCTAAAGACATATATTCATACAATGGATGGCCATATCATAATTCCTAATCCGGACGTTCGCTTGCCAAGGAACTATGACCGCTTCACAGGTCTGCTTGAACAACTCTATGATTCTCAGAGAATCATCAATAATGGCAAAACCCTTCTGGAATTAAAGAGAGGCAACCTCAGCAACCTAATGGACGAAGTGAAACCATCATATACTTTAGCTTTCACGCGAATAGGTAAACCTATGCTTCTCCATCAGACTATGAATCGCCTCGCCAAAGAAGAAAACCCAGTTATTATAATAGGTGCTTTTCCTAATGGAAATTTCAGCGAGGAGACCAAGCAGATTTCAAACGAGCTAATATGTATAGATCAAGCACCTCTTGAAGCTTGGACTGTAGTTTCAAGAGCGATCTACGATTATGAATTGAACACAAATCTGCCTCAAAAACGCATCGGCAGAACAGATATAAAATAACAACCAAAGCATCCCAGATCATCCGAGACTACCCCGCATACTAAACATAGTAAGTAAGCTTAAAGAAAACAGATCTCAAAAGAGAAACCAGCTACAACAACGTCAACCGCCACAGGCTCTCTCAAGATTGCACACACCGATGACGCCAAAGTCTACCGTCAGCAGTCCAAAGATAACTCATTTTCCTGGCTTACCAAATTAAAAAAACCATTCGAAAAACCTAAAGTTTGTAATCTTGTATATATCACCTTGGACATTAGAGAGGATAGTTTAGAAATTCATGAAGAATATGAATCGATTTCCATAACAAATCACATGAATTCGAATCGTTTTCTGCACTTTTTTTAGCAGTCTGATAAGCTTTTAAGCTGCTATATTCCAGAGATGAAATTTAAAAATAGCGTTTCCGACCTCCCACCCTTCCCTCAATAGATTTGAGAGGGACGCAGAGAAACCTAAACTAAGAAATCACTTCACAATCCAATATTGTTTATTTACTTCTTCACCAGCTAATACAAAACATCAACAAATGAGGTGAATATTCATGAGCGAAGTATTCTTCAGTTCAGCCCGCCTGAGGGCTCCAGGCCTGGGATCTGCCATGTCAATGCCAAAAGAACTTAGTGCCGAAAGCGTTGTCAGCAAGGTCCCAGTCCTCCTTGAAAAAGCAGGCATAGCAAATACCATTAAAAGCGGAGATTACGTGGCAATAAAGATACACTTTGGCAGAATCGGCGGATACCGCGTCATACGCCCACCATTCGTCAGAAAAGTAGTCGAAACTATAAAGTCGTTAGGTGGAAGACCATTCGTAACCGACACATGGGGACTTAGCCACCTCGATGACGCCTTATACAACGGATTCAGTGACGCTACAGTAGGTGCGCCTATTGTACCTGTCAGCGGTATAAAAGAGAACGATTTCAGAGTAGTTCAAGTCGATGGTATACACCTTAAAGAAGTGAAGGTAGCTGGAAACATCTATGACGCTGACGCAATAATAAACTTCGCGCGGACAAGCTTCCATCACAGTGCAGGATTAGCAGCATTGATCAAGAACCTAGCTATGGGCTGCTCAGCGCCAGACACCAGAAGACAGCGCCTTCATAATAGAATGAGCGAAGCACAGG
>JAUPKU010000197.1 GCA_030837285.1 Thermoproteota archaeon | reverse complement strand
GAAAGCGACAATAAGACTGCGAGAAGCGTCTTTTTTTCTCATGCATTCCCAACTCCAGTACTAAATTCTTAAAACAAGTTTTTATTAAGTATGTGTGATTGTATTAATACAATTACAATTGCTTATTTCAAACGAATGTTAATTTGACTTGTCTCATTCTTTAATCAGTTAACATAGCGTTCTGTATTCTAACATTTAATGTTGTAACCTTTCCGGCCTCTTTCCCAACCTCGCCACTTTCTACCCTTTTCGCTAAACGACATTGATCAATTTTTTAATCTAAGAATATTTGTAATTGTAGACTAACAGTCACAAATGATTAAAAACAGCGATTTTATAGAATGTATGATAGAGTAGTAAAAAAAATGGTAGACAAATATTATCATAAGGTGAAAAAATGGTTTTAACATTACCTGATTTTTCAAGCCCAGCATTCCTTATAATTTTCATAATACAACTTGTCCTTGGCTTAGGCTTAGGCTACTTTTCGATTAAGATATTCAAATATCTCATAGCTCTAATTGGCATTTTTGTCGTAGGCCTACTTCTCAATGTGTGGCAAACCCCAATGCTCGGCACAAACTTAAGCGGGGAACTAGTGCAACTTGGTTTAACATGGCAGCAGATTTACCCAATTGTCATGTCAATCATCCTAACGCTAGGATTAACAACAGTTCTACCTATAACCTTAGGATTCGTAATAGGCATAATCGTAGCCATGGTCAAATGAGGATGAAAACTTATTGAGTAAACATCGACTTCATTGCCCTTTTTACTTGATCATTTTCAGGCGAATGTTGTATTAAAATGAAAGGTGTTTTTGCCCTTCAGAGCCGAAATAGCATGTGGAGGTGAAAGAATATGGAAATTGTTCGTGAAAAAGCTGAGCAGACGGTCAAAGAGCTGAGCGATATAATACAAGATGATGTAGGAGCCCAAATTAAAATCTTTGCTGAAAAAGTGAAAAACTACTCCCGCGATAACCCGGCGAAGGTCTTACTTGGTGGCGTAATACTTGGACTAATTGTAGGAGCCATAATCCCAAGGACCATCACTATTAAGATAGAAGACAAAAAGAAAACCGTCTAGACATCACTTTGTAAGCTAACTAGCTTTGACAATGAGTATAAACCACCAAATTTTGCAACTATTATGGCCCTTACTTAGTTAAAAATTATGTATGCATGTCTCGAAATTTATATGTTCCTTGGGCTCAAAAGGCGGGTAGCTTTATTCAAAGAATTGTATGATGTTTTTCAATTAAATAATGGAATTAAATAATAAGGATTACATGGATTGAACATGAGGGAATAAAAACATGGCTAAAGTACTAATCATCTACGACAGTGTTACTGGTCACACGGAGGCAATGGCGAAAGCTGTTGCAGAGGGTGCAAGGACAGTAAAAAAAGTAAACGTGGACTTGAAGAAAATTGGTACACCATTTCCTCTGACCATTCTTGACGCTGCAGATGCTATAATTATCGGATCGCCTTCGCGGTATTCGCATGAGACTGAGGTGGTCAGATACTTCCTTAAGGCTGTGGCAGATTATAATAAGGCTGGGCGTCTGAAGCTCGAAGGAAAAATAGGAGCTGTCTTCGGATCTTACGGCTGGGATGGTGGGTGGAACATTGAAATGCTTGAGAATAACCTAACAGAGCTTGGAATGAAAATAGGTGGTTCAACAGTCTTGGCTGTGAATGCTCCAACTGAAAAGGTTTTAGACGCATGTAGACAACTTGGAAAAACAATCGCGGATAAAATAGCCAAATAAGATTCACGTTTGATATAGCATATGCCAACTGGGACT
Organism: Thermoproteota archaeon; assembly: GCA_030837285.1. GTDB lineage: Archaea > Thermoproteota > Bathyarchaeia > RBG-16-48-13 > JAUPKU01. Next base: position 1,526 of record JAUPKU010000197.1, on the reverse strand, counting down.
AGTGTGCGCAACAAATTGACAAACGACGCAGACCAAGTATCAGAAGCCATAAACAAATGATTAGAAGCAGATACTTGCATTGAGACATCTTTCCTTTATTATCGCGTGCATGTCATTTAGTGAAATATTTGTATTAGGTTGTGTTGCTGTTGCTTTACAATCACACCTACATATTAAGCACATTTGTGTAATATTCTATTGAGATCGACCAAGTCGAGATTCAACAATTCATTACCGGTGGTAAATGTATGGAAAAAATCCTTATTTTTTTGGAGAATGGGGTAGAGGACGTTGAGTTCATCTATCCGTATTACCGTTTTCAGGAGGAAGGCTATGAGGTTGTTATAGCCGCTCCAAAAGCTAAAGAAGGATATAATGGAAAACACGGATTATCGTTTACATCGGATACCTCACCTGAGGAAGTTAAAATGGAGGAGTTTGTTGCGCTCATTATTCCTGGGGGGCAAGCTCCTGACAGGATGCGTATTAACAAGGGTCTTATCGACATAGTTAAAGCAGCATTTGAGATGAACATGGTTGTTGCAGCAGTCTGCCATGGGCCTCAGATGCTCATAGAGGCAGATGTAGTCAGCGGAAGAAAGGTCACAAGCTGGCCTTCAGTGAGAACGGATCTGAGAAACGCTGGAGCCGAAGTCGTTGACGAGTCAGCTGTAGTTGATGGCAATCTAGTGACCTCGCGTTCACCTGATGATTTACCGGCGTTCTGCAAAGAAACAATTAAACTTCTTAAAAAAAGAGAGAGTAGAGGCTGAAAACTAGAAGAGACCTGTAAACAGCCTGTGCGCGCTCTCGAACTAGTAATGGAAGTAATGACTAAATTACTGAGAATGTTCTATCTTACAAGCACTCACTATGCATTTGATAATAATGTGCTCATTTGTGACCGTAATTTCACAATAACATATCATTATATTGCTTGTCACTAATAAAAAAATGACAGATTATGAAAGCAATAAAAATAGTACTCCTAGTAATTGGAAGTATAATACTTCTAGCATCCTTTGGATTACTGATAGGTGGTATTGTGCTCTATGGAGCCAACACTTCTTTTACTGACAATCAAGGATTCATATCATCAGCAAATCAGAAACTAGCTACATCTTCTTATGTCATTGCTGCAAAGTCTCAACATTAACTTGGATAAGGGCATCTGGAGACCATCTTCCATAGATCTCATCACATTAAAGATTATTTCCACAAGCAATAATGCCTCAGAAAATGTCTTCATAGGAATAGCCAACGAAGTTGACGCTCAAGTCTACCTAAACAATGTAAGATACGATGAGATTACTCGCTTCAATTTTAATCTTGACGGCAGTCCAAATATTCAATACAGCTTACATCAAGGGTCAGCCCTCTCGGATCCTCTCTCCCAGACATTCTGGGTATCCTCTGTTCATGGAATTGGAATGCAAACCCTACAGTGGTCACCTCAGACAGGTAAGTACTGGATTATCTTGATGAATGAAGATGCTTCAGTAGGTATTGATTATACAGTGAGTATT
>JAUPKU010000022.1 GCA_030837285.1 Thermoproteota archaeon | reverse complement strand
AGTCTTTCCAATACTGGCAGTAAATGAAAGCAATAGTATGTAGAATCATATGATGAAAGGTTGATAGTATATGAGTGAAGGTAATCTGTCTAGGTTTTCTTTGTTCGCCCCAGCTGATTTCAGGTATTACGTCAAGGAACTAGAGCCTTTTCTCTCCGAAGAGTCCTATGTCAAATACAAATGTGAAGTAGAGGTTGCTCTTGCAAAAGTTCTGGCTAAGCGAGGAATTATCAGCGAGGACTCAGCTAAGGAGATAGCCCTTGCCTCTAAAAGAGTGACTGCCGAAGAAGTCTACAATGAAGAACAGAGGACACAACATGATATCATAGCTTTGATAAACATGATTAGGACAAAGATATCTGACGAAGCCAAGTCGGCGGTTCATAGAACTGCAACATCATATGATATTGTAGACACTGCGAATTCGAAGCGGTACAGAGACGCCTTCTTGAAAATCATCATCCCTGATCTTGTCTCTTTGGAAAAAGTTCTTATAGATATTGCTAGGCGCGAAAAAGAAACCGTCCAGATAGGCAGGACGCATTTGCAGCATGCTGAGCCAATAACTTTCGGTTTTGCCATCTCTTGGTACGTAAGCAGATTTGGTAAGAGTTTAATGAAAATCTATCGCTCTATCAACGAGATGGAAGGAAAATTCTCAGGAGCCGTTGGTGCTTACAATGCTTCTTTTCTCTTCGTTGATGATCCAGAGGATTTTGAGAAGGAAGTCCTGTCAGAGTTGGGGCTTAAGCCAGCTGAAATCTCCACTCAAATCATACAGCCTGAAAATCTTACAGATCTGATGCACTATGTTGTCAGCACGTCAACAATTATGTCTAATTTGGCTGATGATCTCAGGAACCTCCAGAGACCAGAGATCGGGGAGGTAGGCCAACCCCGAGGCGAAGATATCTCTAGGTCATCTACGATGCCGCATAAAGCTAATCCTGTTGGATTAGAAAATGTAGAGAGCCTGTGGAAAGTTGTTATGCCCTTTATGATAACAATGTACTTGGATCAGATTTCAAATCATCAGCGTGATTTAACAAACTCTGCATCTCAAAGAAATATTCCACAGGTTCTAGATCTCTTTGATTATTCGGTAAGAAGAATGACTAGAATCCTCAGAAATCTCAGACCACACACGCATAATATGCTACGGAATTTTGAGATGAATAAGGACAAGATAGTTGCAGAACCTCTTCAACTTCTTCTCTCTTCCTATGGGCATCCTAACGCTCATGAATATGTCAGCAAACTCGTGGACAAGTCCTATGAAACAGGTAGATCTTTGACTGAGATAGTGCAAAGCGACCCTGCTTTAAGCTTGTATTTAAAGAAATTCACATCAAGACAATCTGCAATACTTGTTAATCCTAACACGTACCTTGGAATAGCATCTAGGAAGACAGAAGAGATAACAAATGTGTGGGAACAAAAGCTGAAGGAAGCTAGACTAATACCTTAAAACCTTTGGTTGTTGTATAAATTTTGAGAATGAGGTGTCTTTTATGATAAGATTCTATTATCTTAAATAAGAGTGGCACATACAAATGATGAAACTAAGCAGGTGATGGATATGAATAAAGAGTTTAAGTCTGTTTATGGTGGACAAGAAATGCTGCTTAAGATTCCTGAAGAGAATCTTGAGTGCGTGATACAACCCCACTATGAAATGGCAAAACCCCTTGCGAATCCTGAGCAGACATTGATGAAGATTCTGGATAATCCCATAGGCACCAAGAAACTTGTAGACATGGTAAAGCCAGGTGACAAGGTCACTCTTGTATCTTCAGAGTACATGAGGATGCCATACACTTGGATCCTAGCCCCAGTCGTTGTTAATCTATTAAAGAAGGCATGCGGAGTAAAAGACGAGAACATAACTCTTGTCAACGCTCCTGGAACTCATCAGAACGAAGAGGAGCAATTAGCCAATCCAATAGTACAGAAGCTTTACGGACCCCTATCTGGAAAACACAAAATGGTGATGCACGACTGCGACAAGAGAGAAGATCTCCGATACATGGGTATAACAAGCCAGGGTGCCCCCGTATTCGTGAACAAGGCAGTAGCAGACGCGGATGTGAAGATAGGCTTCGGCGAATTAAGTCCTCACCACGCAGCAGGACACTGCGGTGGAGGCAAAATCATAAACCCAGGCTGCGTCGGGAGACCAACCCTAGGCTCCATGCACAGGCGTGTTCTAATGCAGAGAGTCCCGGGCGGAAATCACAAGGAGTGGCAGACTGGCTACTGGGGAAATGGTAGAGAGAATGAGGTCAGACGAGAAATAGAAGACACTGCTGCAGTCGCGGGATTGGACTTCAAGATAGACGCTGTGACGCTTGGTCCTGATAGAGGTAACAGAGAACTAATTGGAATCTACGCTGGCGACTTCGTTAAGGAGTATCGAGAGGGTATTGAACAATGCAAAATGCTGTATGGGACGAAGGCAAAGAAGGCCGACATATCAGTTTATCTGAGCGGGGAAGCTGGAGCACTAATGACCAGTATAGCGTTGGGTCCTCCTCCACGTGTGGATCAAGCGACAAAAGAAGATGGCATTCAAATCTACGTCGCCTCCGGAGAACTTGGATACGCTCGCACCGTCAAGAGGCCGAAGAGCGCGCTTGTGAATGGCAAGCATGTAGCGTATAATCCTTACTGGATGAGAAAGAGTGCGTCGGATTTGGCTTGGCGGCTAATGGGTGACATCGAGGGTTCAGTGAATCTGCGTGATTTATCACTTATGTGGCAGACAAAGGTTACACTTGAAACAAGGAAGTGTTATCTTGTCACTCAATATGCGAATAAGCAACTGATGCTGGACTGGGGCTTTTCCAAGATCTTTAAATCTGTGGACGAAGCGTTAGCCGACGCTTACAAGGAGAAGGGAAAAGCAGCTAGAGTCACTGTGGTAGTGGGTGGACAAGGCTATTATATGCCTGCTTAAACCACCATTTTTTCCTTTTTTATTATAAATTTTCATAGCTTTTTCTTATAGTAATTATTCTAAAAGTAATGTCCATCTTAACGATCCAGTTACTCGATAATACATTCCTCTGACCTTACCTTTCTCGGTCTTTGTCTTGTATTATCTTTCACTGGACTTTCGATGGATGCCAAGTGTTGAAGTTGACCGACTCTTCACCCAGCGACTTTTTGCTGGAAGGGTGTTCGTGGGCAATTTCCTTTTACTGACCGTAGAACTTACTTCGCTTAGCTAGAGCGAAGGGTTCACCCACCGGCCTACACCCATTCGGCTATGCTTTCACATTTCCTCTTAGGTTACCTGCACTTGGCAATATATCTTATAGCTTTCTAAGTATTTATTTTTATTCTCCCCTAAGTGCGTCTAAAGAAGACGGATTAACTGGCTAATTTTAAACAATTTTTTGTTAAATCAACTTTTTACTGAGACAAACTTTAGAAGGGCAATCTCAGAGATTAACATATTCATTTAAAAAAAAATCCGTTGCAGTCTTCTCTTGAGATGGTCTTAATTTTTTCAAGTTTTAGTCAACGTGTTTGTAATCTAATTTTTAAATTAGAGCACGTATTTTATGAATAATTAATCTATCTTGATGGTGTGTGAACTAGCTATGTCTGATTCGCAGCTTGGAAAGAGTTCCAAAGTCTTCAGTGCTGTATCAGCACCCCTTCGTTTCGGGATTCTGAGGCTCCTCTATTCTCAAGGACCTTTGAATTACAGTGAGATAATGGGTCAACTTAATCTCAGTCCTGGTAGAGATGCGGGTAAATTTGCTTATCACCTAAGAACTCTTGTTCGAGCTGAGCTACTGAGTGTAGACAAGAAGACAAAGAAGTACACTCTTGCACCTCTAGGCAATATGATGATTGGTT
>JAUPKU010000196.1 GCA_030837285.1 Thermoproteota archaeon | reverse complement strand
TATTCTATTTGAGTGTCTACATTTATTTACCCTTGTTTTGTTCTGTTTTCTTCCCAAATGTTTCACCTAACAAATAAGCGGTAACCAATTGAGCAAGACCACTTCCAATCACGGCGACAATGTTGAAAATAAAGTCCACATTGGAGTTCACCGCTTCAATAAATCCTAAGCCCTCGGTAAGGTAGTTGAAGATAGATTGAATTAATAATAATAAGTTATAACCACCATATATGATTGTAAAAATTCCAGTTGCAAAGAGGACTTCAAGAATAACTAGTTTGACGTCCACTTTTATTTTCATGTTCCCATAAATCCGTCTTATTCTTTTATAAGCATTTAGATGATATAGAATTTCCTTACTTATGATAAATATTATGGCTTGGAATAATATTGTATTGGAGACAAAATTAAGAAGTTCTCAGGTTAAGATAATCAATTTTGAATGGCTAAAGAAAATAATTATGCATTTCCCTCTGAAATTGTAATGAATAGGAGAGTAAAAGGATTTACATTGATACTTTAGCTGAAGAGGGCTGCCTTCTAAACACTTCACTAGAAGCCTCTCTGACCTTTTCTCTAAATTGTGCAGTTGTATAAACCCGAACAACGTCAATGTAACCAATTAGGGCGTCAACAAGATGAGAATATTCTGAGAGCTCATGAGATTCCTTGCTTCCATCTGGAAGCCTTTGGAATATTGGAATATCCGATGGCCGCTTCTGAAGGGGATAATAAGGAACCGAAGCCACTGTTGGTACATCAATTATTATATAATCGGGATCCACTTCTGCTTTTCTACTAATCTCCATTGCTATTTGGCTTCGAATCTCGTCTTTACTCATAAGACTTGTCAGGAACTCGTCTCGATGGTGAATGAAAAGTTCGTAGGTGCATTTGAAGAGTTGCCTGTGACAGTACATTTGAGCAAAATCAGCAGCCATCTTGAGCCTTTTATCTTCAGAATTTCTGAGGGAGAGGAGACCCACAAGAACACTGGAGTCATCAAGGCGTAAATATTCATCTGGTGACTTGAAGGAAGTGAAGCCTAAAGCATCATTCGCGTAGTCCATAGCTCTTACAGTCATTACTTCAGCCGCCCTGACTGTTCGATGAAAGTAGACGGCTTTGAACATCTCATATCTCGCTATGATAAAAGCCTCCAGGGCGTAGATTGCTGCAACATCCATAGCTAATCTATCGTCAATTAGGTCTAAGGAGTTAATTAGGCGTTTAACATCGATATTGCCATACTCAACTCCTGTGAAATATGAGTCACGACAAAGGTAGTCCATTATGTCAACGTCAAATTGGCTTGCCACTATTTGACTTAGGAAATGCTTCTCACCCTTTTCTAAACGACCTACTGCTAAATGGGAAATCTCCTCCGTGGAGTATCCGTGTTTTTCCAGAATGTCTTTTATCTCAGTCTCCTTGATTAGCCACTGTCCGATGTCTTCATGAGTCATATCTCTATGTTTGTCCAATACTTCCTCGAACATGTGAGAGAATGGACCGTGGCCGACATCGTGGAGGAGACCGGCTATGCGGATTTTTTGGATGTCGTCCTCATTAATGTATCCCATTTCTACAAAACGAGTGCCTATCAATCCTGCAAGGTGCATCGCTCCTAGGGAGTGGCTGAATCTCGAGTGCTCTGCGCCGGGGTAGGTGAGATGGGCTCCCGAAAGCTGCTTTATCCGGCGGAGTCTTTGCATAGGAAAGGTATCTATGATTTCTCTTTCAACTTCTGTTATGTATATGTAGCCGTGAATGGGATCGCGGATTTCTCCTACAGTTTTGTTCATTAGATGGCATCTCTAATAGAAAATATACATGCATTATGTTTTCAGCTTTTCCCTTAATATGGTCTAGATTAACTATAGAATATGATGTGTTTGATTTGTTAGTGATGGTTTCTGGGATGCTTGAACCTTTATTAAGAGTTTTTATTAAAACGAAATGGTCTTTTAGTTGTTAATTCTTACTGTAACATCTACTGACAACAGATTTCCTAATAGCTTGAAATATCAAATTTTCTTCATATAGGCAGTTGTTCTTTTAAATTCTTAAATATCACGCCTGAGAAATTCTAAAAATGGAGGGCTATTTTGTGACAAGTTATATTAAGATTTATGGTCCACCTCTCTTCGAGGCTATTGGAACTCTTGAGAAGATCGCAGTAGACATGCCGGAAGTCTGTATAATGGATTTGATGATTGAGAATTCTCCCCCTATGTCTGAGATGGAAGTACAAGAGTATTTTCGAGTACGTGCTCCTTTTGTAACTGAGATTCCGGTTGAGCGGTGCAGTAAGATAATCAGTAAGTCTGGAGTCAAACTTGGAGAATATGACTTTTACTTTGAGTGGCCTAAACAACCCAGCCGAGCAGAATTGAATCAGCTAATACAGAAGATAGACAAAGCTTTCACTCCACTTGGTTGCAAATACACTATTACTACAAAAGAAGAGTGATAATTACTAAGGGAAAAACAGACTGTTCTTTTTCTTTTATTTTATCAAGCTGAAGTTTCTCATGTCTTTTTTTATTGCTGTGAAATAGTCTGTTTAGTCGGATGGCTTGACTATTCTATTTTAAGAAGAATCTTTTGGATTTCATCTAGTGTATTGACGCGGTAGTCGGGTTTATCGTCGTCGTTTTGCACTTCTAGATCACGGTTAGAAAGTTTCTCTGTTGTCGGAATCTGTATTGTAATCATTCCCAGTAGGTTTGGCCAGTGTATGTCGCATCGTGTATTATCGCCAATCATAACAAGTTCTTCGGGTTTCTTTTGGATGGTAGAGAGTATGTGATCCCAGAATTCACGGTCGCTCTTCATGTATCCGACGTCTGTAGAGTAGAATG
>JAUPKU010000195.1 GCA_030837285.1 Thermoproteota archaeon | reverse complement strand
GTTTAGCACCATTCTTCCTAAGCCAATCTATATCTTCGATGAAATCTTTTTCCTTTGGCATTCCAACTCGACTGTGTCTCTCGAATGTCTTAAAGACGCCTTCTTTAAAGGCTTCTTGAATAGTCTTATCTTCTGGATCTGGTATGACTATGTACCCTCTCTTCTTTAGTTGAATAGCTCGCTCAAGGCTGTTTAGTCTAACTTCCCCGCCTATTGCCTTAGCTCCCTGCCCCCATTTCCTCTCAATTACATTGACCTCTAATTTTGATATAGCATATGTATCTATTCCCAGCCTTTGATCCTCTACGTTAGTCTGGATGACTATGTCACCATGCTTTCCATCCCAGAACTTTCTGTAAACATCAACTCTACGCTTCAATTCTTTGGAATATGTTACTTTTCCCTTTTCGAATTTTGCGTCAGGATCCATTCCGCAGACGTTTTCTCCAACAGTCGCGATTACACCTGATGTTGCAGCACCGATGGCTAAACCTTCCCAATTTATCCTCGCCACGTCAGTCGAACCAAAAGCCCCTGTTAAAATAGGTAGTTTTAAAGCAACTCCACCGATTTTACTCTCTACATTTACGTTCTCAAATAATGCTATATCTGAGTCGGCTTCTATTCCACTTGCTCCCAATACATTAGTTTGTATGTTAAAATCAGACCAATCTAAACCAAAGTCTTTCAAAGCACCCGCTGTACTGAATCCATATTCACCTGGCTTTGGATAAAGAGCTTCTCTCCCCCTAAATGCGGTTAGAGATATCTGGCATACGAAAGGGCAGTTCCTAATACATATTGGACACATGCCACTTGTGGGGCTTACATCTCTTACTCTAGTATTTGTTCCTGTTGTGGATTTTCCATTCAAGTATGCAGAATTTCTTTGGACTCTTTCAGTCATTCTTTTTCACCATCTCAGTGAATCTGCCAAGACACGTTCAAAGGACTGATTATCCTTCATTCCGAGACTATGGCAATTGATTGCAATATGCAAAATATTTACCATATTTTAACTTTTCGTAACTATAAGCGCGCGCTATTTCGCAGATTTTTTTACAAAGAGTAATTCGTCTTTTTAGAAATCGACATTCTTATCTTGCACGGTCTAATAAAAATCTCTTAAAAGAGGTTGAGTATTCCTTGAGTGAATTATCACTCTTTTCAGTTGAGGATGTAAGCCTCGACTTTGAAAATGTTCCAACAAAAATTGTTCTCCTCAGAAACATCCAGGAGCTCAAGATTGCAGGTTATACTTTAGGGTCGCTTCAAGAAGGAAGAGAATTTGAGACGCCAAATTGGATAGCTTTGGAATTGGTTAAGCTTGGATTCGCTCGATTTCATGAAGAAAGTATGATGAATCTCGTAGCGCTCAATAAAATTCATTGGAGGGAGACGAAGCTGCAAACAGGAAGACAGATATCGGCTTTACCAAAATTCTTCTATCCACAAATACGTAGATATCTTAAAATACTTAAGGAGAATTCTACAGGTGACGCTGCAGTGACAACCGAGTACAATAGTGCTCTGAGATTAATTCATGACATTGTTGATTGTAGATTGAAGAAAATTGTTAGCCTATCTTCGTCTTCAACTCAAACAGAGAGTGTCCTTGGATGCTTTTCTCAGGAGGAGCGAATATTATATGATCTACTCAATTCCGCGATTCTCGAATGGAAGTCAAAGATTTTAAAGGCAGAGGTTACGGAATGACAGATGCAAAAGCTCAGGATCCTGTAGAGCGTTTTCAGAATCTCTTAAAAGACGACAAGTATCGTCAGCGTTTATCACAAATGGCAGTCCATGGAAATAAGACTCTACTAGTTGACTTTGAAGATATTATGGCTTGCGACATAAACTTCACGGAAAATCTGATTGCGAAGCCAGATGAATATATAGGTTACTCTGAAGATGCTGCTTGGGCGCAATTAAGAATTGAGGAACCTGAGTATGCCGAAGAAATAAAAAAGGTTAAGGTAAGGTTCAGAGGGCTGCCTGATAAGACACCCTTAAGATTTATGGGCTCTGATCAGATTGGGAACATGATAATGGTTGATGGAATTTTAGTCCGAGCGGCTACAATCCTACCCTTGCTGATGAAGGGCATCTTCAAATGTAAGAGATGTGGGAGCCTTATCGAGTTGCCTCAGACTGATAGTATACTCACATATCCGAGTGTTTGCTCAGATCCTGCATGTAGGCGTACAGGTCCATTTGATCTAGTCGAGGATGAATCAGAATTCATCAATTCCCAGGAGATAAGGATTCAGGAGCGACCTGAGGACTTGCCACCGGGGCAGTTGCCACGAGGCGTTGATGTGAGGCTGTTGGAGGATTTGGTGGATGTTGCTAGACCTGGTGATCGGGTTACCATTACGGGGATTGTGAGGACCCAACGAGAATATGTGCCTAGACGTGGGGCTCTTAGAACGTTTAGCCTCATCTTGGACGCGAGTTACGTTGACATAGCGGGAAAAGAACAGGAGATTGTTCAAATTACTCCAGATGAGGAGAAGTGGATTCAAGAGCTATCGAGAGACCCGCTAGTGCATCAGAAAATAATAAGGTCCATTGCCCCTTCCATTTACGGATATTCCGACATTAAAGAGGCGATAATGTACCTTCTGTTCGGGGGTATTTCTAAATCTCTTTCTGATGGTATATCTATCAGGGGTGACCCCAATATCCTCATTGTTGGTGATCCGGGTACAGCTAAAAGTCAGTTGCTGCAATATGTGTCTAAGATTGCACCTAGAGGCCTATACACTAGCGGTAGGGGGTCAACAGCTGCTGGTTTGACGGCAGCTGTGATGCGGGAGAAGACAGGAGAGATGACATTGGAGGCAGGAGCCCTCGTTCTAGCTGATAGAGGAGTCTGTGCAATCGATGAGATTGATAAGATGAGACCTGAGGATAGGGTGGCAATTCATGAGGCGATGGAGCAACAGACGGTTTCAGTAGCTAAAGGAGGGATAATTGCGACGTTGAATGCTAGAACGTCGATTCTGGCTGCTGCTAATCCTGCTTTGGGACGATATGATCCTTATAGGACTATTGCTGAAAACATCAATCTGCCTGTGACTATTCTATCTAGGTTTGATTTGATTTTTGTTATTAGAGACGAACCTAAAAAGGATGTTGATGAGAATATGGCTGAGCATATTCTGGCTCTTCATAAGACGGGTGAGTCGCCTGTTGAGTCACCTATAGCTCCCGCATTGCTCCGTAAATACATAAGCTACTCTAAACAGTTTAAACCTGTCCTGACGGACGATGCTGTGAAGCGCCTTCGAGACTTTTATCTTCAGATGCGTACTACTGAATCAAGGGACTCTCCCATAGCAATAACTGCCAGGCAGCTTGAATCTCTTATCCGAGTTGCTGAAGCATGTGCACGGATTGCGATGAGGAAGGAGATTACGGTTGAGGACGCTCAGGCAGCTATCTTGCTTACGAGGAAGTCACTTGAGCAGGTTGGCATCGACACCTCTTCTGGGAAATTCGATATTGACCTTATTATGACTGGTAAACCGAAGAGTCTCAGAGATAGACTGCAGGTGATACTTTCAACTTTGACTGAGATTGAGAAGACTGAGGGCTTTGCGGACGAGAACGAATTCTATAATAGATTATTAAAGGAGTATGACATCGAGAGAGTTGAGGCTACTAGACTTATTGAACAGCTTGTTAGGGATGGAATGGTATATAGACCTAAAATTGGTTATCTAAAGAAGACCTAGCAGATTGAGGTGAAGTCTTGAAGGTTGAGGATCTGCCTATTCCAGAGTCTGTGAAAAAGTCTATCCTGGAATCCGGCGTATCCATCCTCTATCCTCCTCAGGAAGATGCTATTCGGGCTGAAGCTCTTGAAGGTAGAAATCTCGTTTTAGCAAGCCCCACCGCTAGCGGGAAGACTCTAGTTGCAGAACTTTGTGCTTTGAAACATATCATCGAAGGTGGAGGGAAAGTCCTCTACCTCACTCCATTAAGAGCATTGGCATCTGAGAAATATGATGATTTTCAGAAGTACAAGAACATCTCTAAGAAGAATGGGCGAAAGATAAGCATCGCCATATCAAGCGGGGACTATGATAGCTCCGATCAATGGCTGAGTAGATATGATCTCATTATCGTTACAAATGAAAAATGTGATAGCCTTCTTAGGCACAAGTCTGACTGGATAAAGGAAGTCAGCCTCGTTGTTACTGATGAAGTCCATTTCTTAAATGATGCCGAACGTGGACCGACTTTGGAGGTTACTTTGACAAGGCTTATGGAGATTAATCCTAAAGCGCAGTTTCTAGCATTGAGTGCAACGATTAGAAATGCCGAAGAGATAGCTGAGTGGCTTAAGGCAAGAGCAATAACAACAGACTGGAGACCAGTCAAACTTGCTGAAGGTGTCTGCCTAGATGATGAGTGCCAATTTAATGATGGAAATTCCATTAAGGTCAATAAAGATGATCAGAATCCTGCTTTGAATCTGGCTGTTCTCACTATTAAGCAAGGTGGACAGGTTCTCATCTTCGCTGAAACTCGTAGGAAAGCAGTGGATTATGCGAAGAGAGCTGCAACCGTCGTTAGTAAACATCTCTCCAAAATTGAGAAAAAGACATTGAGTGGTTTGGCAGACAAAATTGCTGAATCAGGAGAGAGAAATAGGTTAAATGATCTTTTAGCCGAGTTGATAAGAAATGGAGTTGCCTTTCATCATGCCGGACTTGTTACTTTTCATAGGAAGATTGTTGAAGACGCGTTTAAAGAAGGAAGGCTTAAAGTAATCTCTGCTACTCCGACACTTGCCGCTGGTGTGAATCTTCCAGCTAGAATGGTCATTATTACTAGCTATGAGCGTTACGAATCTGGTTATGGCAGGTTCCCTATTTCTGTTCTAGATTATAAGCAGATGGCTGGGAGAGCTGGAAGACCGAAGTATGATAAGATTGGAGAGGCTGTGCTCCTTTCTAGAACTGAAGAGGAACAAGACTACTTAATGGAGAGTTATGTCTTCGCTAAACCTGAGAGAATTTGGTCTAAACTCGCTGCAGAGAATATTCTACGTTCACATGTACTGGCAAGTGTTGCTTCAGGGTATGTTCACACTGAGCAAGGATTATATGATTTCTTCAATAAGACTTTCTACGCCCACGAGTATGGTTCGGAGGTTATTGCGCCCTTAGTTGCTAAAGCTCTGATGTTCCTCTATAAGGAACGAATGATCTCATTTGAGGGGAAAGGTATCAGCGCAACAGATTTTGGACGAAGAGTTTCAGAACTCTATATAGATCCTGTTTCAGGTGTTGTGATAAGAGATGCACTCAAGAGAAGAAGTGAATCTTTAACGGATATGAGCTTCCTCCACATGGTCTGTCACACTCCTGATGTTGTTCCGAAATACTATCCTCGTAGAAGAGAGATAGACGAGTTTGGTGCTTATGTGGGTATTCACTCAGAAGAATTCATGATTCCAATCCCGGATGAAACTGATATGATAGAGTATGAGTCATTCTTGGGAGAAATCAAATGCGCCCATGTACTAGAATCTTGGACTCAAGAAGTCCCCGAAGATGAAATCATAGAAAAGTATTCCGTTGAACCAGGCGACCTATTCAGGCTTGTAGACACTGTAAACTGGCTTCTCTATGCCTCTTTCGAACTCAGTAGGCTATTTGGTCATAAAGATTTACTAACGAAGATCTCTGAGATTCGGGAGCGAGTGGATAAGGGAGTTAAGAAGGAGCTACTTCCACTAGTTAGACTTGAGGGAATCGGAAGAGCACGAGGAAGGATGCTCTTTAATTCTGGCTTTAGAAACATCGATGAACTCAAACAAGCTTCAATCGACAAAATAACTCAAGTGCCACTCATAGGACTTCAAACAGCCAAAAGAATTAAAGAGCAAGTCGGGGGATTGATTAAAGCCGAAGAATGGGAAAGACTGAAGACGAAGAAGGAAGGAAAACAGAGAAGTCTGTCAGAGTATTAGTTATCTCCAGAGTGCTATTCGGCGTGTTTGTTTACTCTAAGCAATTTGATCAGTTATTTAGCTGAATCCGATATGCCTAAAAGTTAATTAATCTCTCACCTACATAGAGCAAGAGCTTACAAGAGTAGAAGATGAATATTATATGCCGAGATTTAAATCTACATCGGAAATTCTGAGTATATCTAAAGATAAAGATCATATTAGAAATGCTGGTATAATCGCCCATGTAGATCATGGGAAGACCACTCTTTCAGATTCTTTGTTAGCCCATTCTGGGCTTCTTTCTCCGTCTATGGCCGGGCAGGCTTTAGCATTAGATTATTTAGAGGAAGAGCAGAAGAGGCAGATGACGATTAAGGCGGCTAATATCAGCCTTTATCATGAGCGGGAGGGTGGTAATTTTTTGATCAATCTTATCGACACCCCTGGTCATGTCGACTTCTCAGGCAGAGTTACCCGCTCGCTAAGAGCTATTGACGGAGCTGTTGTTGTTGTCGACGCGGTTGAAGAGGTAATGGTTCAAACCGAGACGGTCACGCGACAAGCTCTTGAGGAGAGGGTAAGACCTGTCCTATATGTCAACAAGATTGACAGGTTGATAAAGGAGATTAAACTCACGCCTGATAAGATTCAAGCGAAGCTGGGGAGGATAATTCAAGACTTTAATCGTCTAATAGAAATGTATGCTGAGCCGGAGTTCAAGGGACAATGGATGATAAGTCCCATGGGTGGTACTATGGCCTTTGGTTCTGCGAAGGACAGATGGGGTCTAACGCTTCCGATTGCCCAGCAGAAAGGTATTCGCTTCTCAGATATAGTGGACGCATACCAAAACAATAAGATTGAGGAACTCGCCAAGGAAGCTCCGCTTCACACAGGTATCTTGGATATGATAACTGATCACATGCCGGCGCCTCACATCGCACAGAGGTATAGGGTTCCTAAAGTCTGGAAAGGCGACTTGAACAGCGAACTAGGAAAGTCGATGCTCGAATGTAACGATGATGGTCCAATAATCATGAGTATCATCAATGTCAACGTCGATCCTCAGGCGGGTGTAGTGGCAACTGGGCGATTGTTTTCAGGGACAGTCAGAGAAGGTGAGCCAATCTACCTCGTCAACGGGAAGGTGAACTCACGAATTCAACAAGTATGCATTTACATGGGTCCGTACAGGGAAGTTGTAGGCTCTTTATCCGCTGGAAATATTCCAGCGCTTCTTGGGATTCCCCAAGCAAGGGCAGGAGAGACAATCACTTCTGTTGATTATGCTGCTCCGTTTGAAGCTGTCAAATACGTTACAGAACCTGTTATTACAATGGCAATAGAGCCGAAGTTTAGCCGTGACTTACCTAAGCTTGTCAGCACCTTGAGAAAGCTCAGTATAGAAGATCCTAATCTGGTGACTAAGATCAATGAGGAGACAGGAGAGTATCTCATCTCTGGTATGGGTCAACTCCACCTCGAGATAGCTAAGACTTGGATTGACAAGACTGGTTTAGATACTACGACGTCTAATCCCATCGTTATGTACCGAGAGAGTATTAGACGCTCAGCTGGACCATTTGAGAGTAGGTCTCCCAACAGGCATAACAGACTCCTTTTAGCAGCAGAACCCTTGGGAACCGAAGTGGTTGAGATGATTAGGAAGGGCGAGATTCATGATGGGATGGATAAGAGGAATCTCGCCAAGATCCTAAGGGATCTGGGTTGGGACACAGATGAGGCTAGAGGCATCTGGACAATTGATGAACGATCCAACATTTTCACTGATGTAACGAAGGGTGTCCAGAGTCTTGAGCAGATAAAGGGCTCAATAACCATAGGTTTTGTAGACACTATGTCAGGAGGACCCCTTGCCGGAGAGCCTGTAAGAGGAGTCAAAATAAAGCTGATTGATGCTACTGTTCACGAAGACCCAGTTCACTATGGTCCAGGCCAGATTATTCCAGCAACTAGGCAGGGCATTTTTGCGGCTATGCTCTCTGCAGATCCTGTTCTCATGGAACCATTGCTGAAAATTGATGTTAAATTGCCCATTGAACAAGTTGGAACTATTACGAGTGTAATAGCGCAGAAGAGGGGAAAAGTCCTCTCAATTGACCAAAAAGAGTATCTCACCTATGTTACAGGTGAGATTCCAGCTTCCCAAACCTTGGATTTATCCGAGTCAATTAGAGGTGCCACTGGGGGCAGAGCTTTTTGGGGTACTGAATTCTCAAGGTGGGAGAATGTTCCAGTGAGCCTACAAATACAGATCATTCAGGAGATCAGAAAGAGAAAGGGCATGAGTCCAGAGCCACCTAAGCCACAGGATCTACTAAAGTAGGTACCACGATAATAATCCTCTTTTTTCTTTCTTACAATCTTCACCCTTTTTTGCTATGAGTTTACTTATTTTTAGAGATTGTTTATAATGAATAAACTGATTAGGTGTCCCAAGCCTCTGGTCACAGGGTCTTCATAAAGTTTTATAGTAAAAGATGGGCTAAGAAGCAATGCCATAATAAAAAAAGAATGCGAAAAAGACAAGTTGATTTATTACCGATGATTAGTATTACAAGATAGCTTCTTGCTACGATT
>JAUPKU010000194.1 GCA_030837285.1 Thermoproteota archaeon | reverse complement strand
ACAGAGAGCAAGAAAAAAGAGATAGACTTCTTAATCGAAAAGATGGAATCCGTAGAAGAGAATTAGTCTCTTTAAGTAACGAATAATCATATTCTTCTTCTCAATCCAAAGGATAAGACGCCCTAGCAAGAACTTTTGAACTCCTTTGGCTTCCAGAGACATTCTCGAGAAATATGCTCTCCCAAAAAGATAATTCCCTCCCTTTCGAGGATAGCACGCTTCATCTCTAATCCACCACCATACCCTCCAAGGCTGAGATCAAAGGCAACAACCCTGTGGCAAGGCACAAGTGGCGCGAAAGGGTTAGAAGCCTCAGCGTTTCCAACAGCCCTCGCTGCGCCCTCATCTCCGAGAGCTTTAGCAATCCCACTATAAGTCGCAACACGTCCATGTGGAATACTCAAAGTTACAAGTAAAGCCCGTCGAGTGAAAGAAGGTAACTCCTTCAACTCAAACTCAAACACTCCATCCACAGGCTTTCCCTCATACACTAGACTCATACTTCTCAGGATGTCTAAGGCAGCGCCTTCAGCTTTCTCCTCAGAAAAACAAGATCCGAACGGAAGCTTGCCCACAATACTTCTGATGATATCCTTTCTCTCTTTATAGAAGTTCGATGCCTTGATTCGCCCATTTTCACTTAAGGCAACGCCAAACCAAATCCCTTCAACCTCTTTTAAACAAATCCTATAAGCCATGTACACCACCCATACAATCAATTATTCAAGTACAGTCAGACTCACCTCTCTCCAACTAAAAAAGATATCATTAAAGCCTTATTACGTTTCTAAGAATTATGATCTGAGAGTGAAGACTAATCTAGATAAGTCTTTTATTCTCAATAAGAACTTGAAACTACTTACCACTGTTAGATGGGATGATTGATGGTAAAAGAAGTTGCAGAGAGGGTTCAGACTATCGAGCGATCCCTTTTCTACGAGATAAGAGACATGATCTCAAACTATAAAGACGCAATCTCCCTAACACTCGGCGAACCCGATTTCCCAACCCCTAAGCACATAGTAGAAGCCGGAAAAGAAGCCCTGGATAAAGGGCTGACCCGCTACGCGGGAGATACTGGCTCCCCCATCCTCAGGGAGAAAATTGCGCAAAAAGCAAAAAGAGACTATGGACTTGATATTAACGCTGAAAAAGGGGTTGCTATAACCATAGGGGCTGCCGCAGCAAACTGCACAACCATAATGTCTTTAATTAACCCAGGGGACGAGGTGATAACACAAAGCCCCTATTACCCCCCTTACAATACAATCGTAAGACTCGCAGGTGGTATTCCCAAGTTCTTGAAGTTACATGAAGAAAACGGATTCCAACCAGCTTCAGAAGAGATGGAGCGACTAGTAACTGATAGAACCAGACTCTTCTTTATCAACAACCCTAGTAACCCCACGGGAGCAGTATTTGAAAAAGAGACCCTCGAAACTATAGCTGATATTGCCAAGAGACACGACCTCTATGTCCTATCAGACGAAGTTTATGAGAAATTCACATATGAAAATACACACTTCCAAAGTATGGCATCACTCTCGGGTATGTTTGAGAGAACTATAATTACAAACAGCTTCTCAAAGACCTACGCAATGACTGGATGGAGAGTCGGATACGCGATTGGTCCTCCTAGCCTAATATCCCAAGTGGTCAACGTCCACTATGCTACTAATGTTAGTGTTCCTATGATGGCTCAGATGGCCGCGGTGGCTGCTCTCTCAGGTTCTCAAGACTGTGTTGAAAAAATGCTTAGCGAATATGGTAGACGCCGTAGGATCATTGTTGAAGGATTAAACAGAATACATGGAATAAAATGCTCTTGGCCTCAAGGTGCCTTTTTTGTCTTTCCAAAAATAGACTTTCTAAATGGAAGATCCCTCGAATTTGCGAAATTCCTTGCCTTAGAAGCTAGAGTTGCAGTGGTTCCAGGTGTAGCTTTCGGCTCTGACGGGGAAGGCTATATGAGACTTTCCTACTCCGCTTCGGTAGATAATATAAATGAAGCTCTAAAGAGAATAGGTGAGGCTACTGAAAAACTCGTATAAACAATGACTTGAGGTACAGGGAGGATTATTACAAGGCATTATCTTTTTTAAGTATTGTTCGTAGATTAAGACATGGGCTTCTGGTTTGTTATTTGGAGTGAGAGATCGTGACATTTCCGAGAGAGACTGAAGATCAGATAAAGCGTATGGTTCTTGACATCACACAGGATCATATACGAAAGGTTATGGACAGCGTTAGAGAACTCTCCACAATGATGCAGGACTTTTCAGATAATACTGACTTGGGGAAAATGGATGATCATCTAACCCAAATCAGGAGGCTCAAGGAAGAGGCTACCGAGCAGAAGCGAATTCTTTTAAACGAGTTAGCCGAGACGGGAATGCTGCTCATGAATAGGGAAGACTTTCTAAGACTAGCGATTCAAATAGACGAGATAGTAGACTACTGCGAAGGTGCAGCCTATAGAATTAGCACCATGACTAAGAAGAAGATGAAGTTGAAGAAAGATTTACTGGAGTCCCTCTTTAACCTCTCTAAGAATGTACTAAAGACAGTCACGAATCTACGAGAGACCATTTTGTCCCTCACCTATAGTCGGACAAAGGCAATCGAGATGGCAAAGAGCGTCGAAATCGCCGAATACGCTGTAGATGAAATGTTCCGTGAGATTGAGATGAAGATTATAGACGCGAAGCTGGAACTTGGCACTACTCTTCTCCTCAGAGATCTAGCTCAATTCTTAGAAGATATTGCTGACAAGGCTGAGGATGCTATAGACTCTACCCGTGTTCTCGCCCTAGGAGTCTAAGAGAATAAAAGGTCATCTGAGGATATGTCCAAAACCAAAAAAATTCCTGTAGAATTAGTGGAAAATAGATTAATTGCATGGAACCCAGAAGAAGGTTCTAAACTCTACGGGTTAGGCTTTTACGGTAAACCCGTCGGAATTCCAAAGCCTAAGTCAGCGGAATTTGATTCACCACTTATCATTGACCTCATTGAGGGGTTGTACCTCCTGGAGCAAGGAGAAATTAAAGTCTATAGTGGCGACAAGAAAGAATCAATGGGAACAAAGAAACTCTGGAAATACGCTAGAAAAGTTTATGAAGGCTTTGACTTGAACTACCAAGTCTACAAGGACTTACGAGAACACAACTATATTGTCCTTCCAGGAATAAAATTCGGATGCGAATTCGCGGTCTACGAGAAAGGACCAGGGGTGGATCATGCTCCTTATCTCGTTTCTGTAAAAGGACTTGGCGAGGAGATCACATCGACGGATGTAGTGCGCGCTGGACGATTGGCCACTTCTGTTCGTAAGAGATTTATTATAGCAGTACCAAATCCGAAGACAAACAAGATACAATATCTTATGTTTAACTGGTACAAAGCATGATAGCTTAAGGCTTTTCTTAAATGTTATAATTCTAAGCAAGAAAAAAGTCTTCCTTTAGAGAGTTCTCTTTTAGTTTTTATGGCTAGTTATTTTCCAAACCCCGATTGTCTTTAGATACAAAACGTCAAAAGGGCTATGATAAAATTATCATGTAATGTTTAAATCAAAAAGAAAAGATATATCTTATATGGGGACTAAAAAACGTCAAAAAAATTGAAAGATGAGTTCCCAAGCCTTGTCGACCGAGCTTATAAGGAATATAGAAAATTACACTTTGTAGAAGAGATAATGTCCAATAACCCGGTCACTATTGGGCCGGAGGCTTCCATGGCTGAAGCTTCTAAGATTATGGGCGACAAACATATTGGCAGCTTAATCGTCGTAGTTCAAGGAAAACCTGAAGCTATCGTTACCGAGAGAGACTTGTTGAGCAAAATCTTAGCCAGAGGTAGGGATCCTAAGACAGTCAAAGTAAATGAAGTAATGTCTTCTCCTCTAGTAACAATAAGCCTTACATCCACCATAAAAGAAGCTGCACGAATGATGATTGAGAAAAAAGGGCGCCTTGTCGTATTTCGCGAGGGGAAACTCACAGGAATAGTAACAGCTGCTGATCTGATACGTAGTATGCCTGATACTCCTGAAACAATAATTGTAGACGACATAATGACTAAACAAGTTGTGATATCAGAAGCAGAAGCCACAGTAGGCGAAATTGCAAAAACCATGGGAAAAGAGAGAATTGGTTCAGTCATAATCGTCAAGAACAAAAAACCATTCGGCATATTCACCGAAAGAGACCTCCTAACAACATTCCTAGCTAAGGGAAAGCCCTTGGATATTAAGGTGGGAAACGTCGCTTCTTCCCCGCTCATAACAATTCCGTCTGGAAAAAGTGTCCACGAAGCCGCCTATATAATGTCTTCAAAACATGTTAGAAGGTTACCTGTGACTAAAAACGGCAAGGTAATCGGAGTAGTAACCGCGAGAGATCTAGTGGAAGCATACGCAAAATAGGGCTTATCAAATCTGATGGAGACAAACAAGCAAGATGAATTGATTATCTACTTTATCCCTTTTTTTAAAAACTATTTTTCTCATCATTTAAATATTGTTTTGAAACTTATCTTAATAAAAGTCTGAGAACCAGTTGACTATTACTATTAGAACTATGTGGTAATGCAAACTACTAGCTTAGCCTTTTGATTATATGATAACCAAATTTGGTTTTCACTATTGGTGAAATTTGTCCTTTCTCAAGTTTAAACGCGGCAGCCTCAAATTCTTTTATCATTTTTCCCCTGCCAAAAATTCCAAGGTCACCACCACGTTTCTTTGATGGACAAAGAGAAACCTCTTTTGCTAAATTAGCAAAACTTTCTCCTTTCTTTAGCTTCTCTAAGGCAGCATTTGCCTCTTTCTCAGTCTTTACAAGAATATGAGCGCAATGAACTTGGTCTGGCATAGCTATTAATTCTTCTATCTATGCTAATACTCTTTCCGTTATACGCGTACATAATCGTGCGCATTAAGTTTGAAGTGCGACCGCCGGGATTTGAACACGGGTTAAAGGCTTGGAAGGCCTTTGTCCTAGACCAGACTAGACCACGGTCGCATTCTACTGATCTTATTTGTGGTATGGACAGGGAGATTTAGCTTTTTTGGCTATCTTACAACCTAGCATCTAAATAAGTCCTCTTATCTTCTTGTATCTTTGAATATTTCTCATTAATCGGAGAAAAAACCTTTGCCTTCAGAGTCCTCCACGAAAGAGCGTCGCTTAGTAGTCTTTGATGTCGAAGGGGTAATTCTGCCTAAGAGACGCTATCTACTTCTGGAAGCAATAAGAAGACTTGGAATAAGAGGGACATTCTTAATCTTAGCTTTGGGCTTTCTCTATGAGGTTCAAATAATCTCTCTCGAATCCGCCTTTAGAAGAATATACAGGTGCTTCAAAGGCGTAGCTCTAAGTGACTCCCTCAATACATTTAAAGAGATGCCCATAATACCCGGTGCTTTGGAAGTATTTCAAACACTTAAAAACCATGGTTATTTTATTGCTTTATTAAGTTCAGGAATTCCTTCGCCCCTTGTTGATGACTTGGCAAAACGATTAGGAGCTAACTATGCTTTCGGTTTAGAAACAGAGGTAATTGACGGTAGATTAACTGGAGAGATATTCGGAGACGTACTAAAGCCCCGTGGAAAAGCAATCATCTTAAAAAGTCTCCTTGATGAATATGGTTTCTCGAAGAAGAATTGTACTGTCGTAGCTGATGATCGGAATAATCTATCTTTAACTTCTCTATGCAACAAAATCATCGGTTATAATCCTGACTTCATGCTAGCTGTAAAAAGTGATTACGTTGTCCGAGGAAGCTTGCGTGAGACCATTCATTATATAGAGCCGAGTCTGGCAAAAGGGTTTGTAACCCCTGCCCCTATTGAGTTCTTCCGAGAAACGATCCATATTGGTAGTATTCTAATCCCGATTTTCTGCAAGTATCTGCAGATTAATATCCGGCAAGTAGGCGGTATAATCATTCTGCTTACAATTGTTTATGCATTCTCGGAATACTTTCGATTGCGAGGAAAAAGGTTTCCTCTCGTTTCCAAGATCACGTCAAAAGCAGTTGTCGGAGAAGAGAGTTGGGGTTTTGCGTCCTCGCCCATCATCTTCGCAACTGGTATAACCATTTCTCTCTTCCTTTTTTCTATCCCAGTCAACTTTGCAGCCATTACAGTTCTTACTCTTGGTGATGGGTCGGCAACAATTTTCGGAAAGAAGTTTGGTAGAAGAGTTCTTTTCTTTAACAAATCAAAGAGTCTCGAGGGGACACTATTAGGCTTCGCTGCCGCATTTCTAGGTACATTGATCTTCATAGATCCTAGAAGGGGATTAGTAGCGGCGATAGTGGGAATGATAGTAGAAGCGATTCCCTTACCAATAAATGATAACATAACAATCCCAATTTTATCGGGAATATCAATGCTCCTTATTTCCTGAAAAATCCTCCATTCGAGGACTAAATATTATGAAAAAATGTATAAACAAAGAGTTTTTTTGAGTAGATAACTGTACAGAACAAAATCAAATTTGATTTTTCATTTGATTATCACAATTTGTTAGAACTCTCATTCACCAATTCTGGAAGATACACATTTTTTCTATACTTTCCGAATAGCCAATCATAGATTCATGACTCACACTAACCTTCTCTATTATCGCAATAATATAGAGAATATTCATGTTTTTTAATTAATTAGACAAGTCTACTTGGTTTTAAACAAGGTTTATCAATTAAAATAATGTGTAATATGATAAATGGGAGAAGTTGTGAGAGATCAGATGATTACAGAGGAAATTCGCTGCTGTATACTTGCCTCTTGTAAGGATATAGCAAAGTCTCATAATCTTATCTCGGTTGGCGCATATGGCTCAAGAGTTAGCGGGTATGCTCGAAAAGATAGTGATTATGATGTAATCCTTGTTCTTGAAGACTTTGATGAGTATGTGCGCTACTATTATAACCAAATGAATGGTAATCAATTTGCGGTGTTGGCTGTTGACAAGAAAGCTTTAGAGATGGATGCGGAGAAAGGAGCTCTTGGAGACTTCGTTGTTGGTCGGCTTTTATCTCCCTATCTCCCTATATTGAATCCAGAATACCTAAGAAGCATAGAACTTGAGACGAAGAGAAGATTCGTTATAGAAGATCTTGAAGACTTAATAATAGAGTATGGTGAACTTTCTAGGGGATTAGTTGTAAAACTTGACTATCTTGTACTCTGTAGAATGAAGAAGAGAGCCACGTCTTACCCTCCTCTCAAATATAGTTATGTGAAAATGTTAAGCCCCGAGCTAAGAGAGAGGAACATGAAGGCGATTCTGGAAGGCTATGTAGAAGTCTTGAAGGGTCTAGTTAAATTAAAAATGATTAAGTTTGACGGAGAAAACCTGATTATTAACAATGGATACATCGATAACATTCTCTCTTTCAAAATCCATAGACGAGTAGTAAACTTGATGGAATTCAGTCGAAGAGCATTCCACTCCTATGTAACGCACGGAAGAGCGGGAAGAGTGAAGCTGGATGTTGTGGCAAAAGAGCTTGCTTCAAAGATAAAGAGAGAACTCAGGATAGCCCTAAATGGACAGGATCTTGAGGACCCGAAAAACTACCTTTTCCTTAAGACTGGAGAAAGTCTCATCAGTTTAAGCGAAAGAAGGTCCATAAAGGATTTCATCAGTAAGCTTGAGTGCAATGAGAATGTCGTGATTAGCCCTTTAGCAGGTGCCTTAAACGAGGTCTATCTCATAAGAGTTGGTAGTGAAAGACTAGTTGCGAAGAAATTTACCGACTGGTTCAATATAAAGTGGTTTGCATTGAATGTTGTCGCCTATGGCACGAAGATTTTCACACTCTCTGGTAAGGCACGTCTTTCTAATGAGTTTGGGATGAATCGGCTACTAGATGAAAATGGTATTCCTGTTCCCGAAATAGTTCATGTAAACATTCAAGAGCGTCTTCTTGTTGAGCAATTTATTGAGGGAATCTCTACCTTGGATATTATAAGAGATGCAGTGAGAACAGATAGCCTTGCCTCAGAATATAAGAAGTACGTCTTCGAAACAGGGAGAACAATGGCTAAAATGCACTCTCTAGATGTTACTCTAGGGGATTGCAAACCCGAGAATTTCATAGTTTCTAACGGGAAAGTCTATGTCTTAGACCTAGAACAGAGTGAGAGAAAAGGCGACAAGGTTTGGGACGTAGCTGAGTTCTGCTACTACTCCGGTCATTATGGATCTATTCTATCTGGTGGTTTACAACAATTCATCCAAAGTTTCATTGAGGGGTATGCACAAGAAGGAGATAAGAAGATTCTTAGAAAAGCTTCGCAGCTAGGATATGGCAGGGTATTTTTTGTTTGGACGCCAATGTCAATTATCCAAGGAATCGCAAGCATCCTTAAAGCATCATAATGTTGCGTGAGAGAGTAGTTCGTAGTCAAATCTTTTCTTTTTGTATACGAATTTTAGATATTTTTCCTAAATGGTTTTAATTAATTCTAGATTTACATATGTCGTTATAGTAAGAACCTCTTCGACACCTTTGGAGCGATGACTTTCGACAGTTCCACTGACAAGAAGACCACGAAACAGAATGGTGCTATAAACATCCAGTCTTGAAAACTCAACCACACAGTATCAAATACAAAGTCGAGAGCAGGAATAAGAATTATCGCAAACTGAAGTAAAACCGAACTCAGGATCGCCACGTTGAGGAACCTGTTCTTGAACATTCCCACTTTAAACACAGGCTGACTTTCAGATCGGCAAGTATATGCCCTTAGTAGTTCAGAGAATACCATAATTGAAAAAGCGACGGTTCTGGCTTTCAACTCGTTTGCTGGATTTCCCGCCCATATAAGGTAAAAAGCCCCTAGGATAACAACTGTCATTGCCACGTTTACGACTACGATGTAAAGTTTAATCCACGGAGTAAATACACTTTCTCTGGGATTTCTAGGAGAGCGTTCCATAATATCTGGACTATATGGATCTACTCCCAAAGCTATAGCTGGCAATCCATCTGTTGACAGATTTACCCAAAGGAGTTGTACTGCAACTAACGGAAGTGGCCACCCTAATATTCCAGCAACGAAGATGATGGCCATCTCCCCTAGATTGACGGAGAGCAGATATGAGAGATACTTCTTTATATTATCGTATATTCCTCTCCCCTCTTCAATAGCTGAGACAATCGTCGCAAAGTTGTCATCGGCTAGGATTATGTCCGAGGCTTCCTTTGTAACGTCTGTTCCTGTTATACCCATAGCGATGCCTATGTCTGCATTCTTAAGCGCTGGTGCATCGTTTACTCCGTCTCCAGTCATTGCTACGACATGACCTTTCTTCTTAAGAGTTTTTACAATACGCATTTTGTGTTCGGGGGAGACTCTTGCATAAACCGCAACTTTGTCAACTATCTTATCATATTCAGCGTCAGGTATCTTTTCGAGTTCAACTCCAGTAAGTACTAGACTGTCGCCTTCCATGATACCGATCTCCTTAGCCACAGCGACGGCTGTAAGTTTGTGATCCCCCGTTATCATCACTGTTCTTATGCCTGCCTTTTTACAGAGGTTGTTGGCAGTTATTGCTTCGTTTCTAGGTGGGTCTATCATGCCTACCAATCCTAGAAAGACCATGTCCTTCTCTACTTCATCCTCGACGATATTATCGACACTAAACACTGATGTTAGTTTCTTGTATGCTAAGCCTAGATTCCGGAGGGCTTCGTTTGCCATTCTCTCGTTCATGTTAAGAATGGCGTTCTTTTCTTCTTCAGAAAGCACAATCTCTCTTCCATCAAGTAAGATGCTATTGCATCTGTCGAGAACCCCTTCAGGAGCGCCTTTCATGTAGGCGATTTTTTCTCCTTCAACACTATGGATGGTTGTCATCCTCTTTCTCTCTGAACTAAACGGAATCTCACCTATTCGCGGATACCTATTGGTGACATCCTCTTGTAAAACTCCAGCCTTTGCTGCCACAACGATTAAAGCTCCTTCAGTTGGATCTCCTACTATACTCCAAGTCAATCCAGAATTATCTAAACTAGCATCGTTACAAAGGACAGCGGCCCTAAAGAGAAGATGCAAGTTATCCTCAATATTCTCTATCATTTCACCACAGCGAAATTCACCCTTCGGCTCATATCCCACTCCAGTGCAGTCGATCATTTTCCTGTTGGAATATATTCTTCTCACCGTCATCTCATTCTTTGTTAACGTTCCAGTCTTGTCAGAACATATAACGGTGGTACAACCTAGTGTTTCAACAGCTGGGAGACGTCTGACTATAGCTTTTCGCTTAGCCATTCTGTTAACACCTATTGCCAGAGCCCCAGTCACTACCGCTGCTAATGCCTCTGGAACAGCTGCCACTGATAGACTGACAGAGAGCATAACTACATACAGGATGGAAGCTATTGTGAACTGCCCGCTAAGGAAATCGCGTATCAAATATATCCCTGCTACTATCGCACATATTCCCAGCATACTCCCGCCAAGCCATTTTCCGACGATATCAAGTCGCTTCTCAAGAGGCGTCTTCTCTTCTTCGACATCCTGAAGCATTACCGCTATTCTACCAATCTCAGTCTGCATGCCCGTTGAGGTGACTACTACCTTACCATGTCCATAAGTGACAACCGTGGCAGCAAAGACCATATTTTTTCTGTCAGCAACGTAGACTCCTTCGGATAAACTTTTAACATCCTTCTTCACTGGAATTGATTCGCCTGTCAGTGGAGCCTCATCCATTTGTAGATTCATCTCTTCGATCACGCGTGCGTCAGTTGGCACTTTGTCTCCATTAGCTAAAATGACTATGTCACCTGGAACCAGTTCACTAGCAGAGATAACCATCTCTTTTCCGTTTCTAATGACTTTCGCAGTAGGTGCCGCCATCTTCTTTAAAGCTTCCATTGACTTCTCCGCACGGTATTCCTCTATTGTCCCAAGAGCAGCGCTAATAATAACTATGATGAGTATGACGATCGCGTCCAATGGTGATTCTTCTCCGGTCGCTAGAATTCCTAGCGCGTTTAGAAAATACATTGAGAATGAGAGGATAGTTGCTGCAAGGAGTATGATAATTAGAAAATCTTTAAACTGTTCTAAGAATAATTGTAGAAAGCCAGGTGCTTTTTCCTGCTTTAGAATATTGTAACCATACTGTTTGAGTCGTCGCTTTGCTTCCTCATCATCTAGGCCATGTCTATCTGTTTTAAGTTCTTGAAGAATTTCATCTACATCCATCGAAAACCAGTTCTTAGCAGTTTCAATTGTCAATTTGAATACTCCATTTTAAGGTTACTAATGTAAAGACTTGAATTGTTACCTCAATCTCTCCTACAATGGACCGAGATTTACTTACTTTTCAAAGATTTAAGTAGAATGCATAAATCCTTACTTTTCTCCTTTTCTGCCTTTTCTATCAGGAATACTCGAGCAATCTAACATTCAACTTCTGAATCGTTCATGAAAAAAGAATTTTAATTGCCCGATTTGGGGAAACAGATTCGTTCTGTCCCTTTAAGCCCTTGATTTTGATTATTTTTTGTGATCTGAATATTGGATAATTATAAAAAAAATGTTAACATTATATAGACATTTCTTGTAGATTTATGCGGAATCATCTATAAAAAACCAGAAGTAGAACGGATTTTATCCTTCTTTGGTTAGCTATGAATTAGTTAGAACTGTCCTTTTCGCGCGCACTTTCTTTGGTTACTTTGTACTTTTTTGCTAGGTCTACATATTCTTCAACGTTAGTCTTTATGATGCGTATTTCTTCATCATTCAATTGTCTAGTAACCTTACCAGGAACGCCTAAGACGAGACTTCTAGAAGGAATTGTGGTGTTCGGTGTAACTAGAGTGCCTGCCCCAACCAGAACCCAGTTACTGATGTTTGAGCCATCCAAGATTATTGCGCCCATTCCAATAAGAACATTGTTACTTATTTTACACCCATGCAAGATTGCTGAGTGTCCGATGGTAACGTCATCACCGATGATTACTGGGATATTTAATGGCGAGTGGATAACAACATTATCTTGGATATTAACTCTCCTTCCTATCCTTATAGCTTGGGAGTCCCCGCGTATTACAGCATTTGACCATATGCTCCCTTCGCTTCCTACTTCAACGTCTCCCACTATCGTTGCGTTTGAGGCTAAATAAACAGTCTGATCAAGTCTGGGTCTTTTTCCATCGAATTCCTGGATGGACACTGCTTCTTAACCTCTAAAGATAATCTCTTAAGGATTTGTCGATTGAATATGATTGCGCATTGAGGCCTCTTTTATAGTGCTTTAAACTTGGCGAACCACTTTTGATACTGGCTGAGTGTCTCCTCTGATACACTTGATTTTCGTATATTCAGAATTTCATCGAAATCCTGCTTGGTAATCTCTCTTGGTTTGGCGTCCATATCATCTGGCTTTCCGAATTCAAAGAACTCTCTAATGATTCTTGAGTGTACTGCTTGTATAATATCGTGTAGATCGCTGGGTGAATATCCTTCAGTTTCATCTGCTAGTCGGGTAAAGTCAACATCGCTTCTTATCCTGAACAGTTTCTTAGCGTATAGTTCAAGGACACTAAGTCTAGCTTGAGTATCCGGAAGTGGTATATATATTCTCTTTTGAAAACGTCTGAGGAAAGGTTCGTCCAAGCTCCAGGGCTTGTTTGTAGCTCCAATTATGTATACATATAATTTTTTATTCTTGTCGATGATGCTATCCATTTCTTTCATGAACTGGTTTCTCATCCGAATTTCTCCCCCAACCTCTTCCGAGCGGACTCCGACTATGGAGTCAATCTCGTCCATGAATATTATTGCAGGTTGGCCATTCTCGGATACGAGTCTGGCTGTTTCGAAGAGTTTGGCAACGTTTCTCTCCGATTCGCCAAGCCACTTCGACATTATAGAAGCGGCATCGACACAATAGAATGCTGCGTTTATCTCGCTGGCAGTTGCAGCGGCTAGAAGCGTCTTTCCGCATCCAGGGGGGCCGAAGAGTAGTATTCCCCTGGGCCAACCTAGTGGGAAAAGGTCCGGTCTCTTAAATGGATACGTTATTGCGTCTTTAATGGCCTTTTTTGCTTCTTCGAGTCCTATAATATCTTCCCATTTTACATCTGGTTTCTCTCTGAGGACGAGGTTCTCTGCTCCCGCTTTCTCTTCTCTTATTGTGTCTCCTCCAAGAGATTCAGCAGCAATGCCCCTTAGTTCTTTGACCCTCCGCTTATACTGTTCAGCATACTCTGTGTACACCTTGTTCTGTTGAGCGTCTGGATGTATAGAACATAGTTTCTGTAGAATCTCAGTAGCTCTTTGATATTTGGGTATGGCCAAGGCTTTAAGGCCTTGTCTATCTAATTGAATAGCCTCTGACGCTGCTTTTGCAGCAAGTTTTTCAAGTTCTTCTGACGCTTCAGACAAGGTTTCATTACTCCATTATAGTATTAAGGACGTTTTAATCCAAGGCAATCTTTCCCTCTTCCTTCAATCTCAGTATTGCCTTCTCAATATCCTTTGGAAATACGCCTAAATAAGACGCGCATTGGATGATGCTTAGTTCCCCATCACACTCCTTAATGTATTCAAAGACTTGTTGTCCTAATGTAGAATCATTCATTTCAGGAACTTCGCCGCCTGTAGCTGTTAATGCTACTGGAACATTTGTTTCTTCTAGTTCCTGATTTGTAAGATCTGATGGGAGTTCAGGGAATTTCTCTCTAATCTTTTCTTCCGCCGCTAGATTTGCCTCTTCAAGGATTTTTATTGCTTCGCCATTGGAGCTTTGACCTTCGATTTTAGGAGAGTAAGCTGACCCCATCTCGGTTATACTAGTATGTAACATGCTATTAATTTCGTCGAGGTTCCCAGCAACAGATGGAATAACTCCTACAAGTCTCCCTTTGGTCTCCTGGACAATGCTTACGATAGGTTCTACAGTAACCATGACATCACTTATTTCCCCTACCGTCTGAAGTCTTAAAACGGCTTGCTCTAAAGCCAACTCACTGCTGATAGTGAGTCTAGCCATTTTTCGCAGTTCAGCACACTCGTTCGCATAAATCACAGCTTTCATGTGATTTTTAGCTATTTGGGCTTCGATACATTTACTAAAGAATTTCTCGTCTTTTTTCATTAACCCAGTTGATAACTGCTTCAGCTTGTTCGCTGTTGCTTCAAGTTTGTAAATGGCTACATTAACTCTCTCTTTCACAGAGGGACTCTTTGGAGTGCTGAATCGTTCTCTCAGTCTCTCAACAATTGTCTGACTCTTCCTATCCCAATTACCTAATTTGTCGAGGATTTTATATTCCCCCTTTTACTCTGTTCTTATGTTACTGTTTCCTGAATTCGAAGAACTATGGGTTGAGGTTGATTAGTAATCTTAGAAAGTTCAGAAACTACTGTTTCTGGAATCTCTTGTTTTTTGGTTAATTTATTATTAATAATTTCTACATCATTTTTCTCTAATGATGCTTGGTCCATCATGGTTTGAAGATTATATGCAGAAACTCTGTAATCTTCATCGCTGATATTACCGATTATATGCTCGATTTTCATGTTTGCAATGAAGGTTTTTATTTGTTTGATTTGTTTATTCAAACTTTCAATTCTACACTTTACGTCATTTAATAAAATTTGGAAGCGCTCTGTGATTTTTTTCACGTCCATATCATTCTGTTTTTGCATCTCATCATAGACTTCTTGAATAATTTCTCCATCATTACGAAGTTTATCTAGAGCAAAATTCTTCCGAAGGATTAAGGCGTATTCGTTGCTAAGTTTGGTAGCTTCAACTTTCCAAGGATAATCGATGATTATCGTGTCATTCTCGTATACTGTTTGAGTGCAAGGATAACAAGATAAGTCGCCGTTCGCAAGTTCTATGGCAAGGTTTGCCACGTCATTCTTCGAATCTACTGTGAACCCCACAATTTTACCTAATCTTCTTCCGTATGGATCAGAAACGGTACTTGTGAGTAATTTTCTCGCGACATTAATGT
Organism: Thermoproteota archaeon; assembly: GCA_030837285.1. GTDB lineage: Archaea > Thermoproteota > Bathyarchaeia > RBG-16-48-13 > JAUPKU01. The sequence continues at coordinate 1,864 of JAUPKU010000194.1, read as the reverse complement.
TCAAGTGTTAATCCTCCAGATTATTTTTTTTTAAAAAAAATGGAAAATGTTGGTATCGTGCTTTTCTTGTAGTACTTTATTTTCATGTTCTTTGAGATGGGATAGATCTAGGAAGTTTTCTCAAGAGTCGGTAGTGTAGTATCGGGTAGTGTTGGGAATCTCTCTTTCATCTTCTGCTCTGCAATGGTGTTTGCGTCTGAAAGAATCTTCTCTGCATCTTCACCTGAGGAAGATACATTCCAAGAAACACTTGTAGCTCCTCCGGCATCCATAACCAAGTCATTCAAGGTGTCGCCGATCTCTCCCAGTTTGTAGGATACTTCAGGAACAACTCCAGCGAGGTGACCCTTTATCGAGTTTATGACTCCTGCTACTGGACTCATCTCAACCACGATGTCTCCGAATTCCTCTACAGTCTCCAATCTTAGACTTACTTGTTCGATTGCAAATTGGCTTCTAAGTATTGTCTGGCACATCTTTCTTATTTCTGCACACTCATTAGCGTAAATGGATGCACGAGCTGCGTCTTTTGCCAGAACAGCATTGGTGCATTTTCTGAAGAGTTCGTTGTAGTGGTTCTGCATTCTCTGGTATGCTTGATCGAGTCTTCCTTCTTGTACTTTCAATCTATAGATTGTATATGAAATGCGTTCCCTTAGAGGAGCCGGCTTTTTCATTGTGTCAGCTATTCTTGAGAACGTTGATCTTGTTTGTTTTCTCTCCCAAGATTTCATTGCGTCGCTCAAATTATTTGACCTCCTTCTTTTGCTTAGCCACTAGGCCATGGCAAGTAGAACACTTCTGAAAAATCATTTAGCTCTTTGTTACAATTTCTGTGAAAAGGAAAAAATAGAAACGTAGAGATTAACTAAAAAACAGCTAAAATCAAGTAATGGTCCTACTGTAGGGTAATACGGAGGAAATTATGTACCGCAATACTGTGAGTAGTAATACCTTAAATCAGATACACCTTAAACTCCTAATAAGAATAGATTTAGAATTCTCTCTTAACTCCGAGCGTAAAAAATCGAAAGAAAAAGCTACCAGAAAAATCTAAATCAGGTCATTACGAGTAAAAAGGGATTAAATAAGCTCAATTGAGGAGACTGCTACTATTGATAGTGCTCTTGTCACCGCAAAAGATTAATTTAAAAAACTTAGAAAGAAAGTCCGAGTTCTAGCTGATATGGAAACTCCAATCGTCTCTTTTGAGATTCTACGGGGATGTGATGATTCTCATTTCCTCTCCCAGAATGAGCCTCACCAGTTCTTTCTGATCAATTTCAGCCCTAGTTCTCCAATCCAGGTATAACAAGTCATTTTCATCTTGGCTTAGATAGCCCCTTGCTATGAACCTGCTTAGATTATGTTCCACTTTCCACTTGGGGAACTTCTCCTTGAGTATCTGCTCAACTTCCTTTCTCGATGACTTACCTTGTTTCGAAATGATATAAGCGATAGCTATAACAAGTGCTGCGATGTCGTCAACTCGCCAACCAGACGTGCTCAGATCTGACATGGCTATTGGTTCTTTAATGGTTACGTAGAATCTCGCCTTTTCGAGCTGGTCTTCAGTTGGTTTATCGAGTTGCTCCTCTTCTTCATAGACTATCTTTACCTGTAGATCTAGATTTGCCAGCTGCTCATCAAGCAACTGTATTATCTTCATGTAGTCTCTGCCAAGGGCTCTCTTCAGTTCCCAACCTTTAATCCCTGGCTGCCTGTGACGTTGATACAAGAGTATTTTCGAAGCCCTCTTCACCTTTCTCATATATGATGTTGTTTCTTCGCTCAAGATCTATCCTTCTCATTCATACTATTCCATGAATCGAAGTCTATTGTAATTGGTATAGACATGGTCTGT
>JAUPKU010000193.1 GCA_030837285.1 Thermoproteota archaeon | reverse complement strand
ATGCATACGCGGACAATTCAGTTGTACCCGAAACGTCTCTGTACACGTAAGCTCTTTTTGTTCCGGATCCAACGTTAACTGTGAATTGTCCACAATAGTTCTCGAAGAGAGGCAAGCTTGAACTAACATTTGCATATGATCCAGTCGTTATTGCCGTGCCTGTCCAAGCATTAAAGTTGCCAGACTCGAAACCATCCGAGAAAAGATATTCTTCTGGAACTAGTCCGAATACGGCAGTCAAATCAGTGTTGTTATTCATTGTCAAGATCTTTGGATTAGTATTGCCTACATTCATATTATTCAGTAGCCAATGGTCAAATAGCCATCCAGGATTTGCAGTAGCCATGACTGTGACATTATCACCAACATCGTATATGGAATAGCTGCTGGCGTTAATAGCCCCTGAGCCTATGATACCAGTACTTAAGCTAGGCTGTCCAAGTATTGTATTAGTTATGGTTAATTGGTTTGAAAAAGCAGTTTGACCATCCTGCAAGCCATCGTTTTGAGTTACCTGGCATTTCCAAATTTCTCCAAACGTAACATCAGCAACTGGGATGGTGGACACGCTAGTTAACCCATCTTTAGTATCGTTATAACGTCGATTAACAAACAGGTTGGAAACCTGTGAGGGGTAAAGTCTAACTTCGTCAAGAAGCCCAATAAAGTCACATATCCCTGGAGAATCAAATCCCCTGCAAAAGGCTATCTCCAATGGACCATTTGTATTTACAACGTTTCCAGAGATTGCTGGGTTAAGGTTGGCTGAAACTTGAGTGCCATCAAAATAAATTTTCAATCCAACTCCGGATTTGTAGGTGCATACCACATGATGCCAATCAGTGACTGACTCCGTTGTCTGGTAAGAGACTGTGTTATATCCACTAGCGGTTGTGTTAACACCCCACACGAATGAAAGCTGATTGTTTATGTATTGAAAATCGATCTCGTAAGACAGAGCAGTATTAATATCGTATCGGTCTGGCTTCCAGATCAACCTCCAACTGTTACCAGTTGTAGTTGCCTTGATCCAGAACTCAATCGACATCGCTGGCCATGAACCACCACCATCCAATAAGTTATCTTGTTCCTCTATCTGTATGAAGTCATTGCCATCAAATGAAAACGCTTCACCAACTTTCCCTTCAGTCCAAACGTTGCCGAAAACGTTCCCGTTGTTGCCATTGCCAGAATAGTCGGGAGTCACTGCAGTTCCGCTGTAGACTTCATCAGGATTGGGTTTGGTATCGAATGGTAAGACAAGATTTGCTATTGGAGTGTCGTCTTTTAGCCAATTGTAGATGTTGGTTACATTTCCTCTTTCAGGGTCAGAGGTAGTTTGATTGTAGCAACTTAGGATATCAATGCTTGTTTTTCCACCATTAGTTGAATTCAGAATAGGACTGCCTTGGCTGGGAGCCAGGTTTCCATATACGGGGAAGCTCGTGAACCAATAGTCCTTGTTTGTCATGTGACCCGAAGTATCGTTGACTCTGACCTGCCAATGATACATTGTAGAATTTTCAAGACTATTCACAGGAATAGTTACCAAACCACTTCCATTAACAGTACCACTGCCCGAACCTATACTCGGAGTGGACACCACATTATAGTTCATCATTTCACCTAAAGGATGTTTAAGATTGAAAGTGAGCTGTGTCAAGTCTATTGAAACGTTTATCGCACCAGGTGCTGGGCTGGGATTGATTACATCAGGCCATGGACGATCATAAGGAACATACATCGAAACGCCACGTCTCGATTCGCTGTAAAAAAAGATCTCACTCCTTGCACGAGGCAGACCTAGTCGCTCTTGAGATAATCCTAGTGTGTCGAAGCAGTATATTCTACCGCCTTGTGTCAGAATAAGCAATTCATTGAAGCCATTGTCGTTACGATCAATATCTTGAACTACAGATCCAATAACCCGATGGACTAAACCGAAGAATGAATCTACAAGTTGGTAGTCTTGATTGTATATCTGGACAGTACCGTTGTTTGCAAGTGAAAGATCAAAAGTAACCACAATTATGTCCTTAAGGCCGTCGCCAGTCACATCGCCAATGTCCGGTCCTCTAAAACTATAACCTGAATTAATATCTGCGTCTAGCTTCCAGCTCCACAGATCCCAAACCTGAGTTCCGCTATGACCAAATGTACCATCTGCACAAAGAAGCTCCAGATCGCCATCCCCATCAACATCGTATACCGATGCTTGAAAATGATTGTGAATAACACCTAAAGTATTGTTACAGAGAATTGTACCCGCCTCATTCTTTAAAGGACGCCCATCAGTCGAGTTCAAAACACAAATCCCAGTCATCAAGTTCGCAGAGACAATGTCAACGACACCGTCCCTATTTACATCCACTAGGATAGGAATTTCGCTGCTTGCTTCCCAATCATAGAAAGCCCATCGCTTCGTTAAGTTCTCAGCCCAGAAGGAAATAATACCTCTACCCCACCCGCCGTCGCCTGCATATGGCGAACGCTCACTCATATACAACTCGAACACTCCATCATTATCGGTATCACCGAGAGATAGCCCACCAGCACACGGATGCCAAACCTGAACGCGATTACGCTCCACAATAGATCCGATGGATGGATCCCATTCAAAATGCACTATCTTCCCAGTATTAGGCTGATCCAAATATGCCATAACCCCAACGAAAATATCCGGATAGCCGTCTGCATCAGTATCACCTACAATGGGATTACTTTCTACACGACCGCCTATGGGATTTATGTAACCCGACTGATTATTGTTTATACCATCAGCACACCAAAGAACCGAACCGTTTTCAGCCTTTAAAATGTATAAGCCTGCTGGGTCTTGAAGGGGAACAATAATCTCTAGCGTTCCATCATTGTTTATGTCTGCCAACTGTAAATTCACTGTATCGCCAACTCCATAAATAGTCCTATTCCAAATTTGATAGCCAGTTAATCCGCTGAGACAAGTCACTCTACCAGGCATTATTGAATTGGGCTGCAATGGTCCTCCAGCATGAAAGACTTCTTCGCCTGGATCCTGTGGCAAGACATCAGCAGTGACCAGCGTTATTCCTCCACCTGCAACGAAGCCAACCCACTTAGGAGTTAAATAGGGATGAGCTGGACCTCCTGGATTCCACGGCCTTGCTTCAACCATAGACAAGGGTAGTATGAAAACAGAGAGGCATATCAGAAGAATCATTATTGAAGATTTTTGAAATAAAGGCTCTTGAAATCTGAGTCTATAAAACATTTCATTCGCCTAAAGAAACATTTTCTGAAATACTGTATACTGACTTTACTTGTTTTAATAATAAAAGATATCTGATTAAAGGAGATTGTGGAGTCACATTTCATAAAAAAATTATATTGTTATAAAGTAAAAGAGGTTCACCAAGAACTTTTGGAACTTACCTAACAAAGCGCTACAGAAAGCTGGAAAATTACAGTAAACAGTAAGAGAAGAGTAAAGGAGCTGGAGATGTTGAATCATATATAAGATACGCGCTAGGCAGCTATGCTCTTTTTAAGTCAGCCTTCTCGTTCCACTTACTCCTTATCTTATTCTGACTAAGCTTCACTTGAAGCCTCATAACCCGAATCCTAACCCTATCCACCTGAGTATAAATGTCATTAACCTCTTTCTCAATCTCGTCCAAACTCATTTCTCAACACACCTCTTCAAACATCCCATAAGAAGTCTACCATCCATGGCCCATTTAACAAGGCCTGTCTTCCCCACCATCTCTAGAATCATAGATTAACCCGCCTTCACCGTCCTACTATGCGTGTGATGCTCCTGTGTCTTGCCTCAGCGATTAGTGGTGGACTATTCGAGTTAATTCTCGTCATCACTCTCTCAATCAGACCGTTATCCAGTTTCTCGTACTTCTCAATCGACCCGACATCGTACCAGTCAGCATCCGACACGTACGGCACCACTTTCGCCCCCTCCTCGATTAGACGTGGAATGAAATTAGCCATGATGTCAAAGCCTCCCTGGAACTTCTTCGATCCAGACTGCCTCCACATGTCAAGTCTCTTCAACGCTTCAACACTTAAGACCAGAATTCCAGTTGTCACGTTTATGTCCAACTCAGGCTTCTCGACCAAGCGTACAATCTCTTCACCGCCAACCTCAGCGACTCCAACGGGGACACGATAACGCCTTGACACCATAAGAGTCGCCATCGCGCCGCTGCGCAGATGATGCCCGAGGAGATCAGCCAAATCAACATCTGTCAAGATGTCGCCATAATGAATGAACAGCACATCAAAGCCATCGAAGGCGCCCCTAGAATACGCGTTCAAGAGGGAAGTTCCAGTCCCACCTGCCCCTTCCTCATCAAGAACGTAGCTTATCCGAACGCCGAATCTATCACCGTCTCCGAAGTAGTTGGCTATCTGCTCATGCTTGTAGCCTGCCAAAATGGCAATGTCATCCACACCATGGCTGCCCATCGCCCGAACAATGTATTCGAGGAGTGGATTCTGCTGCGGGCCAACCGGAATCATCCCCTTCTGTAGATAGAATGAGAGTGGTCTAAGCCTTCTCCCCTCTCCCCCCGAGAGAATTACACCCTTAACCAAATATTTACGTTTCATTTTTTTAGCTCCTATAATCATTTTTGATAGTTGAATTCAGTAATTCAATTCTGTATCAAATGCTACAGTAAACTAGAAGTTGTTTCCGAATTTATCTAACTTGTGAAACGGAACTTGAGAAGAAAATTTCGAAAAACAGTTACGAACGCACGCTAGCTGTTTTCGAAGTACTTTGCCTGTATTGTAGGATACTTTGGGTATTTTATGGTGTGTTTTGGAAGGAAAGACTTAAATTTAATGTGTGTTTTATATAACATTGAGTTATAAATATATAATAAAAAGTTAGAAATAAATAATGGAGGCAAATAAATAATGAAAACACAAGAACTAGCAAACCTCGCATCCACCTTAACCATCCTCGGCATCGTATTCACCTCAGATCAGTTTATCGGCTACTCGTTCATCGGAGCCGGAGTACTACTGTCAATAGTTAGTGGAATTAAAGCAAAGAAAAAAGAGCTAAAAATTCCAGCGAGGAGGAAATCATCATGGATCTTTGGTTAATAACGTCAGGAAGTATAGCAGCCATAATCATCGGATTAGGAATTATCTTCGTATGGATGTTCATTAAAGAAAGAAGATCAGGTTACCCCTCACAGGATGAACGGACGCGAAGAATCACTGGAAAAGCAGCAACATATGCACTCTATATTGGCCAATATTTTACAATCGCACTTCTAGCAGCAAACATCATATCCAGAGAATTCTACGGCCAATATGCTTACGAAGAGGGCTACGCACTACTAGCATCAATGCTATCGTATAGCCTATCATTCATAGGATTACGCATGTTCTTCAATAGAAAAGGCGATTTCTGATGTCATTCAAAACAAGAATCAAGGAACTCAGAGCAAGATACGATCTAACACAGGACGACCTGGCAAAGAAAGTTGGAGTGAGAAGAGAAACAATCCTCTATCTGGAGAAGGGAAAGTACAATCCCTCACTAATACTAGCGCATGAAATAGCCAAAGCCCTAAAAACGACTATAGACGACCTGTTCATCTTCGACTAAAAGGCACAGAAATAGAATTAAATTAAAAAACAATTCGTACTGAACTGAAGAGTGTCAAGAAGGAATCCCCCTTAAGCCCCATGTGGCGCACACAATATCAGATCGCTACGCCGTCGCTTCTCTCCAGTCTCTGGTCTCACCAGAGCCCCTCCACCACGTTCCTATCACGATTAGTATGCAGTAAACTTATCAAAAAAATTAACTGATTCAAGCCAGAGATTGGATTTGTGAGAATTTTTCTGGAATGGCTAACCAAAATTTTTGTGCTTGTGTTAGATGTATCAAAGAATGAGAAGCATCTAAATGGGGTGAGGTGTTCATCTACCGTATTCACTCTGGAGGCGGACAAG
>JAUPKU010000192.1 GCA_030837285.1 Thermoproteota archaeon | reverse complement strand
TCTTTTGACTTGCTTTTGCTTTAACTATCGCTGTCCAAGCACCTTGTATTCCTGATAGGTAGTCATGTTGATTCTTAAGCACCGCTTCAAAATAGTACATTAGAGATTGCTCGTAGCTTATCGCGACATCATCGCTGAATGGTATGCCAACATTTAAAATTGTAGAGTTAAACAGGTTGTATAAGTCAGAACGTTGCCTACCTACTTCGGTTCGGAATACATTCCGTACTGGCATTCTGTTAACTCTTTTGTCAAGCCAGAGTGTCTGCCCTTCAGGTGACAAGACCCAGCCTATGAATGCCTGAGCAGCTGATTTATACTTTGATCTAGATACTAAGGCGATTGGATCACCATTGATTATTGTTTCTCCTTGTGGAAGTATATACTGGCAACTGGGAAAATTGACATGCGAAGTAAACCCGTAATAGTCTATAGACATGCCTACAGCTACTGAACCCTGTTCTACTGCGCTTTGTGTTTCAACTGATCCGCCATAAATTCCAGCATTTCCGGCCATTCTAGTCAGTATTCTCCACCCATCATTCCAGCCGAAAGCCTGAATGATTATTTCGTATATGCGTGTATTCGAAGTTGTTCCCGGAGCGTTCCCCATAGAGATTGTCGCAATAGGTAATAGTTTGCCATAAGTTTCATTAGCGAGATCCTCCCATCTGTTTGGGGTGGGAAGCTGGTCTATTGTAAGAACATCATTATTAATCGTGAATCCGAATGAAGAAATAGCAGCTGCTACCCATAGAACTCTTTGCTGATTGTCAAACCTCTTCATAGAACCTCCTGCGATCGTGTCATTTATCTCATTTGTCATCTGCATAGCATAGGTTCCATTCTCCAGAGGGGAAAGGAGATTATATGATACCAAAGTATCAAATAATGTTGGCCCGCCGCCCCAAGCTACGTCCACATCTGTTGCGCCTATAGTGTCTCTCCAAAGCCCTGCATCTGGGCTCAACCATTTTAAGTCCATGATGTTGTATTGGTATGCATAATTCGATGCAAGAAATACTGGTTCAAAGACAGACCAGATAGTCGTGTCATGTCTTGTGATTATTGCCAGTGTAACTGCTTCTGAGGCTGAGATTACCGAAAAAGATCCTGTCAGGTTACCTATACTGATAATATAATAGCCTTTATTCTTGCTTATTGTGAAAGATACTATCTTTGACTCTCTAGGATTAAATGATACGTCTTTAGATGTATCAACGGTATTATTCACTTTTAGAGTTATAATTGATGTTTTGCTTGTTGCTTCGATGTTTGAAGCATTAACAGTGATTGATATACTCTTTCCTTCCACCACTTTTAATGGTGAAACTACCAAATTCTTGAATATTACTATTCCTTGGCTAGTTGGTGGTCCTGATAGATAGGTAATATAAACATAACCACTAGCAATTACAACTGCTGCAATAAGTATGATCGCAATAATCTTGTTGTTCATCTCAACTCACTCTTACTTAATTTAAATCTTTAATCTTTTTAGAGTTAAATAAGCTTATGACAAAAAGGGATAAAACGTGTTTAAGATGAAAAAGATCATACATTTACTATTCCTTTTGATAATCATTATTTCGATAATGAAGCTGCAAGATCTGAATGTCTCCGGTCTTTCTGAAGAAAAAAGAACGTTTAAGCATATAATTCTAGTGACTTTTGATGGTGCTCGAAAATACTGGATTGATACTTTAGTTGAAAATGGAACGTTGAATAATCTGGCGCAGCTTAAAAATGAAGGATCAGAAATTACCTTGCGAATCGTTGACCACACTCCAAGCACTGACCCCGGTATATCATGTATTGAATCTGGTTATGGTCCAGATATTACTGGTATTAACCAGAACTACTTTTACTCTAATAAGAAGCCTTCTGTGCCTATGGATTTAACAATCACTGAAAGAATAAAAACGGTTTATGGTAATGTATGGAAGACAGCTCTTATTATGCCCTGGACTCAAGGTGGTGTTAATGTGACTACAAGCGTTGATTCTACCCTTTGGAATCAGAAGCAGAAGACAGATTACTGGTTTTCATCCGAGAATGTTACTTGGTCTAGAAGTGACCCAAACATTCTGAAGAACGCCTTAGATTTCGATTCAGCCCTCCTGAGAGCCAATTACACAGCTTACAAGGCAACGGAATTCATTAACAACAGTAAAGATAGTAAATTCTACCTGCGAATTCACTTCACAGAACCAGACACCGCAGGGCATGGTTATACAGAATCTATTGGAGATGCAATCTCTCCCATGTATAAGCAAGCATTGATTGAGTGTGACAAAGCCTTAGGAAGTATAATTAATTTCATTAAAAATGAGGGAATATACAATGAGACAGTAATACTAGTCACAACGGATCATGGATTTAGAATAACAGGTCATGGTGGACTTCCTTATCCGTTTGGCGATCCAGATGTCACTCAAACATGGTTGATAAGTAATGACCCTGAAGTAACTAATGAATTAGGATGGGGTCTTGAGAATGACATTTCTCCAACATGTTTAGGATTAGCTGGTATAGATTCGTCAATTTTTCAACCACTATATAATAAAACTTCGAATGCATTACCAATTTGGAAGGCAAATACTATTAACAGAGAAGTGACACCTCCATCTTTGTCCAATTTATCATATTCTAAGGCTGTTCACGAAGGAGAAAAATTCAAGCTTACTGTAAGACTTCAAGATCAATCGGGAATTAAAGCTGCACAAATTAGATATTTATTAGGAATCAGTACAATATGGAGAACCAATGAACTGAGTAGAGAAAATGAGACTTTCTATAGTGTGTCTCTTGGACCATTTGAGGGAGGAACAGTAATTAAATGGTATCTCTTCGTTATAGACAACTCCACTAGTCTAAACATAATGTATTATCCGCTAAATGTATCTTTTCTATCATTCTCCGTAGATATAGAAACTATTCCACCAATGATCACGAATATACAGTTTCCAGGTCAAATCTTGGAAGGAGAAACACTTACAATTACACTTCAAGCTCAAGACGAGTCAGGAATCTCATCAATAGCAATATACTATACGTCTAACTCGACCTGGAATAAAAAGAAATTTACAATAAACGCAAGTGGTACATATAAAGTAACCATTGGACCCTTCTATTCTAACAATAACGTTAGATGGTACATCAACGCAACTGATAACTCTGTCAATAACAACGTAGCATCCTATCCTTCAAATAAACAAACTATAACACTAATGGTGAAGGTTGCAGGAGGAGTTCTTATTGAATTTCTCATCGTAGGTGTGGCATTCGTGGTCATAGCTTTTTTCGTAGTAATATTAAAATTTAGAAGAGGTCTATTAACAAAATACTTCTTTTCTTGGATAAGAGATATATACGAAATCTTTTGAACAAGTTATTGGTGTTATTAAATGAAAAAAATGAAAGTATCATTATTTCTCGTGAGTCTATTACTATTATCCCTTTTTGCAGGCTTTGCAGTCTCAATTGTAAAAGTAAATGCTGCATCTAAACTGAAGATCGTCATTGATATCTCTCACGGTCAAGGGCCAACGAATGGAAACTGGACTGGCAATAAACTGCAATCACTTACGGCTGACTTCGAAGGAAACCTCACTGCCAAAGGATATCAGGTGGTATGGGCGACGCAACTCTCTGACTCTGTTCTTGCAGATGCACAATTCCTCTTCCTTGGTTCAGTTTATGGAATGAACCTTACTGATTCAGAAGTCAATACAATTGTCAACTGGTTCAGACAGGGCGAGAAGACTATATGGTTTGGCTCAGATAGCGATTTTGGAGGATACCGATACATTGATGATAACGCAAACAACATTCTAAGATTAATTGGTTCAAAGATTAGAGTAGAACCAACCGCAGTACAGGATCCTATCTCCAATTGTGCTTCTGCTTATAGAGTGAGAGCCAACGTTACGAATAAACAGGATGCCGAAGTCTCAACAATAATTTCTGGCGTTAATGCCACAAAGGGTGTTCTATTCCACGGACCTACAATTCTATATGGCAATGTGAATGGTACATCTGTACCTTTGGAAACAACAAAAATAAGAAATGTATACTGGGTTATGAAGACAGGAGCTAGCTCAACCATAGTAGATTCTGACCCGTCAATAAGTCCACCTATTATACACACCGATGGACAAACAGGAAGCTACGTTATCATGGCAGTTGAGAAGTATGCTGGACCCAACGGGAACTCTAAGATTATCGTTACAGGAGAAAATCCATACGGGGGCTATCAGCCCATGTTCACTTCAGACTACTACAACTATCCACTGGATGGGGCAAAACTAGTTATGAACACTGTAAGCTGGGGCGTAAAGGTTGAATACCAGTCCGATAAAGCTACTGCAGATACAACAAATCTTATAACTCAAATGCAGTCAACGATTACTACATTAAGGTCGGATATGGACAGCCTAAGAACACTACTCTATATCGCTATTGTAATTGCTGTCGTTGGTGTAGTAGTTGGCGTTGTTGTATTTATGAAAAAACTAGGAAAATAAAGAGTTTATCTCCTTCTTTTTTACCTCCAATTTTTTGGATAGTAATCATCTATCCAATTTTTCGAAGGCTTCATAAAGATTTAGATTTTTTATGTGGTCAATATTGTTTCTTAAAAAACAAACCTGAATTAGTAAATAATAATTATTAGTAAAAAAAATTTCATACATGATTTTCATGTATTAACTTTTAACTGACTAAATCAATGATTAAAAGTATTCATAGAAACTGTGTATGAGAGCTTCTTTTCGAGGACAATCAGCATTCTTTTCTTGAAAAGATTCCAAGGTATGATGGTACACAAGTTTTATGAATTCACACATAGAATCCATAATATGGTGTTTGATTTGATCAAAATCCATGCTTCAAAAAGACCCGAATTTCCAACATGGCAGCACTTTCTAAGATGCTTCTGTAAGACAGAAGAGCAAGTAGGTCAATGTCTAATTATTCTACAAGCAATAATTGATAGTGATAATTATTTTCCAGCAGATGCTTGGAAGAATATCCCAAAATCAAGCGTGGGAATGTACACGAAATGTCTAAAGCTTCTTAGAGAGAATGGTCTTATATCCAAGAAGGATAGCCACTACACTATGAGTCGAGACATCCTTATTTCTCTGGAGAAAATAATGGACCGATGGAAGGATCTCGTCAATTCCGTAGAACGTGGAGAGAAGATGTATCTCAAATAGTACCCAAGGAAAAGTCTCGATGATTCAATAATCAAATTATTTTTAATAGATGAAATAAAAAAACCAATAAGTGAAGTGAAGTGTCAATTTGTTTGAATTTCCAGAAGTAGATAGAGAACTGTTAAGGGGAGTCTGTGAACTCCATGTTCATGCTGCCCCTGATATTTCTGTACGCCCCTTTAATGAAATTGACTTGGCACGACAAGCAAGAGATGCTGGTTATAGGGCTATCCTCTTAAAGAGCCACCATTCAATAAGCGCAGGTCGCTCAGATATTGTCAACAAAGTAATTCCCGGAATTCATGTCTTCGGTGGCGTAGTCCTCAATCTTCCGGTTGGTGGGATAAATCCATTCGCTGTTGAAGCAGCAATAGGCTTAGGTGCTAAAGAAATTTGGATGCCAACACTCCACGCGACTAATCATATTAAAGTCATCGGTATGGCTGGATATCCCAAGCATTCTATTGTTGAGGCTGCTAGAAAACCACGTCTTAAAACCCAGGGGATTAGGATTCTTGATTCTTCTGGTGAATTAATCCCACAGGTGGAAGAAGTTCTGGGATTAGTGGCTGATGCTGATATCATGCTCGGCACTTGTCATCTTTCATTAGAAGAAGAACTTGCTTTAATTGCCGCTGGTAAGAAGTTTGGCCTTAAGAAGATGATGATAACTCATCCTGGTTGGGAAGCAACAGACTGGCCTTTAGATGCGTTGGTTCGACTTGTCGAGATGGGGGCGTTTTTAGAGTACTGTTATAATGCTTGTATGCCTTATGGAAATAGATTAGATCCTAATAGAATATTGGAGGGAATTAAGAGGGTCGGTGCTGAGCATTGTGTTATGGCTACAGATTTTGGACAACCATATAATCCAAATCCAATCGATGGTATGCGGCAATTCATTAAAGTCATGCAAGCTCTAGGGGTAAGTGATAGAGAGATAGATTTGATGGTTAGACGGAACCCTGCAAAGCTTCTGGGTTTAGAATAGGAAAAGGTTAACACTGTCTCTCTAATTTCTTTTCAAATTACGTATAGTTTGAATAAGCCTTTAGACTCTTCTTTTTTACATTAAGTCTGAACTAGTTGATGTTCATGGTGTTTTATTGTTACGATTGAATGTTTTTTGATTAAATACCCTAGGTTCCTGACCTAGAGATTTTTCAACCATATCATCTATTCTTAATAAATCGACCTCAATTTTAATTAGAATGTTTTCTCAATAGAAGCATCTTTACATAGTTTTCTAGAGATATGCACGTTGTAAGAGGGAATAATATTCTTCATCTGTTGTTGGAATTTTTAATCTCTTTTTTTTTAAGCCAGATGAAAATAGTTAGACAGTTGAAGAAGTTATTCATTTGAGAATTTTATTACTGATATTTTCCTCTAGCAGTTGTTGGCCAGACAGCAGCAAGTCTCCCTTCCTTCACCACGAAAATGTTGTCATGCAAGTTTACGCATGTACAGCAGTGGCTCGGTATGAACTCGATCTTTTGTCCCCACTTCAAGCTTTTTCTTGCTTCGCTTCCTTCCTTAAATCGGATTATCCCATGCTCTTCCGAGAGTCTGACTTCCTCGCATTCCAATATCTTCTTATCAACTCTAACTAGAGGTGTACCGAAACCTTCAGACATCTCTTTCAATCCTGCATCGGTAACAACTCTATCTGAGAAGTTTCCGCCGATCACCTGTGTGAGAACGGATAATGAAGATTTAAAATAGACATTATTTACCGTTTTGAAGCCATAGCCTGTACCCTCTGAACCTACCCCGAACACGAAAGAACCAGGTTCTATCTCAGTTATACCAGGGTAAGTTCCTGTAACTTCGTATGTCCCTGTTGAGCCAGCACTTACTATCTCAACTTCTATTCCAGCTTCCCTAATCATGTTAGCAGTCTCGACTGTGACCTTATCTCGCTCTAAAGCAACTTCTTTATCTACTGGATTCTCATAACCATAGATCCCTCTAAATTTCAATCCCTTTAAAGAAACAACTTTCTTTGCTAGGTCCACGGTCGGTTTCCTCGGGACTGTACCGCACCTTCCATGAGACATCTCAATTATTATATGTTGCCTAATACCCCACTTCAAAGCTACCTTAGACAAAAGTTCCGCTTCTTCAATATTCTCAATAGAAGCTAAAACTTTCCCCTCACCCATAGCAACATTCATACCAACTAATTTTTCAATTTTCTTAAAGTCAGCCAATTCTTGACTTATTAGAATATTCTTGTCACCATATAATATACCCGAGTTCAGCAAAGCCTCAGCCTCACTCAACTTCTGTGTCATCAATCCAACCGCACCAGCTTCAAGAAGTTTACTACAGATAGCCGCGGCTTTGAAGGTTTTAGCATGAGGTCTCACATTAATACCAGCCATCTTCGCAAATTTGAACATCTTATCTATATTCCACTGAAAATTATCCAAGTCTAAAAGCAATGCGGGAGTCTCTAACTCTAATACAGGTTCACCTATTGCATACATTTTACATTACCTCCAAATTCGATAATGAAAGATTATTTGAAAATAAGACTATTTAATACTCATATCCCAGTTTTTTCGTACTATACTCGTATCTTGGCCCACTCGCATATATTCAAATGATTCATTTACCTCTTAGGATAACGTCTCCATAAACACTATTATTCTTTATAATTTGGTAATAAATAGCACGCGCTACTAGAAACACAAAATCATTCTTTGTTCTTCTTATTAAAAAGTATTTTTTTAAAAAGACTTTAAACTAGCTAACCCTTAAATGTTATTGGGATAGTTCAGCCCGAATTCGAACTAGCAAATGGATAGAAAGAGATAGATAGAGTGCAAGAGATTGTAAATAAAAATTCATCAGACATAGAATAATAACTAAAATATTTAAACTTTCAAAACTATTAAATCGGTCATTTTTTAGGTTAAATTGACAATTAAATTTAATGAATTTTGTGAGGTTGAAGAGGGAATTGAAAATAGAGAATTACGATATTCCTGATAATCTATTCTATTCCAAAGAACACGAATGGGCACTTCTGGAGAAACCTAACTTCGTGAAAATAGGAATAACTGACTATGCACAAAAGGCTCTTCATGATATAGTCTTCGTCGATATTCCAAAAAAAGGGACAATAGTAGAAATGATGAAATCTGTAGGAACAGTGGAATCTGTGAAATCAGTCTCTGAGGTTTTCAGTCCAGTTTCAGGAAGTATCGCTGATGTCAATGAAGAATTGCGATTAAACCCCGAACTCATTAATGAAGACCCTTACGGAAAAGGCTGGATAGCCCTAATCGAGACAAATAATTTTCCGGAAGAATCAAAGAAACTGTTAACACCAATTCAATATGTTGGTTATCTAAGGACTCTTTCAAAATAACAAAAATAGTGGACTAAGCTAATATTCGTTTAATACACATTCTTTGAATTCATAAAGTTTAGCGTCTTTCCCATATTTCAAGTAATATACTATCGGGATCGTTGAATCTCACCATTCTCCACGCCTTTTTTGGGTCTTTGGTTCCTGGCTTCATTGCCCCCTGCAATTTTTCGCTATTAGGTGGTGGTACGGACATTTGCACTATCTGGGCATCCTCAAAAGTCGTTATCCGAATAGGTGTTGTACTAACACCCATTTCATTAAGGCGTTTGACCTCCTCTTCTAGAGGTTTATCCGTATAGAATGCAATGTGATATAGGGGTCTCGGCGTCTTCTGACTCACTTCTTTATCAGGAATCACTTCTAAGCAGTCATCTCCGAGATAAAGAAATGCATGTGGTCTAGAAGTTTTCCTTAGAATTTGAAAACCAAAAACTTTCATGTAGAAATCTATAGATCTCTCAAGATCACTTACCATAATGGCTACATGTTCAAATCGCATACCAATCCCATATGATGTATCTATTTAATTCTATTTATTAGTCTTTTACAGCGTTTAATCCGAGCAAGAATCCTTTAAAACAAAAAGTAGAAAATCTGTAGTTCTTATACTGATCTGAACAGCTTAAGGATTTCTAGATACTACTATGAATCTTAAAAGATGTCCTTTACATTGTCTATTGGAATTCATATTTTTTGCTTTAGTCTTTCTTCTCATGTTTCATTCTCTGATGCATTCTCCAACTCAAGCATAGAGTTCTTGGATGTGATGCTTTCACTTCGTCCATTTGACTGAATGAGGAGTTATGAGGAGCTTCAAGTAGAACATTTGGAGTACTATAAGCCTCTTTAGATATTTCGGCAAACATGTCGACTAACCCCTCCAGTTCTTCGATTGTCTCTGTCTCTGTTGGCTCAATCATCAATGCTTCATCAATAATAAGAGGAAAATACATGGTCGGAGGGTGAATTCCGAAGTCTATGAGCCTTTTAGCTACATTTTTCGCTTGTACACCTGTCTCTCTCTTCATTTTCGAGCAGCTTATCACGCACTCATGCTTTCTTGGTCTCTCATTATCGTAGGGAAGTTCAAAGCCTTTAATATTTGCTAACCGCTTGGATAGGTAGTTCGCGTTTAAAACAGCTATTTCAGCCGCATTCTCAAGACCTTCAGCACCCATTGTCAGGATATACGAGAAAGCTCTTACAAGAATGTCGAAGTTTCCATAAAATCCCCTAATTTTACCTATACTATAAGTTCGATTATAATCCAAATAGTATTTTTCTCCATCATATTGGATTAGAGGTATTGGTAGAAACTTATCTAATTCTTCTACAACACCAACTGGACCAGATCCCGGACCCCCACCTCCGTGGGGAGTCGAGAATGTCTTGTGAAGGTTAAGATGAACGATGTCAAAGCCCATATCACCAGGCCTTACTTTACCCATGATTCCATTGAAATTAGCTCCATCATAGTACAGCAGCGCTCCTTCTTCATGGAGTATTTTTGATATCTCTACTATTTCCTTTTCAAAAATTCCAAGAGTATTTGGATTAGTTAACATTAATCCAGCAGTTCTCTTTGATACAATATTCTTTAAAGCTTCAATATCTATACAGCCATCTATGCCTGATGGAATGATTATGACTTTAAATCCAGCCATAGCTGCACTTGCTGGATTGGTACCGTGAGCTAAATCCGGAATCAAAACTTCATCTTTGCTTTCTAGGTGACTATTGTGTTTATGATATGCTCTCATAATCAGCGTTCCAGCGAATTCTCCATGAGCACCTGCTGAAGGCTGAAGTGAGAATGAATGCATACCTGTAATTTCTATTAACCAGCATGAGAGCTTGTACATGAGTTCTAAAGCACCTTGAACGGTGGATTCATCTTGGTAAGGGTGAATCCAATTGACTTCATCAAGATTAGCTAATGCTTCATTGATTTTTGGATTGTATTTCATTGTACAGCTTCCGAGAGGATAGAATCCTTCATCTACACCGAATGCCATTTGAGAAAGCTTTGTAAAATGTCTTAAAACTTCAACTTCTGATGTCTCTGGCAAATTTGGGGGTGACGTTCTCATTAAATCCTTTGGAAGAAAAGTTGAAGGATCTCCTATAGCTTGTCTCAGAACTGAATCCAATTTTGGTAATTCACATCCACTTCTATCCCCAGCTCCGATTTCAAAGATAGTTGGCATATGCCACTTTGCCTGTCTAAATTCTTTCAAAGTCTATCCCTCAATGATTTCTTTTAATTTTGTTTGCAAAGTTTCTATGTCATTTCTTGAATGCAGTTCTGTTACACAATAAAGAGAACTATTTCCAAGCTCTGGAAAGATAGTTTTAAGACTGTGCCCCCCAACTATGCCATTTCTTAGTAATCTATTGTTAATCTCATCTACACTCTTACTTGTTCGATCGAAATTAACAGTAAACTCTTTGAAGAACTCGGACTTGAATGATGGAGCTTCAACTCCACCTATCTCAGAAAGAATTTTGGCAGTATAATGAGAGGCAATAAGAATATTATTTCCTAGAGTTTCGAAACCCTTTCTACCCATTAGGCTCATGTACACTGCAGCTCTTATGGCACAGAGAGTTTCGTTTGTACAAATGTTGGAGGTTGCTTTCTCTCTGCGAATATGCTGCTCCCTTGTTTGGAGCGCAAAACAGAAACCCCTTTCATCTCCTTTGATTGTTGTGGTCATCCCTACTACTCTACCTGGAAGTTGTCGAATATAATATGGATTATCCTTGCATGATAAGATCCCAAGAAGACCTCCTCCGAAACTCATATGGTTTCCGAGGGGTTGCCCCTCTCCAACAACTATATCCGCGCCATAGTCACCTGGTGGTTTTAAAACTCCTAGTGACATTGGATCAACCCCGACTACAAAAAGTCCTCCAGCATCATGTACGATCTCTGATACTATCGAAGCATTATTCATAACATAGCCTAGGTAGGAGGGATTTTCAATGTAGACACCGGCTGTTTCTGATGACATTTTTTGCTTCAAATCCTCCAAATCTATTTGCCCATTGTTAGCGGATTGTTTTACTTCAACCACTCGTATTTCCGCAGGCTCAGCATACGATTTGAGAACTGTAATTCTCTCTGGACTGATGAAATGAGGAACAAGGAATACATTTTTTCCAGTTATTCTGGAAGTCATTCTTGCAGCCTCAGCCAGAGATGAAGCCCAATCATACATTGAGCAGTTGGCCACATCCATTTTAACGAGTTCACAAATAAGGCTTTGATATTCAAAGAGAGCTTGAAGAACTCCTTGATTTAGCTCAGGCTGGTAAGGAGTATAACTAGTCAGGAATTCAGAGCGACTCGCGATATTGTCCACGACAGCTGGAACATAATGCGGCCATACACCACCGCCTAAAAAAGAAATCAGTTCTTTAACTGTAGAATTCTTTTTAAGAATACCTTCAACAGCCCTCCTCACCTCGGCTTCTGAAAGTGACACGGGAAGAGACAATGACTTTTTTAAAAGAATGGTTGAAGGAATGTCCGAAAAAAGTTCATCTGTGTTCTTTATACCTATGGTTTTCAAAAGTTTTTGTCTTATCTCATCAGTATCATTTGGAAGGTAAGGGTTAGTCAAATTATTATCCGCTTCTAAAGTCAGAGTACATTTTCTCTAATATTAAATTACACTACAATGTTTATGTGCACACTTTAATGAAACTTGGGTATTTGTTATAGTAAATAACCTAATATATCCTAGATAGATCGCGCGATTCTATCTTAGTGCTTATAGTAGCAACGAGTAATAATCAAGTTTTACCTTTTACCTAATGCTCTCTTTCATTTTCTAAAAACATAGAAAAATTAATAGATTATTTATCCTAAATCCCTAAGCTCGATAAAATTGTCTTATTAAATTCAAAAACAAATTTGCTAGTAACCAATTCTTAAATAATAGAAGCAATTTGAAGTTTCTAAATACAAATTCTGAGATGATATAATGTTCGGGTATGCTGAAAAGATCCTTAGAGTTGATTTAACAAAACACACGGTTTAGATATGAACCTCTGAAAGAGGATTTGATAAAGAATTTCCTTGGTGGAGCAGGTTTTTCTACAAATATTGTTTACAACGAAATACCACCATTAACTCCACCCCCTCAGCGCGGAAAACAAGCTCGTCTTTGCCATAGGACCAGCAACTGGTACTCTATAGTTAGGTTCAAGTAGATATGTTGTTGCAGCAAAATCACCATTAACAGGTATATGGGGTGAGGGAGACGCGGGAGGTTATTGGGGAGCAGAGTTGAAACACGCTGGCTTTGATTTGGTTATTATTGAAGGCGCCTCAGACCAACCTGTTCTTCTTTGGCTTTCCGATGGAATGGCTGAAATAAGAAATGCAAAGGATTTCTGGGGAATGACGACAGATGAAACAGAAAGTTCAGTGAGAAAATCTTTTGAAAGGAGAGCAAGGACAATAAGCATTGGTCCTGGTGGCGAGAACTTAGTAAAGTTTAGTTGTGTAATGGAAGACGGTCACGCTGCTGGTCGTGGTGGTATGGGATGTGTGATGGGATCAAAGAAGCTTAAATCTATCGTAGCGAGAGGCGATAGAATCCCTGAGTTAGCTAATCCTGATGAACTTAAGAAGCTGACTTCTAAACTAATCGAGCAGATGACTGAGCGCGCGCACCGATAGTGAGCCTTCGCTCCAAGCTAAGTATGGAAGAGGACCAAATTTAGAAACGAGACTTGGAGAAAAAGGAAACAAAGATCTACCTGTTGGTAACTGGGGCATGGACGAATGGGATATTGATTGTGCACGAGCTATTTCCTCAGATACAATGAAAGAGGCACCTTCAAAGCTAAACAAGGATTCTAGGCCTATTCAAACATCGATGAGAACCCCAACATGCTGGAATTGCCCAGTCCATACTGATACGATGGTCAAAGTGGATTCAGGACCTTTTGTATTGGACGAATGTGTTGGACCCGAATATGAGACCCTTGCTTGTTACGGTTCCCTTCTTCTGAACAACGATTTAGCTTCAATATGTAAAGCTAACGACTTATGCAATAGATATAGTCTAGATACTATTGAAGCAGGGACAACTATAGCTATGGCTATTGAATGTTATGAGAAAGGTATCTTAACAAAAGAGGATGCTGGTGGTTTAGAATTGAAATGGGGAAATGCAGAAGCGATCGTTGAAATCACTGAAAAAATCGCTAGGCGTAAGGGATTTGGAATGGTACTTGCTGAAGGTGTAAGAGGTGCTGCTTCTATCATCGGTAAAGGAGCTGAAAGGTACGCGATGCATGTAAAAGGTAGTTCCCTATGTGAACATGATCCCCGTCCAAGACCTGCACTAGCTCTGAAATACGCGACACTACCCATAGGTGCATACCTTGGAAAAGGATGTCCTGATATTCCCGCTGAAGCAACAGCAAAGGAAGTGATTGAACGCCAGAACATGGCTGAAGTGGTTGATAGTCTAGCAGTATGTAGTTCAACTGCTGGAACTAGTCGAGGACGAAATCAACAGATGAGTCTTGGATTGATGCCTGATATGCTCAAAGCAGTGACGTGAATAAACTTTAGTGAAGCTGAACTAATGGAAATTGGCGATAGAATCTTCACTATGAAAAGAGTTTATATCACAAAGATTGGGATAAGTAAAAAAGATGATAGATTACCAGAAAGGTTTTCTGAGACTCCGCGTGTGGTTAGTGGAAACAAAATCTATGCTGATGTTGAATCAATGTTTCCATCATACTACAAACTCAGAGGATGGAATGATGATGGAATACCTACAACTGAAAAGATGAAAAAATTAAAGATTAAACCAATCTAGCTACATTCTTTTCCCTTTTTTAATAAATTCCTCAACTTGAACTTTTGTTGGAAGCGCTTCTCTTGCGCCTTTTTTTACTATACTTAAGGCTGAAACTGCCAAGGCAAATTCTATGCACTCTTTCAAGTCCCTTGAAGTTAAATAAGAGCATATAAGTCCTGCGGCAAAGGCGTCTCCTGCTCCCGTTGTATCAATAGCGTTTAGATTATCCGCTGACATGGCAAACGATTCTTCGGTTGTATAAACTTCGCAGCCTTCTATTCCTTTAGTCAATATCAGAGCCTCTGGGCCAGTCTTTAAGATGTCAGTTGGTCTTAATGGCGAGTTTCTTTTCAGATTCTCCCATCCTTTTTGGTTTAGAATTAAAACATCCACATTTCTTAGAATAGCCATTACTTTTTCAGGATTGTGTATTATTATGGGCAATCCAGGTCTATAGAAGACTTTTTTATCATGGCTCTTTGCAAAACTAGCTATTAGTTCAGCAATTTCAATGAAAACTTCTCCGATGTATATGATTTGGCTATCCTCAATCTTATTCCAAACAATCTCAGCTGGCGAAGATAGGGATAAGGCAATGTTGTCTCCTCCGAGTACGTAGATCCTTTTATTTCCATGATGGTCAATAGAGATAAAGGTGGTTAACGTTTTTTGCTTCGGCTCTATGATTACTCCCGAGGTGTCAACCTCTTCCCTTTTGAATTCTTGTAAAAGCAATGTTCCTTTAGCGTCTCCTCCTACTTTTCCTACGAAACTCACAGGTACACCTAACCTTCGTAGAGCTATCGCGACGTTTGATGCGGAGCCCCCTGGAAGGTTTTGCACGTTAGAGAAATAGACTGATTCGTCTTTTTTTGGAAGTCTATCAATTGTTACCATAGTGTCTACAGCTGATGAGCCATAAACTATAACCTTACTCTTACGAGAAGATTTGTATTTCGGCTCTTCTATTACCTTGAGAAAAGCCTTATTCATCATTGTCTCAAAGACTTGGGAATCTAGTTCATATTCAACGCACAACTTTGCTAGACTATCAATATATATCTTGAAAAGTTCAGAGACTATTTCCTTGCCGATATCCTTAGTCACTGTTTCGGGTGATTGTAAAAGTAGTACTAACCATTTTCCTTGAAAGGTTGGAGTGTACCACTTTTTCCAAATAGTTTTCCCTTTTTCTTTTTTCTTTTCCATACCTTGTTTTAAAACACCCGTAGCTACAAGCTTCTTCAAAGCTTCGATGACCGTTTTATTAGAGAAACGAAGTTCAGAGATGAGTTTCTTTTGGTAAGTCCTTTTATCTGGAGAAGTTTTTTTTAAAACTTCTAGTGTTGCTTTTGAATCGAATACCGCCTGAAGAATTCTATCAAGTTCCCTTCTTTCAAGAGGAAGAGGTAGGACATAAGGCCATAGATTTTTCAACAAGATCAGAATACTATTTGAGAATAGTCTTATAAATAGCTTAGTGTAGTCAAGTTATATCCAGTGTAATATTTTACATACTGTCAACTCATTTAAGAGGAAAATAAATATGCGACTCTCAACTAAACAAATTGCTCTCACATCAATATTCGCAGGGTTCTACTACCTCTTCTCTTTCCTCCCCGGTATTCCTGCTCCCGGAATTGCTGACATACGGATACAAGTTGAAGCTTGTTTCGCTACAGTCTTAGGTTACATACTTGGACCATTTCTGGGAGGAACAGCTACTTTCTTGGGTGTATTTGTCGCTTGGGTTCTTCCACCTGGAAACATGTCTTTAACCAGTCTCGCTTTCATTCCTTCTCCGGTAATAAATTCTGTAGTCTCTGGTCTCCTCTTTCAGAAACGATGGAAATCAGCTATGGCCAGTTTTGGAGTATTAATCTTAGCGTTTTGGCTTACACCTCCCATCCAGCCCATCGTGGAATTCTGGATGGTAGGTTTAGCTGTCACATGGGA
>JAUPKU010000191.1 GCA_030837285.1 Thermoproteota archaeon | reverse complement strand
AGACAAAAAACCCCAAAAAACCCGTAAACCAACCAGAAAAGCACAATCCAGCCAATTCCACCCCCTACCCCCAAGACAAAAAAGCCCCAGCCTCAGGCACACAGAGACTTTCCCCAAAAAAGACAAAAAGAAAAACCAAACATCAAACCACCAACAATCATCACTAGAAAACAATCATAATCCAACAGCCACCACACCATTCATATAAACCACACATCAGACACAAATCTCAGACTCATACTCACCAAATAAATGTCATCTACACCCCAATAAATCTCAGAAAGGTTAAAGTAAGAGGATTCCATCAAATCGATAACACTTCGGTGAATCAGTTGGAACTCACAAAAACATCTGAAAAATACAATTCATTACTTAAGAGGAAAGAACTAACATTCATAGTCAACCACCCCTCTCAAGCTGCCCCGCCTCTATTCGAAGTAAAAAAAACCTTAGCAGCCACATTCAACACCCAAGAAGAGACAGTCTACATTAAAAAACTGAGCAGCATAACCGGCACAAATCAGACTCGAGGCGAAGCTGAAATATACGATAACCTCGAAAGGGCAAAACAGCTCGTCCCAAAACACATTCAAACCCGAAACCTACCCACACGTAGGAAAGAGAAGAAGGGAACAGCAGCAGCCACCCAAAAGAAGCCACAGACCAAATCAGCATAAGGTGAAAACAGATGAGTCAAAAGACTGAAAAACCAAAAAAGAAAGAAGAACCGAAAGTCTACACTTATTATGAAATAAAAGGTGACAAAATAATCCGCAAACTAAAAAAGTGTCCCAGATGTGGGAGCTTCATGGCCCAACATAAGGGTCCGCGACCAAGATGGACTTGCGGAGGATGCTCATACACAGAATATTCAGGAATAGAAAAAACATCAGAGCACAAATAGATAGAAAAGAAAACTCATGCGCTCTTTTTTATTTTAAGCAGCTTTCTTTGGCACTTCTTCTTTCTGCTCCTTAGCCACTTTTAGATTAACCTGAACAATATCATCAGTAATCGTGCTTCCCCGAACCAATTTCCTTCGTCTCGCTCCACCCTCTTTTGGGTGAAAGCCAACTCCCTCGCTGAGAATAATCCTAGCCTTAACCCCACCATGTACATTCGCTCTCATCGGGAATCCGTCCTTGTCGCTTCCTCCTGTCACCTGAAGCATCTGTCCAGACAGCCCTGCAATTACTCCATCCACTCTCTCGCCGATCCTCTTGCCAACAAGAGGTTGAGCCCGCGGTCCATCAACTTCGACGACCTGAGATTTTCCATCATCATGGGAGACAATTAACTTAAATTTCGCCATTTTCTTCTGCTTCTCCTATTCAACAAGTGCAACTATTGCAGCAGTATTCTCTTATTAAGTTTCTCACAATCCCCAGAAGGGATTATTCTTTCTCATGATCTCTAAAAGCTCATTTAGAACCTGAGTATCATCTGAGGATAAATCATTCTTATACTTAGTTAAAAATTCTTTGAAATCTTTTTCAGGAACGCTAACATACAATATGTCTCCCTCACTGAAGTGCCGTCCTACAATCGGTTCCTTCATAGAGACCGCCACTTTCATTCCAATCGTTGCCTCGGAGATTGACTTCCCATTGTCCTGAATCTGAATAACATCTCCGATATTCCTACCATCAGAGGTCAACATAGGCCACAACGGTTGGATACACCCTGCCAAAACTTCAACTCCAAAGACTGCAGGTTTACTTTTTCTAAAGACCATTCCTGAGAGAACCCGAATTTTTCCAGGATGCACAAGAGCTTCAAGCTCCTTCTTAATCATAGCTTCTTTTTCTTTCTTAACCCATTCATTGTAATCGTCAATTAGATGATAGATGATATCGTCATAGAAGACAGGGATACCCTGCGCCTTAATCTCTTCCTCAGCGTCCGGAAGTGTCTTGACATTAAAGGCTAGGATGGCTCCTTGAAGAGGAGCTGTCTTCTTAATCAAGGATGCTTCGATGACTTCTCGCCTAGAAATGTCTCCGACATCAGCAAGTCTTACTGGAATTCCATTATTTTCAAGCTCGTTGATAACTGCTTCTAAAGAACCAAGTGTATCAGCCTTCAATATCACACCGACCTTATCTGTTACCAATCGGACTTTTTCAATTTCATCAGAAACCAGTTTAACCAATTCTTCAGGTGACTTATCAGCTTCAACCACATACAATGGAGCTCCGGCAATAGCATCTTCTATCTCTGGAGCGGAAATCTTAACTCCCGCAGCAGCAGAAACCATATCGACAGGTGTAAACTTGTCACGGGGGTCTCTCATCTCATCTAACGGCTTCGGAAGCAGAATAGCCTTTACCCTCGTCACGATGGGCTTATTCTTTCCACCAATGACGATGATATCGCCTCTTCGAAGAATACCATCATACAATATAGCGTTAATAGTCATACCTAGACCAGATTCTTCTTTCACTTCCAATATCGTACCTTTACCAGGCCCCTCGGTTACTATAAGCTTTGTCTGCATGTACTGCTGAGTTAATCCAATAAGTATTGCCAATAATTCTGGTATTCCTTCACCGGTCTTTGCACTGACAGGTACAATTGCAACGTTTTTAGTGAAGTCATTGACCAAGTCAAATCTATCTGCCCTAAATCCAAGCCTAGAGAACGTACCCATAATTGAGTATAAAAGATCGTTTAATTGTCGCTGGACACTAGAATCTTGCTTATTGAATGATTCCGTGAAAGTTGAATTGGAATGTTTTACCCAGCCTGGAATATTATCCACCTTATTCGCAGCTACAATGAAAGGTGTTTTTCTGTCCTTTAGGATGGATAAACTCTCGTGAGTTTGAGCTTCAAATCCTCTGAGGATGTCCACGACAAGAATCGCTATATCAGCTACTGATCCCCCCCTTCTCCGAAGATTCATAAATGCGCCATGTCCAGGGGTGTCAATAACTAGTAGCCCAGTTATCCCTATCTGGCCACTAATTCTTGCTGAGATAGGTCCGCAAACCTCTTTTAACGTTTCTAACGGAAAGAAACTGGCTCCTATATGCTGGGTCATTGAGCCCGCTTCCCTTAACGCCACTGCTGAACCCCTAATCTTATCGAGCAAAGAAGTCTTCCCAGCGTCCACATGACCTAGAACGCATACTATAGGCTGACGAAGTGCTTTCTTCATTAGATGTCCCAACTTATAGATTGAAAACTTCCTTAGGAATATCAGCATTTAAGCCTAGTAAAGAATCTTTGGAAACAGATTTTATATTACAGTTAATACTTGACTATTTCATCAAGACCAAAGAAAAGTCCAATTTCTCTTTTAGCATTTTCAAGTCCGTCAGCTGTGTGTATGGCATTTATTGTACCGTTCAGACCGAAGGTTCCCCGCACAGACCCGAGGTCAGCCTCTAATGGATTTGTAGATCCTGCGAGCTGCCTCATTGCTGTGATTGCATTTAAACCCTCCACGACTATAACGATAACAGCGCCAGAAGTAATGTGGCTTACTAAATCATTAAAGAAAGGCTTCTTCTCGTGTATTCTATACAATTCAAACGTTTGTTCATAGGTTAATCTAAGAATTTTCAATCCGGCGATTCTGAAGCCTCTGTCTTCAATTCTTTGAATGACTCTTCCTACTAGCCCTCTCGCGACTGTATCTGGTTTGAGCATTACAAGCGTCCTTTCGGACATTATGTTCTTCCTCAGGATTTCTTGTATTGACTAGTCCACTTTAGTTTTCTTGGATCTCGTTTTAGTTGAAGCATAGATTTTCTGCACTTACTTGAACAGAACCAGTAGGTTACTCCGTCATTTTTAATATACATCATCCCAGTTCCCGAAGGGAAATCTTCACCACAGAAAGAACATCGATGAATTCTTGGCAACTAGTTTTCCCTGCCTTAGTAATTCCCAGATCTCTTAGCTTCTCGCTCTGTCTCTCTCAACATGAGAATATCCCCATCTCTAATGGGACCCTTTACATTTCTGGTAATAATCCTGCCCTTATCCTTTCCTTCCAGAATCCTTACCCTGACAAGTATTACTTCGCCAGTAACCCCTGACCTACTCATAACCTGTATAACTTCAGCAGGCGTCAAGGTTTCCCTTGCGCTCAAGACTTAGTCTATCCTCCCTTCTTTAGAACTTCAATCTTAGCCACTATATCCTTCACCAAGTCAGCTGCATCTCCGGGCTCCACAATGCATACCGCTGCTGAACCAACATCAAGGCCTGATGATGTCCCCAACTGCGTCTTACTTGGAACTACGATATAGGGGATTTTCCTCTCTTCGCACAACAGTGGTAAATGCATAACGACTTCTGCTGGTTGAACATCCTCAGCGACGTACACCAACTTCGCTATTCCCCGCTCAATTGCTTTCGTAGTCTCGTTGGTTCCACGTCTTATTTTTCCAGAATCTCTAGCTACTTGAAGGGCTTCATAAGCCACGTCTGAAATTTCCTTGGGCACTTTAATCTTTGTATAAACTTGTTTTGACATTTTTGCCTCATCCACTAGCAGTTTCATTTGGCAGATGATTTTGATTAATTCTCAACATTATCTAATTCAAGACTCAATCTTTTCGAGTCCAATTCTCTCTTTGCGGAATCGTATGAATTAGTCTTGTAGTATAAGTCTTTTTCGGTTTAGGATACACATTATCTTGTCCCTAAATTGTTGCTTGAGTTTTCCCATATGTTTTGTTGTCATTTTCTTCTATATTTTCTCCAATTCACCTGTATAAGAAAAAGGCATAAGCCACTATGACCGAATTTTAAACGAAGAACCAAGAGGAATAGAGATAAAGAAATGTTGGAGGGTTTAGTTAGTTGTTTATGTATCTATTTCTGTGTTCGTGGCTATCTGAGACATTGTCTTTATATACATGTTTGGTTTAGGGAAAGTTAAGTTGTTCTTTAGTTCAAGGCTGTTTTCATGTATTTCTGATAATGTATTAAGATGAATTATTGAGAGAAACGGTATGGAATTGAATGGGATGATGTGAAACAGGTGAAAGGATGTGGAAGGCATATTATAGTATGTAACTTGAACTGTTTATTGATATCGCTAAATAGGTTACAATAAACGAATGTGATTCTAAGTTAGACTTTTCATATTCAGGACTATTTTTGAAAAAAAATAAAATATTCTTCTCACTTCTTCTCTTCTTCTCTCTCAAAAGACCATGTTGTCCCCGAGGGGTAATCTTGAAGGATTATGCCCATAGCCCTAAGCGTCTTTCTTATTTCGTCAGCCTTCTTCCAGTCTTTATTCTTCCGAGCTATTTCACGTTCTGCAATGAGTTCTTCAGCTTCTCTAGGCAGCTTTTCAGTTCGTTCTAAGTGAAGACCAATGATTCCTCCAAACTCAATAATCAAATCATATATCTCTCTTAGAAGTTTCTGGGTTACCTCCTTCGAAGAAGTGACATTCCCGATTTTAATAAGCTCAAAAAATGCCGCCAATGCTTTTGCGGTATTGAAATCATCATCCATAGAGTTAAGGAATCGGTTCTTAACTTCAAGAATTTCTTTTTCGATAATCTTCTCATTGACATTTCTTATTGAGGAATCTGCGATCTTCATCGCTTGACTAAGATTATCTAATGTATCTCTAATCCGCCTTAGGCTTTGAGTAGATTGCTCTAGAGCATCATCAGAGTAGTCTATTGGACTCCGATAATATGTCGACGCTATGAAGAGGCGGAGTGCATCCGCCTCGTATTTTTTAAGTATGTCATTTATTGTTATGAAGTTCCCTAAGGATT
>JAUPKU010000190.1 GCA_030837285.1 Thermoproteota archaeon | reverse complement strand
CTCAACAACAATTCATAAACTTCATTTCAGAATTGGGAACTCCTGTTACGTGGTTTAATGCAACAGACGGAAAACCGTATCAATTTACTGAAGACTATGCAAAATCCATTAACGACAGGATTTACAAGGATTCGTTGTTTAGAAGCACAATGCAGGGAATATGGGGGGAAGCAGCTAAAACCCAGTATCAAGCTATATATAATGATCCTAGCCTCCATTAAACTAGGCAATATGGGAGGAACTCCATGAGATTCTCTTCAATTAGTAAAAAGCTTCTTGAAATCAAATGGAGAATGGATACACTATCATGGGTTCAGTTAACATTTACTATAATGTTTTTCCTTATTTTCATGGTCATTCCTTTGATTCTTGTCAGTAAAAGTGCTTTTACAGATGATATAGGCAGGCTTTCATTCTCATGGTTCGGTTTAATTTTTAATGACCACTTCTTCTTTACGAATCCTCTCAGTTCTATTTTGACTTCAAGTTTTGTTCAGTTGGAACCTATAAGTAATACGCTTTACTTGACGGGAATAGATTGTGGTGTCTTGTTCAATACTTTATTCGTTGCCTTAATTACGACTATTTTCTCTACAGTCTTAGGTGTAACTGTAGCTTTTTTTATGGCGCGATATAAGTTCTGGGGAAAATCTGTTTTTCAAACAGCCATGATTATTCCTCTTCTCAGCTCCCCATTCATAGGCGCCATAGGAATAAAGCGAATGATCGGCATTAATGGTGTTTTGAACCTACTTTTTTACGACACACTCCACATTCTGCCTTTCAGGATAGTGATTGATGGTCTAGCAGCAGTAATCTTCGTACAGGTACTCAGCTTCTTCGCTCTCATCTACATCAATGCATATACAGCCTTTGTCAACATCGATCCAACCCTTGAGGAGCAAGCAGAAAATATCGGCTCTCGAGGCTTCCACCTCTTCAAGACAATAACTTTTCCCCTCGCGATGCCGGGAATAGTAGCAGGGGCAATCTTAACATTCATTCTAAGTATAGAAGATTTGGGCACACCTGTAGTATTCCATGATAATACCCAAGCAACCAAACTCTTATCTTATCAGATTTTTAGCAGGATTTTCGCACCAACTGGCGACATAAACCCGATTGCGCCGGCTTTAGGCTTCATTTTATTAGTAGTCGCTATAATGGGATTCTTCGTCATGAGGAAGTACGTAAGTCTTCGAAGATACGCCATGATAAGCAAAGGAGGTACATGGAATCCAAGGATGACAACAGTCTCTAAAAAAAGGACAATAGTAATATTGGCAGTTCTTATACTAACTTTGGGTTTTGCATTAATACCACATACAGGCATAATTCTCCTTTCACTAGCAAAAACATGGGGAGTAACTATACTACCCACAGAAATGACATTGAGCAATTACAGTCTTCTCTTTGAGGATACGGGAGTAGCTGGTTCTGTTTACAACAGTCTATTCTACTGCATTTCAGCAACGATAATAATAACAATACTTGGAACAAGCGCTGCATATGTTATTAGTAGAAAGAACATTCCGGGTAAAAATGCTTTAGATACCTTAGTTACAATGCCTGTTGCAATTCCTGGAATCGTCCTTGCAATCGCTTATTTCACGACTTTTCTTCATACCCCCCTAAGCCCCCTAATAAGTCCTGTCCCCCTGTTAATCACAAGCTACACAGTACGAAAGATTCCCTTCACAATAAGGTCTGTTTTTGCAGGGCTTCAACAGACTCCAGAGACACTGGAAGAAGCCTCACTAAGTTTGGGTGCAAGTTCAACTCGGACTTTTTTCAGAATAACTATGCCGTTGATACTTGTCAATATTCTTGCAGGAGGCATGCTCTCATTTGTATATTCAATGTCAGAAGTTAGCACCAGTCTTATTCTTGGTGGCGTTCAAGCCGAAGCAGCACCATTAACCTGGAAGATGAAGGATGTCCTCTGGCAAGTTTCTGCTGGCCCCTTTATGGCTGCTGTATTAGGAGTCTTATTGATGGTAATTCAAATAGTAGTCATAACGACTGTTAATAGAATTCTAAGGCAAAGACTCTCAGTCATAACGGGGATTTGAATAATGATTCTTCACGCTATGAAGCCGTAAGAAGGATTTGAAATATGGTTAGCATTTCATTAAAAAATATTACAAAAACATTTGAAAAAGTAGTGGCTTGTGAAAATATTAACTTAGATATTAAAGAAGGAGAGTTCTTCACTTTACTTGGGCCAAGTGGATGTGGTAAGACTACAGTACTTAGATTACTCGCAGGCTTTTATCTGCCTGATAAAGGCTCCATATTCTTTGATGACAAAAATATTACCAATTTTCCGCCAAACAAGAGAGAAACAGGAATGGTTTTCCAAAATTATGCTCTTTGGCCTCACATGAAGGTTTTTGATAATGTAGCTTATGGACTTCAGATTAGAAAGTTCTCAAAAGAGGAAATTAAAAAGAGAGTCAGTAATGTTCTTAATCTCGTTCAATTGAGAGAACTGGAAAATAGAACCCCTTTTCAGCTTAGCGGTGGACAACAACAAAGAGTCGCACTAGCAAGAGCATTAGTTATTGAGCCAAAAGTATTACTGTTGGACGAACCACTTAGCAATCTGGATGCGAAACTTAGACTTGAAATGCGAAATGAGATAATGAGAATTCAGAAAAAATTAGGTATAACAACTGTTTATGTTACCCATGATCAAGAAGAAGCATTAAGTATCTCAGATAGAATTGCAATACTCCGTAATGGAACAGTGCAACAAGTAAATCCACCGAAGGAAGTATATTTACATCCAGTAAATACCTTTGTAGCAGATTTTATTGGACAATGCTCATTCTTCCCCGGGATAATAGAAGCGTTGGATGAGCATCTCCACATCAGACTTTATTCTGGTGGAACTTTGATATCACCGAAGAAGGATCAATCTCAAGTCGGACAGAAAGTCCTCTGTGCAATTAGACCCGAGAACTTTCACTTGAAAACGCCAGAAGGAGAATTTGACAAAATAGAGTGTGAGATAGTCAGCGTCGCATTTATAGGGAAATCAACCAGACTTCATGCAATGATTGGAGAATTAGAGATAATAGTTGACGCTCCTTCCGGAACTGACTTGAAAGAAGGAGATAAAGCTATATTTTACTATTTGATTCATGAGGTTACCGTTCTAGAAGCTTAGGAAATGATACGTCCAAAAAATTGGAGACATGCTTATCATCCAAAAAAATGGATGCCACAAAGTAATCATACTTTAAATTCATGAACATCATCTTTTCAATGCTAATCTGAAAATAAGAAAGTATAACAACAAATTAAAAAGTGAATAAATATTGAGTTTTTTATGATGATAATCAAATAAATGTAAGTTTAAGTACAAATATCTTAAAAGAAAGAGAGTAAGATTATTGGAGAGCATAAAATCAGAATTAGTATGGTGATCCTCTTGGAGAAATATGACATTATCGTAGTAGGAGCTGGAACAGGAGGATGTATGACTGCTCGAACAGCCGCTGGACAAGGCTACAAAGTGTGTCTCATAGACCAGAAAGAAAGAGATAAAATAGGAGAGAAGGCTTGCGGCGAAGCCATTGGTAAACATCATTTCGATAATCTGAAGATTTCTCAACCCCAAGGTGATGAATTAGCAGGGAAAGTTGAAGGTATAGACGTCTTTTCCCCTGACTCGAAGACGACTTTTAAGGTCAAGGGAGAAGGATTACATGGTTTCATGATAAATAG
This sequence comes from Thermoproteota archaeon, assembly GCA_030837285.1. Lineage (GTDB taxonomy): Archaea > Thermoproteota > Bathyarchaeia > RBG-16-48-13 > JAUPKU01. Next base: position 4,808 of record JAUPKU010000190.1, on the reverse strand, counting down.
ACTAGCTTTTGGACAGCGACTTGTAAACGAAGCCCTAGATAAAGGTGCTGAACTCTACGATCAGACTACAGTTCTAGATCCTATTTTCAAGAACGAGCAAGTTGTTGGAGTCAAGGTAAAGAATAACGTCAAAGCTGAGATAGTAGAGGTTCTAGGTAAGGTTGTGGTAGATGCTTGTGGAATATCCTCTGTACTGAGAAGAAAGATGCCCCTCAATTGGAGAATAGAAACAGATACCCAAGGTAAAGATATAGAAGTCTGTTATCTAGAGATACGCAAATTGCAAACTAACCTTGATGATCCGGAATTACTCAGAATTTATCTTAATCAAAAAATCTGCCCAGGAGGATATTATTGGGTTTTTCCAAAAAACGATAATTCTGTCAACGTAGGCGCAGGTATCCAGATGATAAAGGGTTTTCCAAGTCCTAAGACGCAATTATATGAACACGTTTTTTCTCAACCCCTATTTAAAGATTCGAAAATAATCAAGGCAAGCGGTGGTATGGTTCCGACCAGAAGGCCAATCGATTGTATGACTGGAAATGGAATCTTATTCGTTGGAGACTCAGCTTGTCAGCCAAATCCTATACACGGTGGTGGAATAGGACCTTCAATGATTGCTGGAAAATTGGCTAGCGAGGTTGTGTGTAGAGCTATAGAAATAGACGATGTAAGTCAAAGTGGACTTTGGACCTATAATGTAGAGTATATGAAAGGATATGGTGCAAAGGCAGCTGCGTTAGATATCTTTAGACTATTCCTCCAAAAATGTAATGATGATGACCTAAACTATGGCATGGAAAACAAACTTGTAAAAGAAGAGGATGTTCTTCACGCAAGTCTTGGTGAAGATTTAAAATTGAATATTACTGACAAAGCGACGCGTGTTTTCAAAGGACTTAAGAAACTCTCCTTCCTGATGGCACTTAATTCGACAGCAAAAATGATGAGGGATGTTAAGAGTCTTTACAGACAGTATCCCGACTTTGATGGCTATAGTACATGGGCTCAGAAAATTAGAGAGATCTTTTCTGGGGCGGAAAAGATGGAATTTGGCTATGTATGATAACCATTCGAAAAATTGGAGAGATGATATTTATCCAAAAAATTGGACAAGAAAAACAGAAGCGCTATTGAGCCATTAAATAAATAAGAAGTGAACTTCTTCGCTGTAAAAGTTTAATAATGATTATTTGAACAATAAACGATAATTTATGAGATGTGAGGTAAAATGTTAACTAACGGAGATTGCGTTCATATCGGAGCCAACAATCCTAATTTTAAATACTAAAACCGAATTTAAGCTCATGTCTCCAAGGATTATCATTCATTATAGATAGGATCACATATGAAGAGTATGGACCATTTTGGAGGTAACTATTTGATAAAAATAAAATTCGTTATACCAAAGGGTTCTCTTGAAACAGGAACTTACGAAGTACTAAAAAATGGTGGTTACGAAATATCAGGAAGAGAAAGAACATACAGACCGTCTATCAATGATTCACAGATTGAGTTGAAGGTATTAAGACCACAGGAAATTCCTTTATTCGTTTCTGAGGGGCTTCATGATTTAGGTATAACAGGTCAGGATTGGATTTGGGAAACGGAGGCAAAAGTTGAAACACTCCTAGATTTAGAGTATGGTCGAATCAAGATTATTCTTGCAATTCCGAAAATCTGGGATAAGATAGAGTCCCTCTCAGAATTAATCGAAACATTCTGGCAAAATAAGAGGAATATCAGGATAACAACCGAGTATCTAAATCTAACTGCTAAGCACATTAAGGCTAATTCAAAATATCAGAAATATTATGGAGATGCTGAACCTCTTGTGATCACACCTTGGTGGAGGAAGGGAACCAACTCACGTGTTAGTATTTTCTTATCATTTGGAGCTACGGAAGCCAAACCGCCAGAAGATGCGGATGCCATCATCGATGTTGTTGAGACAGGAGTGACTATCGAACAGAATAATCTGAAGATTATTGAGGTTGTAGCTGAATCCAGCGCTGTTTTAGTCGCTAATAGGAAATCATTGGAAAATCTCGAGAAAAGAGAAAAAATATATGACATTCTCTCCCTCTTGAAAGGAGTTGTTGATGGTAGAAAAAGGCTTCACATCTTTGTTAACGTTAAAGAAGAAAATCTGCAGAAACTCATATCAAAGCTGCCTTCTCTTAAGGGTCCAACTGTCAGTCCACTGTCAGCTAAGGGATGGTACTCTGTTAACACTGTAATAGATAGTAAAGACTTTTTAGAAATTCTACCAGCCCTTCGTAGGCTTGCTCAAGGGATAGTGGTTCACGAACCTAGACAAATTCTTTCTTTAGAGGAAATCTTGGAGGGAGAAAAGAATAACCCAAACCCCGAAGATTCAGATTAAACGCTTCAATTTAAGTCCTGAAGAATTGATTAAGAAACGATCTATGAAAATAGTTGATGAATCAGATTTAGAAGACGCCACAAGACAGATCATTAATGGCGTGAAGTCCGGAGGCGACTCAACTCTTATTGAGTTAACAAAAAGATATGATAAAGTAGACTTAGCTTTCTCAGGTATAAAAGTTACTAGAAGACAAATCAATGAGGCTTACAACAAGGTCAGCAAAGATCAGATCAAGGCGTTACAATATCTAAAAGAAAGAATACAAAAAGTTGAGCAACACAAACTCGATGTAATGAACTTCGAGATAAATGAAACAGGACTTAAAATAAAACACATTTTAAAGCCTATATCCAGCGTCGGATGCTATGTTCCAGGTGGAAAAGCTTCGTATCCGAGCACATTACTTATGACAGTCGTCCCAGCTAAGTTGGCGGGAGTACCAAGAATCGTTGTTTGTTCACCTCCAACTTTTAATAATGATATCAATCCTCTAACGTTAGTCGCCACTGACATCTGCGGTGTTGACGAAGTGTATAGGGTGGGGGGAGCTCAGGCAATTGCAGCATTAGCATATGGTACAGAATCTATTAAGCCAGTGGATAAAATTGTTGGGCCTGGGGGGAAGATGGTAACCATAGCTAAAACACTTGTTTCCAGAGAAGTATCTATAGACATTCCTGCAGGTCCTACAGAACTAATCATTTTGGCTGATGAAAAAGCAGATCCATCTCTTATAGCATTAGATATGATTTCTCAGAGTGAACATTCTGAAGATAACATTGCTGGTCTAGTTACAACTTCCAAGAAACTCACGGAGGAAGTTGAGGAACAGATCAATGTTTTGTCTGAAAATCTAAAGAGGAAAGAGATTGTTTCAAAATCCATGTCCAACAATGGGTTCATCTTCCTCTGTGGAAGTTTGGATGAGGCAATATCTTTTATTAACACTTTTGCGCCAGAACACCTGGAAATTGTAACCGATAACCCCTACGAAATGTCTGGGAAGATAGAATCCGCAGGGATAATCCTGATAGGAAAGTATACCCCTACTTCTGCGAGTGATTACGGAGTTGGAACGAATCATGTACTCCCAACTTCGGGGTATGGACGAGCTTATTCGGGATTATCTACTTTTGATTTCGTTAGGAGAATTAATGTTGTAGAGTGCTCTGAAGAAGGTCTTAAAAAGATGGAGCCTTTTGTGAGAGTGTTGTCGGAAAGCGAGGGTCTACCAAATCATTATTTATCTTTAAAGGAGAGGATAAAATCTTGACTAAGACGTCGGGATGGCTTGAAGAGAGATTAAAAGAAATTCAAGGATTAGAACAATACTCAATTGAAGATAGCCTTGCAGAGCTAATCACAGGGATGGGCCCGAATTCCTTTACCAAACTTGACGCTAATGAGAATTTCTTCATACCAATATCAACTCTAAAATCGATTTTTAAAGAAGTATCAAGAGACCTTGACCCGCGCGTTTATCCTATAAGCGAGGAGAAAATTCTTGTTAACGAACTTAAAGATCATTTTGGATTCGATTCTGATCAAATTGTTATTGGTAATGGGGCGGATCAAATAATAGAGTTAATTGCTAAGGCTTTTTTGAAGGACTCTGAATCTGCAGTTGCTATAAAACCAACTTTTTCCATGTACAGCGTAACAGTGAATTCACTGAGGAAAAAGTATATTGAAGTGCCGTTAAATGATGATTTTTCTCTTAACATAGATGCTCTTCTATCAAGAGTAACTAAAAAAACTGTGGTATGTTTCATCTGTACTCCTAATAATCCAACTGCCAACCAGTTCAAGATCAGCGAGATCGAGAGATTCACTGAAGAATTCGAAGGCATAGTTGCCCTTGATGAGGCCTATGTTGAATTTGCTCCGTATTCTATGATAAAGTTAGTAGATAGATTTGAGAATTTGATAGTTCTTAGAACATTTTCCAAGGTTTTCGGCTTAGCAGGTATGAGGGTTGGCTATTCTGTGGCAAATTCAAGGCTTTCAAGTGTTTTGATGAGAATTAAACCGCCGTATAACATTAACTCTTTTTCATTGAGAGCGGCGTTGGGAATCCTGAGGGAGAAGAGCACTGTGAACAGAGCATTACTAAGATTAAAGGTAGAGAGGAACTTATTAATTGAGAGGCTCAACAGAATACAAGGAATAAAGGCTTTCAGCTCTGATACTAACTTCGTTCTCTTCAATATACATGGAGACTCAAACTATGTTTTCAAGGAGCTACTTGGAAGGAGAATCCTTGTGAAAAATGTTGGCAGAATTCTTAGTCAGAATGGATATCTTAGAACATCAGTTGGACTTCCAGAAATGAATGCCAAATTGCTAAATGCCTTGGAGGACATATGTGGCAGTGAAACTAAAAGGTAAGTATTTTCAGACTAGAATTAGCAAAACT
>JAUPKU010000189.1 GCA_030837285.1 Thermoproteota archaeon | reverse complement strand
TAGTGAGATATTGTTTCCAGGATTCTTTTAATTTCTATTACAGAATATTATTGGAAATCGCAGTTGTATATAGAATTCGTAACAAAGCAGATAATTATACTAAGCCCTAGAGGCTACATTGGAGAAGATTATTGAAGATAAAATATTTTTTAGAAGAAATCAGAATTTTGATTGGTTCAGCGAGTTTAATAATGTAAATTTTCAGTTTAAATAAATGCGTTAGACTTAAATCATGCTTCAAAATGAATCTTCCTTCATTGCAGCGGAGCTTATCCTTATGGTCGAAACATGGCTTTTCTTTGGAAAAACAGAGATTCCTGTTAGAATTCCTGATGAGAATTTGATCGGCATTGTAGAACCTCCATTGAGGGAAGGCTCTTCAAATCCTAAAGAAGAGATTCTTAGAGCGATAGAGAATCCATTAGGAAGCCAAAGACTGGAAGAAATTGTTAAGCCAGGAAAACGCATTGCGATAGTAGTTGACGATAATACAAGGACTACTCCAAACAATCTGATTTTACAATCTTTGCTTCAAAAGTTGGAGCAGTCAGGTATAAGAAATGAGGATATTACAATTATCATTGGATGCGGAATGCATTCTATGAAACACGAAGATTCTCAGAACTTAATAGATGAGATAGTTATTGGGAAAGTCAAAACGCTTATCCATGACTGTAATTCTCAAGATCTTGTCTTTTTGGGAACAACAAGCTTCGGGACGAAGGTGTATGTCAATAAAGTCTTCGCTGATGCTGATGTTCGTATTCTTACTGGAGATGTAGGTCTCCACTATTACGCGGGATACAGTGGTGGAAGGAAAAGTGTTTTACCTGCCATAGCAGGGGCTACTACAATTAAATCCAATCACGCGTTTCTGTTGAACGCAAATGCTAGGACTGGAAACCTTGATGGCAACCCTGTCCACTTGGATATGGAAGAAGCTGCAAGTCTAGCAAAAGTTGACTTTGCATTAAATGTAGTATTGAACACAAGAGGCGAGGTTGTCAAAGCCTTCGCTGGAGATCTTGATCAAGTCTTCTTTGAAAGTGTAAAGCTTGTGGATGAAATATCCAAAGTGACTATTGAAAGAAAAGCGGACATTGCAATCGTCGGGGTAGGCGGACACCCTCATGACAACAGCTTATATAAATCTTATAAGGGGATTGACTCTGTCCTCGGTGTAATGTCGAACAATGGAGTAATAATCTTGGCGGCTGAATGCTCCGAAGGCTATGGTGAGAGAGTTTTCTATGATTGGACGATGAAGTTCAAGTCTATTGTTGAGATTGAAAGGGAGATTAAAAGGAACTTTGCTATTGGTGGGCATGTAGCGTATTATCTTATGAGAGCTCTTGAGGGAGTGAAAATTATCCTCGTTTCGATTATGCCTGACTATTATGCTACTGGAGTTTTTAGATTAAGAACAGCGAAGACATTAAATTCAGCTGTGGATGCAGCATTTAGGATAACCGGGAGAAAAGGAAAAATCCTTGTCGTTCCCCATGGTGAAGCAACATTACCCATAGTCAAGACACAAAATCAGATTTGAAGGAAAAAGAAATGGTTGAAGATATTTCTTACAGGTTATTCGAAGAAAGAGATCTAGATCAAGTAGTCAATATAAACTGGACATGTTTACCAGAGAACTATAATAATTCATTCTTCCTCGAATTATTCTATGGTTTCCCAAAGACATTCATCATTGCCTCAGTAGGAAGTAAGATCGCAGGATATATCATGTGCAGGATTGAGACAGGATTCTCCGAAGTAAAAAAAATAAGTATTGTAAAGAAGGGCCATGTTGTATCAATAGCCGTAATTCCAGAATATCGAAGGAATGGAATAGGCTATAATCTAATCTCAAAAGCATTAGCAGGCATGTTTGAATATCGAGCAAATGAGTGCTACTTGGAAGTTAGAGTTAGTAACGATACAGCTATAAACCTGTATAAGAAGCTGGGATTCAAGCAAATCAAGACTATTAATGGTTATTATAAAGATGGCGAAAGTGCTTATTTGATGACCAAGAGTCTACCATAATATTGTGTGCTTTGTGGATAAATTGGATTTTATCCTATAGCAATATGCTTTATAATTCTTGAAGTTAGATATCTTAAACTTGAAAAAAGGTAACAGCTTCCCAGAACTAAAGATACTCTTTGCTTAATCATTTCTGAAGATTAATAATACGGGCACTCAAAGTATATTCTTCAATTGATTTGAAAGAACAATCAGAGTTGACAATCCAAGTCTATTCTTTCGTTCGATTACAAATGAACAAGTTATTGAAACTCTTTTGAACCATTTAAGCACGTGCGATACCTGGTTCCTTTCGAGGGATTCACAATTTCTGTTCTTTTCTGCTTGTTATGAAGATAGAGTCTCCTCTTTCAAGGTGCTTCTTGATTTCCTCTAAATCTATTTCCTTAACTTCATTGACGTATACATTCTGGCGACTATTATTCTCGAGAAATAGAACTTGGAATAACTTTGTATTTGATCTGACAATCAATGCAGTCATTTTTTAAAAATCACTTCCCTGTTTTTTTCACTATTAAATTCATCCTTAATTTTCTTCACCAAAGAGAATCTTGTCAGAAGAGGAATTCCTGTAAACCATAACCCACCACATACATGCATGCAACCAAAACTAAGATGATGCTATAGATGTGCAATGTAACTTCTGAGAATAGCATTGAGGTGCTTTTTTTAATTAGAATAGTTTCCATTCATCTAACACTTCCCCTAGGTAAGTATCAACTGATCCGAAAAAAAGTAAGAAGGTAAGTCATTAGAGGAGCTAGGCTCCTAAGACTAGGATTTGTCGATTACTATTCTTGTTAGGATTTCTATTCTAGTTACCTTTCCTGCTGTTACGTCAACCAATACTGATGCCCTACCAGATGTAACCTTAGTCAGAATAACGATTGCATTTGCCGCCTTTGTTACTACTGTACCATCTGCCTGAATAGTGGATTTCATAATTGGTCTGATAGCAGAGATGTTGTAGCCTTCTGTTAGTAGATTTTGCACGTCTGAGTCGTTTTTCGCAATATTGATCACGGTCTGATTGTATTCTGCACTAACTTCAATGAATCCATTGCATTCACGTCCTCCGCCCATTCGGCTTCCATGTAGGCCACCTTGGAATTCAATACCAGGTCTCCCTTGCTGAGTTGTAGTAGAGTTTGTACTGTCATCGAAAGCGTATGCCGTTAGATACCAACTGCCTAACATTGTAGCTACAGCTATTACTGACAGCAAGAGAATGGCTTTAGTTCCACTAATTTTCAACATTTCTTTTTCACTTCACCTCAAAAACATCCAGTCTAGAGCAGTATCTTAATGTTTTTTCAAGATTATATCAGAATCTGTTCATAATCTCATGATTCGTAGATAATCTTAAAAAATAGCAATCAATTAGAAATTGAAAAACCGAGAGTGTCTCTTCCTTTGTCATCTAGAAGTCGATTGTTCAAGCAGTTACTGCAATGGCTCTTAGTCGGCACAAGGGGAGGCGTTAAAAGAGCCCAGATAATAGAAGCGATAAAGGAAGAACCAAGAAACGCAAATCAGCTAGCCAGCCTACTCAGGGTAGATTATCGAACTATCAGACATCATCTCGAAGTTCTAGAAAAGAATAACTTGATAACATCAATGGGAGAACAATACGGAAAAATGTATTTTCTTTCAAACGAATTAGACGAGAATTTTACCATTTTTAAAGAGATTTGGAATGAAATTGGAAAAAAGTTGAAAAGAAGGGAGATAGGAAGTGAGTGAACAATGAAGAATAGAGAATGGCTTATCATAGTCATGTTAGGTATATTCGCAATAACAGTAGTGCTTTTCAACGTTACCTCATCTATGCCCTTCAATAGAGACTTTTTTGCAAGGGATTTCCCCCTTGAACCGCCGGCATGGACAAATATCTTACCATATCTCCTTATTATCAAAGCAATTCTGACATCATTGAACGCTATTCTCCTCTTGATCCTATTAGTCACTTATGTGGAAGTTTATCGAAAAACCGAATCAAAATTCAGTATCGGTCTAATCATATTCACCCTTGCGCTACTTCTTTATGCTATTTCAGATAATCCTCTATTACATGGACTCGCAGGATTCAGAGCTTCAGGACTGGGGCCTTTCACAATACTACCAGATATCTTCACTTTGGTCGCCTCTGCTGTGCTCCTATATCTAAGCCAACAATAAATAATACATTATTATCTCTTTAGCAAATCCCACTAATTCTTGATGAAAAGTTTTCTAACTCAACAGGTACGGCTACCAGAGAACAATTTTCCCTTAATGTAAGTATTAATTCAAAGAATGATTCACTATAGCAATATAAGAGAGAAAAAAAGTCCATTCTTTTTTAGACTATAAACTCCCCTGGAAAAAAGGCTATCCATCTTTATTGCACTTTAACACGCTAGATTACCTATTAATCCCAATACATTCATCTCTTCAATATACACCTGTTAGCAAAGCAAGACTCCCAAACAAAAACATATTAAATTCAAGATTCCAATCACTTCCGAAAAAAAGCAACATAGAAAAAGTAGAAAACCCCGCAATCATAAAACTTGCGAGAGAAGAGTTAATTCTTAGTTAAAAGTTAAGCCGACCAGATCTCATTTAATAAAAGTTAAGAGGATTTACTCTGGCCTTGCAGTAGCCATTGTAAAGGAATGTCCTGATACGTGTCGTCGGGCAATCTCCTTCTGACAGTAATAGGTAACACGCCCAACTCCACTTCCCTAATCGCTAAATCAATCGGATTCGTCAAATCTTTTGGCTGCTCGATAAGCAAAGGTGCGCCCATCGAGATCTGCAAAGCTCTGGTCCCAACTATTCTAGCCTTCTCAAATCTAGTAATCTTCGGAGGGCCTATCAGAATTTTAGAAGTATTTTCTCCTACAATATTTGACATTACTTGATACTCCTTGTCAGCTACGACTTTTTCCATTCTGCCAATATACAATATTTTTAAGATAGAAGAACGAGGATTGACATAAGGGGTTTACACGTTTTTTAAACATTTAGAGCACTCCTCATCGACAATTAGGTAAAAACATTTGAAATAGATACAATAATTTGTTTAACGTAAAGAGAAGCACAATTTAAGCTTTTAGCTCTTCCCCTTGAACATTACACATTTATAACCTTAAAAAGCATATAGTTGCCTGAAATAGTCAGTTTAAGAAGTGTAGTCCGTGAGAGTTAGGAGAGAATAGTTTTGCCTTCTATTGAGATGATACCGATAAACAAGACGTTAATTGGCGAAGAAGAGATTAGAGCTGCATTAAGTGTTTTAAGAAGCGGAAAACTAACTGACAAAAGCGGAAGCGGCACAAACGTAGTTCAGTTCGAGAGAGTCTTCTCAAAGTACATTGGAACAAAGTATGCAGTAGCAGTAAACAGTGGTACTGCTGCTCTTCACGCAGCCCTACTAGCAGTAGGTGTAGGGAAGGACGATGAAGTCATAGTTCCAAGTTTCACCTTCGTCGCAACGGCTGAGGCAGTGGCTTTGACCGGAGCAAGACCCGTCTTTGCGGATATAAATCCCCAAACTTACTGCATCGACCCCGAGGAAGTTGAAGCTGCTATTACCAGTAGAACTCGAGCTATTATTCCCGTTCACCTGTATGGCTTAATGTCAGATATGGACAAGATAACGAAGATAGCTAGAGATCATAGCATTGTAGTTATTGAAGATGCTGCTCAAGCCCATGGTGCAGAGTTCCATGGCTCCAAAGCAGGGAAACTTGGAGACATGTCTTGCTTTAGTTTTTACGGAAGCAAGAATATGACAACAGGAGAGGGGGGAATTGTCACTACGGATAATTCAGAGTTTGCTGATGCTGTCCGATCGATAAGGAACCATGGTGAAGCTGAAGAGTATCAGTCGATTATGATTGGACATAACTATCGCATGTCAGAATTGGCAGCGGCTATTGGCCTTCCTCAATTACTGAAGCTACCCAAGTTCTTAGAAGCTAGAAGAAGAAACGCGGGAGCTCTATTTAATATGCTAGAGGATATTTCAGAGCTCCAGTTGCCAGTTGTACCTGAGGGTTTCGGACATGCTTGGTATGTATTCACAGTTCGAATGAAAGGAGCAAATGCTGCTAAGAGGAATAACGTTGTCAAGAGAATTCGAGAGAGGTTCGTCGATGCTAAAATCTATTATCCAAAGCCAATACACTTGTTCTCATATTATCGAGATCGATTCGGCTCTACAAAGTTACCCAAAACAGAAACCACTACAAAGCAAGTCTTCTCCTTACCCGTTCACCCGAGCCTTCGTGAGAACGAGATAAATCGCATAGTAAATGTTGTCAAAAACGCCTTCCAATCAGAATAGCGTGGTAAAATGCGAGATTCTCTCTTAACTTCAGGGTGAGGGTAATTGAAAGCGACTAACTGGAACAACAGAGTTGAAGAGTACATACGGGTTAGAGCGCAGAGCAAAAACACCAGAAGAAGCTTACCTCTTGTGCTAAACGCTTTCCTAAGACACTCTAAAGGCAACATGTCAGAAGCGGCGCTTAACAGTTTCCTACTTGACCTCAGAGAAGGCAAAGTCGCGCGCATGCGCTGGGGAAAGTGGGAGCATGGAACGCCTGTCCTGCCGTCGTCGTTGATGAAGTACAAGCTGACAATAATCTCCTTCGCCCAC
>JAUPKU010000188.1 GCA_030837285.1 Thermoproteota archaeon | reverse complement strand
TTGTCTATAAGTGTTTATGTTCTTGGATTCATAAAGTCTATTCAGCCAGACTATGCCTCCGACACCTATTTTCCTTGCTTCAGAGAGGTAGTCTCCCAGCTTCTTTACGGTGTCAGCTGTGAAGTACTTGTATTCCCGGTAATCCCCGCCTACTTCAGTGCAGATTAATTTAATGCCTTTCTTAAGAGCCGTTGCCATCTGATCTAAGGCGCCTTTCACGCTCCAGCTGTTAAAGTAGAAATGATATCCCTGGAAGGTCATGTTCAAAGAATCCTTGATGATGATCCAGGGCTGGTTCCATTTATTGAATATTAGAGGATTCGTGTAGCCTGCAGATCGAATGTCAGTTACCAGCTGCTGCATCCTGGTGTAAAAGTCGTTTGACACGTACTAGTTAATCAGTTCAACTGCGACTTTGCTATTGTTCGGAAAGGCCTCCAGGACCTCGAAGATGTTTTTCTCCATGATAGCCCAGTTACTTCGGGCCTAGCTGGCTGAAGCCTCATTCGAGGGGGGAAAGATGGTTTCTGTCAACGATGATATTAAAGTTACTGTTATCAAGGAAGTACTGGATAAGGTCGCTGTCATACTCGTAGGCTCTACTTTGCCATGAAGGTGTAAAACTGATTCTGAAGGTGGTGAGATTATTCTCAGTCATCAGTCGCATGGACATTAGAGGAAGCTTGCAAGATTATCGAAGCCGGATTCGAATACATCTGCGATAGCGGACGATAGATGATGCATGCCGGAAATTCGTTAAAAATCATGTGTTGGCGCTGGGAGTGGGATTTGAACCCACGACCAATGGAGATGTCTCCCGTAAAATCTCCATCCTTCCCTTTTTTATAATGATATTCAAATGATGGGTAGGCTATTGACCAAGTGGGCAAATTTATACAACCCCTCTTTTAAGCATGATTGATCGAGATTCGTTCTCCTTTTGTTAGTCCACAGAACTATTAGTTTCAATTGCAGTAGTAATGCGACAGATATTCGAATCTCCCGGAGACTATCATACTCTGGAGTTTGATATACTCTTCTGTCATGTTTTCCTGAGCTCCTTGAGGATTGCTTCCTTTAGTGCCTGGTTGAGGACTTTCGATCTTTCTTTCTTCTTGGTTAAGAGCGCACGCGAACTATAATGTTGAAATAACTATCTGAACAAGCATTGATTGTGCGATGTTGTTGTATGAATACAGTCACACATGTTTTTAAGATTAAATTCTTTCATAAATTCAGAGGTGATATATGTGGAAAGTGGAGAGGTTAGGAAAAAAGTAGAACCGACAATTCAAGATATAAGCGGTCGATTGGATCGGTTAGAGGTTCAAACGAGAATGGGCGCTGAGAAGGTGGAAAGTTACACTCGAGAAAACCCGTTGCTAGCCTTAGGCCTCGCCGCATTAGGGGGACTCATAATAGGAATGATCGTCGGCAGTGGTTCACGTAACCGCTAGTTCCAAAGCTTCAGTATGCGCGCTTTGTTGTTTTTCATCAGAAGAAACAGGAGGTGAAAGGGAAATGGGAACTGAAATGAGGGTTAGTTGTTCTGTGTGTGGAAGAAGTTTCGGAACTAAAAGCGAATTGGATCAGCATATTGCAAGGGAACATGAAATTGGAAAGGGCAAAGAGAGAAGCGGCGGAGTCATGGGTAGCGAACAAGATATCACTGGCGGAAGGTCTCGAGTCGGTAGAGAACCTATGAGTAGAGAACCTGAGGTAAAAGACTCACAAGAGCATGAAGAAGACGAAGAGGATACCAAAGAATAGAATACAGAGCAATAACGCGCGCTTAATTGGTGTTTGGAAGAGGTGATTATATGACTAAAGAAGAAAAGAAGGGTAAAGCACAGCAAGTAAAGGGCAAGATTCGTGAAGAAGTAGGCAAATTGACAGATGATAAGAGCGAACAGATCAAAGGTAAGGCTGAACAAGGTATAGGAAAAATTCACGAAGCGGTGGGAAAGGTGAAGAAAAAACTCACAGAAGAATAATAGCCGCTCCTAGGGCACTTTCTCTTGAGTTTTTTTAAAAAGCGCCCTCTGAGCCAAGAATCATTAATGTGGATGCGCTGGTCATACGAGAGAATGGTTTCTTGAACTATGATTAGCGCCTAATAAACGTGAAGAGGTGATAGAAAATGGCTTCAAAAATAGCTATGGTGGTTATTGCTATCATTCTTATTGCCGTTGCTGGATATGCTGTCGTAACCTATACTCGAACCGTTGCTAGCTCAACCGTAGCTTTAACCGCAGGAATAACTAGTAAGAACGTAGAATTTGATGTCCCACCGTTGCATGAAAAAGCACAAATAGAGATAAAGGTTCAGACTAGTTTGGGCGCAGTCTGGTCTGCCACACTATTGTCAGGAAACAACACTATTCTCTGGAATCAACAGGGCTCAGGAAACTACTTGAGTGACTGGATCAAATTGTCTACTGAACATTATGTTTTAACGTTTCTCACTCTCGGAGGAGCCCTAGAGGCGCAAGTCAACATTAGAACAAAAGGTGGAATCTGGTAGTAGTTAGTTCCCCTTTTCATTCATTTTTCTATTTAGCTCGCTAGCCCAAACCCAAACATGCCTAGAAATAGTTACGCGTGCGCTATTGGTTATTGAATGCTTGGTATTTTTTCCAGACAACTAGTTTATACATTATGGAGTACCCTGTACATTGGACATCCTCAACCTGATGGCAAACGTCAGCAACAAGAAAACCCTCGAAGAGCTGAGAACACGAATCCGGGAGCTAGAGCAACTCCTAGAAACAAAACAGAAGTGAATAATTTGCTTGTCGGGAAAGTCTGTCGAGACTGCAAGTGGTTTGACGTTTACACTGATTTCTGTGGCTGTCTAAAAAAGGACGTAAAACCTTGGGAAGACGCTGAGAACTGCGAATACTATCGATCTATCGAAGATATGTTTCAGGCGCACGCGTTAATATGCTTCTGGTTGAGCATCTATGACCTTTGCCCGCATTTTAGCGCATGCGCTAGCTTCGACTTCTAGTCCTCCTTCTTGGTGCCAGGAGTTTGGGTCTCTTCGCTCGGCTCCTACTTGGCAGGAGGAGCGCTGGTCTCTCCGCTTTTAGAGGAAGTTTTTAACTTCTCTATGTTTCCTCTGATGATTCCATACGCCGCTTCCGCGTCCGAGTTGGACAGATTGTCCAGAGACAGGGGTTCTCCGCCAAATCTGAGCGTTAATTTGATTGTTGAACGCAACACTCCCTTATTCATCTCAACAGTCGCGATGTCCTTATAGCTGTAATCGGTGTAATTTTTTTGTGTTCCAAGCGCATGAGGACTCCGCAGGATTATTCTTTCATTCGTCATGGCAACGGAGTCGATACTTAGTGAGGCATGGTAGAGTGTTTGTTTAACATATAACTCGACTCTCTCGTTTGGACCGAGAATCTTCTTCATATCTTCAGGCATACTTTCCATTTTCATCAATCAATAATAGGAGCGTGTATATTTAAACCGATGTGACTGTAATGTTACAACAACACTAGATTAAATCACAATCAATCACTCTGATGTATTGGTAGAAAATCATGATTATGAGCAATGCCATTCGAAGAGAGGAAGAAAAGTGTCTCTATCAAGTAATGTTTCTGAAGAATGATAAGCATCAGGATGTCTGTGTCGAAGAGGTTGAAAAGATAGACTCAGAAGAACTCGAAGGACATCTCCAACTAGGAGAATCAGTGTTCATCACAAATAGATCATGTCAGAAACTTAGCGGAGGTGGGTACTAGAAATGGACCTTTTTTGGACGATTGCTATTGTTCTCGTGATACTGTGGTTAGTGGGATTCATTGCTCTACCTGGCCTAGGCACATTGATCCATATCTTGCTTGTGATTGCCCTAATTGTAATAGTCTATAGACTAGTTACTGGAAGAAATGTTGTAACGGGAAAATAGCTAGCGGGTAATGTCGTAGATGATAACTTCACCTGAAATCGCCTGGATTGTACCAGTCATTATCCCCGCCATCATGGGACTATTAGTGGGTCTCATCGTAAAGCGTTCTATAAAGCTGATGTTCACTATTGTAGCTCTAGTTGTTCTCCTCGTGCTAATCGGGCTTGTAAGTCTCACCTTTCAAGATGTGCTCGATCAGGCACTGAAGTTCCTGCCAAGGATAATCAATACAGGAAGCGGATTGATTGATGTGCTTCCATACTCCGCAACAACCTTCCTTATTGGATTAGGGTTAGGTTTATGGAGAGGATAGTTCAAACAGCGCGCGCTACTAAAGAGGGATAATGTCTTGGAAA
Organism: Thermoproteota archaeon; assembly: GCA_030837285.1. GTDB lineage: Archaea > Thermoproteota > Bathyarchaeia > RBG-16-48-13 > JAUPKU01. Next base: position 10,736 of record JAUPKU010000188.1, on the reverse strand, counting down.
AAACCGCTCAGGTTGTATGCATTATCCCAACGCTGAACGAGGCTGCCACCATGGCTGAAGTAGTTCAGAAAGCGAAGCAAATTGCACATCGTGTAGTCGTGGTGGATGGGCATTCCGAAGACGGTACCTATGAAATCGCCAGCAAGGAGGGGATGACGTGATTCTGCAGGATGGTAAGGGTAAGGGGATGGCTCTGCGGACAGCTTTCACCAAGATCGAAGAAGACGTCTGTGTTATCCTCGATGGAGATGCAACTTATGATCCGCTGGAAATGGAGGAAATCATCAACTATCCTGGAAGGAGAAGCGGACATGGTGGTCGGTTCCAGGCTGAGGGGTACAATGGAGGACGGAGCGATTACATGGTTGAATGAAATTGGAAATGGGTTCTTCAACTTCCTCATAAACTCCTCCTTCAATGGAAACATCACGGATTCTCAATCTGGCTACAGGGCATTGAACAGGAAAGCCATTGAAAGCTTGAACCTATCGTCAACAGGCTTTGAAGTGGAAACCGAGATGACAATAAAGGCTTTGAAACAAGGACTAAAGGTCAAAGAGGTCCCAATAACTTACAGCATGAGAAGGGGTACTCCATCAAAGTTGAATTTCGTAAAGGCCGGCTCAAGTATATTAAAGACAATCATTAATTCATCACTGGGAAGGTTCTAGCGGTCGATCTAGCTAGAGATCATACTCTTCAAGGTATGTTGGTGCGCTTACTTCCCATCCACCCTTGGATTTGAGATAGTTCTCCAAGTTTAAGATTGATCCCTCTTCGCCATGGGTCAGGAAAATGTGCTTTGGCGGAGATTTGAAGTTGTTAAGCCAGCCCTCCAATTCGTCAATACCCGCATGGGCGGAGAAAGCATCGATTTTCTCTATCTTCATCCGCACAGGATAGGATTGACCATAGATTTCGATGGGAGAGACACCGTCCAAGATTTGGCGTCCCTGCGTCCCAACTGCCTGGTACCCCACAAAGAGTAGCGTGGATTCCGGTCGAGTAATATTCCTGATCAGGTGATGTTCAATACGTCCCCCCGTGATCATCCCCGAACCGGCCATGATCACAGTTGACCCTTTGATGAGATTAATCGCCTTCGACGCTTCGACCGTCTCAACGAGTATCAACCCAGGAAACTCAAAGGGAGAATCACCAGCTTTAAAGAGATTCAGAGTTTCTTTATCAAAATATTTCATGGAATTTTTAAAGACCTGTGTAATTTTGACTGCCATGGGACTGTCGAGAAACATCAGAATATAAGGAATCCTCTTTGCTTGAGCTAACAGGTTGAAATGATACAGCAGTTCCTGGGCACGTTCGATGGCAAAAGTGGGGATGAGAAGGTTCCCACCTGCATTCACTGTATCGTTAACAATCTTGGAAAGTCGTTCATCGATGTCTTGTAGATTTTCATGGTTACGATCTCCGTAAGTGGACTCCATGACTACATAATCCGCCCGATCAAAAACAGAGGGATTCCCTAAAAGAGGCTTATCCCACAGGCCGATATCTCCCGAGAAGATGATGTTCCGCGACCCAGCCTCATCTTCGACGATGACCTCAATCATGGCCGAGCCGAGGATGTGACCCGCATCGTGGAAACACACTTTAACTCGATCACTTAACTGAATATAATCTCCATAGGAAACGTCCTTCAATAGCGGAAGACATTTCTCAGCATCCTGAACATTATACAGAAGCGTTTCTGGAAGAGGCTCTTTTCGACCCTCCTTGTTGCGTCGTTTTTTCTCATAGTAAGCATCTTCTTCCTGTATTCTGGCAGAATCTAAAATCACTATTGGAAACAGTTCTTTGGATGCAGAGGTCAGCAAAATGTCTCCTTTAAATCCTTCTTTGACTAGCTTAGGAATGAGCCCACAGTGATCCAGGTGGACATGGGTTAGGAGAAGATGCTGGATCTGGTCTGGAGGGATGGGGAAGGCTTCCCAATTTCTGTAGGAACAGTCCTGTTCCTGAAACAGTCCGCAATCGATAAGTATCTTCACGCCATCGGCATCGAGAAAATAGCTTGAGCCCGTCACTTGACGCGTTGCACCCAAAAATTGTATCTTCATTACCTTCCTCTCCACATCAATACTTTCTTCTTTCTAACCTAATCAGTTTTTCGTCCCACTACATCCAATCGATCCCATTCTTGGTTATTTCCTGCTTGAAGTATCCCTTTTTACTAATCAACATGATAGCGCACGTGATTCTACTAGAGATGGCATCCAAAAAATGAGAGGAAGTATATGAAAGTCTAGACTTTGGTAGCCCAGAGACTATTAGTAATTAATTATTTTATCGATCACGTTATACTGTTGAGGCGATGGTACGAAAGATGAGACCGAACATCGCTATCGTGAATAGGACCACGATCCCAAGGATAATGGGCAGCCCCTTATCATACTTGCCAAACTTGAGCGTGAAAAGGGTATTCATACTTGGAAGATTGCTGACACTCCCAGAAGCCACAGCACCTCCCCCTTTCCCCCATACCTGTTCACCCGTCCATCGAAGCCCCAGTGGACAAGTATGATCTCTGGTAGCCCGCCGTAGATTGTGGCAACATAGGCGGTAAGCAGAATCCAAGCTGCAGTGATTACCGCAGCGTGCGAAGCCAGTTGACATCGTTAGCCTTCTACCCTGACTTCAAATCCACCAACAGCCATGCGTCTCATGTCAAAGGGCATCGAAACGTCTTTGTATTCTTCTGCTTGCTTACTCATTTCCTCCATCACTTTTGCGTTGATTTCATCACGACGTTCTTTTGACTCAAAGACTATAAACGAGAACCATACAGTTTCATTTGGTTCTGCTTTTGCCAACTCTGTAAAGGCAAGTGACATCATTCCGCCCATTTCTTTCGGATTTAGATCTTCACCCATACACTCCATATATTCAAGCGCTCCATATTTCATCCACATCTCCTTTCCCATCTCAGCCATTTTTTGGTATTCCTTAATTTGGTCTTTTGGAACTACAAGTACAAATCCATCGACATATTTCGCCAATACGATTCACCTCCTTAAAAGATAATCAATTTGTTCGTCCATGGTCATCTAATGCGCGCCAAATTTCTCACGATTAAACACTCTGTTAAACTAATTCTTAAACAAATGTGACTGTGCAACTACAACAACACATCGCGCGAGCCAATATTGAGACAATGTTTCCTTTTCCCTATTTTGAGAGCAGTATGAGCATAACTTGTTAAGACCATTTTCAACGCGCGGCTATTGAACTTTCGCTCGATAAAAATAATTTTCAAAATATCTTAAAAAAAATCGAGGGGGTATTCTCGAGCATATGCAGTGGTAGCCCGAAGGTGATTGATACATAAGTATCAAAATACCCTTCCCAACTTTTTTGGAAACCTTTCAAATAAGTTCAAGTAGCTGGGAGATGATCATTGTCAAGACGCGAATATACTTCCGCAATTTTTATAGACGATCTTAGCGCACTTTCTCAAACGGCAAGTTCAATTAGAACATTTGTCAATTCCTGTGGGTGCGTGAGCTCCACCTCATGATCTGCAGCTATTTCTCGCACCTGCCATCCTTCCGATCTTGCTCTAGTAGCAAAAGGTGCCATCACATGTGGGTTTGAAGAAGCTGTGCAAAGGATATATGCTCGTGGAATAGCTCTACTTTCAGGACTGCTGGCTGGGGGAGCCTGTAAGTACGTGCTCATCGGCTGTGGCTGAAGCCGTACGGTCATCCACTCAGCCATTTTTGGGTCGGTGATACCAAAGGCGGAGGGCGGTGGAGGTGGGCGCATTTCATTCGGTCCAGATGGGCGTACGAAAAACCGATCCGAAGAAGTGGGTGGAGGCCAAAGGTCAACTTCGCTTTGGCCATCTATGGGCACATAAGCATCTAAGTAGATCAATTTTGCTATTCGTTCGGGCATCTTCGCCGCAACTCCAGTGATGACCATCCCCGCATAACTGTGACCCACCAACACAACTTTTGAGAGGTCTTCATAAAAGAGCAGGTTGGCGACGTCCTCTATGTGGGTATTCAAATCTACTCCGCAACGCAGGAGGTGTGTACGCTCTCCTAGGCCAGTCAAAGTTGGCGTTTGTACATCATGTCCCAGATTACGCAGGAGTGGCGCAACCAACCGCCAACACCACCCTCCACCAAAAGATCCGTGTACCAGTACGAAAGTTGCCATTCTTCTACCACAAGCATTTGCAGCTTACTTTGATAAATAGCGTGCGTATGCTTAAAGATTTCAGTTTAACATTGGGGATTCTCTCTCACTGACGCTCCTACTGACTTGCTTGCTCCTTTTTTGAGAATTCTTTTAGCGCACGTAACACGATAGCATTGAGAATCGACTGAGAAATATCGTGTGCGTGCGATGTATGGTAGCCCGGAGGAGATTGGACTCTGGAGTCCCGAATACTTTTCTGGTCATGCGCTCCTGAGCTCCTGGAGGATGGCATGTTTCAGCGCGTCGTTGAGGACCTCAATTTTCCTGTTCTCGGGGTCTATAACGATTCTGTGAGGGCTTGTCATCGCATCCTTTGAGAGGACTTCATCGGGATTGAGACCGAGGGATTCAGCGAACATTTTGAGTCGATCAATTTTGGATATGATAGTCTTTGGTCGAATGCTTAGTCCGCTGGAGGCGTAGAGGTTTCTGAGGAAGTCAATGCCTTTCATCCTGATGTCATTGTAGGTGCTGACAGTATGTCCCATCATGTAGTCAATGTAGTCTGTTGGGATAGTACTGACCGCGCCTAGCTGCGTTCTGAAGTACTTTCGCAGGGAATGAGGTCTGATTGGATAGCGTTCTGCTTCGCCTTTCTCGATTATGCCTGCTTTAAGCAGTAGCCTGTGGACCAGCTTGGTAATTCCCCCCGTCGTGATTGGCTGCACTTTGTTTCTACATTCATTTCGTATCAGAGGTGAATCGTCAGTTAGTGTTTCTGGTGGCATCTTCAAGGTTCCATTTCGTCGAATGTCCAGGTATGCCTTCAGGTATTGAACTGCCTCGTAGCCGAGAAACGTGTCATACTCCTGGTATTTGCCCTTGGTGATCTCCGCCTCTACATGGATGTGGATTGGGATGATTCCAGCTTCCAGATCTCGTCTGACGTGGCCGTAGGTTAGTCTGGCCAATGTGCCGATTCTCATTCCGCTTAGGGCGAGGATGCTAATGATCACCTTATCCTTCACGTTGGCTATCTCCATGGTTCTGGATAGCTCTTCAGGGGTAGGGGCTCTATCGCTGTACTTGGTGTGTTTTGGAAGTCTGTAGGGCAGTGTGAGAACCAAGCCATTGACTCTGAAGAGCGTTTTTACCCCCTTGACGTGGTTGTTGATGGTTCCTGGAGCTAATCCTTCTGCTTGGAGGTCTCCGACAAAGGAGTCTATCGCCTTCACGTACTCGTCAATTGTTTTTTCCTTGAAGAGAACATCTTTGACGATGGTGTCTGGTGTCTTCTTTATCCATCGGCAGAACCTGTAAACACCAAAGACGTACTGGTAGAGCGTTGCCTTGCTCTTGCTTTTCGTGTACTTCAGGAGGTAGCTGGCAATGTTGACGACCGATTCATTCTCAAGGGCAAAGGGGATGAGACTGGACATTTTACCTCTGAACCCATCGACGATGAACCGTCTTGAAGCCCGCTCTCTTGGTGTACTGGCTGCTTCAACTAAGCTTTGGAGCTCGTCTATGGTTGCGTTGGTGGTTTTGGTCAGCGTTTGCATCTTCTTTCACTTTGTTTTCATCACACAAGCATCACATAATCCTTATATAAAACTTATGATGAAAAAGTACGGATAATGTGGTGAAACAAATGGCTCTCACGTTAAGACGAAAACTCTCCCAATCCGGCCGAAGCCTCGTCATCCGAATACCAAGAGACATCGAACGAAGCCTCAAGCTCTCTGAAGACACCGAAGTAGACATCTGGCTGGAAAACGGTCGCATTATCGTCAAACCTCTGAAATCGAGCTGAACCCTACTCAATATCTCGCCTCTGCCGCACATCCGACTTCAAAAGAATGAGTCCTGACTCAGAGGGCTTCTCAAAAGGAAGCAGTTCTACAGCCCTATCGAAGCAAAGAAAGAGAGCCTCATCAGTCTCTTTCACCAACCAGCCAACGACTTCCCTGACACCTGGTTTTAGGATGTTTGGATCAGTATGTCTAAAGAGAACATGATCTACATCTAGATTGATATTCTCTATACAGCTTAATTTCCAACATATAACTAGTTGAAGTAGAATTTAGCTAGCTAGCTAATCAAGGTTTTTTGGGGATCATATGTGAGGATGCCGAAATCCGGGTATATGGTAATACTGGTATTATTGATTCCCTTTTCATTTCTAGCTAATTTGTATGTTGTTGGTGCAAATAAGCAAGAAAATGTGGATTCTTCGATAAAAATTGAGCAAATTGTAGATAGCAGTTTTTCCACAAAATTAAATTCTGTAAGAGCAAAAGTTGTAGAGCACAGCATCACGTCGTTTGAACTCGAAAAACTAAAAAGCAAATTTGGGCTGAATCTATCTAAAGATCATGGGGCTAACTAGTCATTATTGATTAACCTAAAAGATTCTTTAAGGATGTCTCAATAAAAGTATTCCTATGAAGGAATATCACTCTAAACAGGCTTTGATGTTAGCTATTGAGACTCTAAGTTGGGTTGAATTAAGGTACGTAAATGTTCCCAAGGCGTTGGCAGATACAGTAAAGCAATTGAATATACAGAATGGTAGCGTTATTTCTATAGCAAATAGACTTGTTAGGGAAACACTTCATAGAAAAAACATTCTAGATAAGATAATAGAGAACGTGTTAGCTCCTTCTTCTTTAGACAGTTTCAATTTTGGAGTTCAATCCTTTCTAAGACTATTCACGTATCAAACAAAATTCACAGATGCCCATGAGGCTGAAGCCATTGTTTTAGCTAGTTTAGGCAGATCCATTCTCGGCCAGAAAACTCTTAGACCCGTCGAAGAGGCTATGGGGAAAATTTTGGTTTTCAACATAGACTCCTTCCTTGCTAGTATTGATGATAGTGAGAGAATTAGTCTTCAGACTTTTCATCCAAGATGGTTTGTTGACTATTGCATCAGCCTCATCGGTAGAGAGGAAGCCTTGAAGCTTCTCAAGAAAAACTTGGAAGTTCCACCAACATATATCCGGATTAATACTTTGAGAGAAGATGAGAACATAATTCTCCAGAGGCTCTCGAATTCAGGTCTAATTCTTGAAAAAGTTGAAAAAATAAGGTTCCTCTACAAGGTTCTAAAGAAGAGAGAGCCGTTAATAAAGATGAAGCCCTACGAGGAAGGATTATTCTACATAGAAGATAAGGCAAGCTGCCTTCCCATAGAAGTGGCTGACCTGAAACCTGGCATCACGGTATTGGACGTATGTGCAGCGCCTGGAGCCAAGACGAGTCATCTAGCGCAATTACTTCAAAATAGCGGTCAAATATTTTCTATTGACTACTCACATCGTAGAATTAATACCTTGAAGAAGGAACTGCGAAGAACAGGCGTTGACATAGTTGACCCCATCCTTTGTGATGCTTGCAAATCTCTTCCAATAAATGTTAAAGCGGATTTGGTATTGCTAGATCCGCCGTGTAGTGGTACGGGAGTCTTCTGGAGAAGCCCTTATTCGAAGTGGAAGACTGATTTTGTAGTAGTTGAAAATCTTGCAAAAGTTCAGAAGATGATGCTTGAAGCATGCTGTGAATATGTTAAGGACGATGGAAAGCTGGTCTACTCAACATGCAGTATTACTCTGGAAGAGAACGAGTTTTTGATTGAACAGTTCCTAAAGGTTCACCCAGAATTCAGCTTGGCTGAGACAGAGCCTAAAATAGGTATTCCAGGATTTCTAGGCCTAGATAAGTGCCAGAGGACTTACCCACACATTCATGAAGCGAATGGCTTTTTCGTTGCAAAACTTGTTAGAAAATAGTTTTATTACTACCTTAGTATGTGAACCTCAAGCTAGCTAGCCATGAAATTTTCTATTTCCCGAGTATTTCCACGGCTTTTCCAACGGCGCGTGCTTTCAGTGCACGCGTAGTAGCTAGCTAGTTTAAATCTCCTTCAACTGCTTCTTTTGACACAGCCAACTCCACGTTCAACAATTCTTTTTATATTGCCTTCTTATTATCCCAATCTTTATTGTTGTCGCATTATTTGGGAACGAGAAAAGATGAGCGCTGAAAAGAACTTTGACTGGGATTCTTATGAAGCCCCGTCCTATAAGGCTCCGACAAGATTCGGTGGACTTTTCGTTGTCACAGAAGCCATAACGAAGAGGTTGCCCTATCCTATGAGGGTTCTTGCATGGTCGGGTGGGATCAAGGATCCAATGTTTGCTCCTCCGAGTTTTGAGGTATACAACGGCGTTCGGATATACAGGCCTGACGAAGGCATGATGGTTGAGAAGCATGGAAGGTATGGAGAGGAATACAAGGTTTCGAAAGTCTATGGTAGGCGAGAACTAACAGATTCCGAAATCGCTATGTCTATAAAGGCTGTTTTTGGGCATGTAGGCATTGAATACCTAGATAATGTCCATTACTCGGCCCTGTTGCAGTTAGGAAGCTACGGGAAATCTATTCTCAACTACAGTCTTGCAATACCAGAGTATCCCGACTCAACCGTTAAGATCTCTAACGATTGGCACGCAATCCTTGGTGGATATGTATCTACTAGAATAATTAATCCTAAGATTCCATGGTGCGTATTTATCCACTCTGATGAACCTAGCAGGATCGGCGGCATCTCGCACAGAGGGAACGTTGTTTCAGAAGAGTACTGTAACGGTCGGTACGCAGGAAGCAGAATGATTAGGGATCTGGAGATGGTTGGTGTGAAAGGGGCTGACCTAGTGTTGACTCCGAGCAAATTGATGGTGGAAGAGTTGAAGTTTCTTGCAAAAGAACACGGAATCTCTAAAGAACAGTTAGACAAGATTTTCCCAGTCTACCATGGGGTCGAAACGAAGGTTTACAAACCAATTGAGGTGGAAAGGCCGAAAAAGAGGAGACTGTTCTACGTAGGTAGGTTAACTAGAGTGAAGGGCGTCGACTTTTTGATAGAGATTTACAGAATCCTGAAAACCGAGTTCCAAAACTTAGAGTTGAAACTTGTCGGAGACGGTGAATTAAAGCCTCAAATAGAGAAACTCCGAGAGACGATACCCGATCTCATCCTCGACACAAATTGGCTCTCAAGCGATAGAAAGGTCGAAGAGATGAATAAGGCTTCCATATGTGTCTTTCCATCCCTGTACGAGCCCTCCGGGCAAACCCATTTCGAAAGTATGGCATGTCAGCGGCCCACTGTTATTGGTAACGGTGGTTGGAGAGAGCATACCGTGGACGGAAAGACTGCTGTGTGGATAGACCCGCGTGATCCCAAGAAGGCCGCAGATAAAATCAGGAACCTACTAACAAACGAGAATTTGGCAGAGGAGATAGCGAGAAATGGGAGAGAGAGCGTTGTCAAACTCTACGACTGGGATGAAGTGGTCAGGAGAGCATACCCGTTGATCTTCGAAAGCCTGCTGAGCGGGGATATTGAAAGATTGAAGGACCATGAGAACGATCTATGTCCTAAACCCACCTACGATTAGACCCCCGTATTTTCATACGACTTATTGCTGCCCCAAAACATGATACACGATCCGACAACTACTCAGCAAGAGACCAGAACGGGGTATCGTGATGTAGGCGAAGATGAAGAGATATTGCGCGCGCGATTGCCTGTAACTGTAAGAAGTAACTAGAATATAGAAGAAATTGAACTGAAGGATTTGGAACGTCAATAAGCGTAAATATGCGGGACTTACTTCTAGCATGTTCCTCTTCTTTTATTTCAGTATCTTCAACCTATATCGATGAAGATTATTTTTCGATGGGGATGAATTCGGTAAACACTTTAGTTAGTTAGGCAGAGCAGCAAATTCTATCCAAGATGTGCGGAATATGTAGATAGGTTAAGTGGGAGATGGAAGGTAACAAAATAAAAGTGAATAGCTTCCATATAACAGAAAAGAGATGATAAAGGTGAGAACGGAAAAGGAAATCAGAGAACGATTAGAAAGACTTAAGAAAGAGAGATTAACCGAAGGATCATACCTAGAAAAAACTTATTGCATGGCATGCAACGAAGCAGACCCTCGAGTGGGTTCTTGAAGAAACGGAAACCCTGCTAACTTATTAAATGGCTGTTCGCATAATCTGCAGTCATTTGTTAAATAAAAAAGGAACTGGAGATCTCCAAGTCGGCTTAGTGATTTCTATTGTTCTCGCGCATAGATGCGCTCTGTCTCGTAGCCTATTCTTTTCCACCCATCGTACAAGTACGCGTATATCGTGTATTGCCCCGTTTCCTTGGGTGTGAACTCAGCGGTGTAACGGGCTTCCTCTCCGACGGGAAGATCCTTTATATCTATTGAGGCCTGCTGTTCAGATTTTCCTGTGGGGGGTTCCACCCAGAATTCCAGTTTCAGTCCCGTACTTTCTTTCAAGCCCTTAATGGTCGCCTCGGCACTGATGGTCTCTCCAATTGCTGTATACGGGTTTGAAAGCACGAGTAGGCGTCTGATTTCTGCTTTTTCCTCACTTACCTTGAGAATCGTCCAACCGGATTCCCACGTCATGTATTTTGAGTATTCTCCATCCCTACTTCCTTTGATAGTGATGTACACATTAGCTGATCCGAGTGCATTAACCCTGAA
>JAUPKU010000187.1 GCA_030837285.1 Thermoproteota archaeon | reverse complement strand
TTTTTGGGCGGCAGCTTAAGCTATACCTCTCCATTTAGCAATGGCACTAATTTCCTCTTCGGTGTCTTAGGAGTATAATAAGGAGTTTTAAGATTTTAGTCCAAATATTTTAATATGTTATAGAAGCACTCAAGACACAGGGAAGGAGTAGGGTATTATTATCTCTGTGTCTTGAGTGATTATCTCCGTGTCTTAAGTGGTTGCCTTATTTCTTATAGCTGCCGATCAATCCAACCTCAAGCCTCCCTGGCCAGAGTAAGACGAGAGATTTTCACCGCAATATATAACGTTACCTTTCATATAACGTTACCAATTTAGTAACGTGATTGTTGACACGCGTTATATTTTAATGTTACATTTAATCGCTTTTGAAATTGAAATAGTGAAATTTAAACAGCCTGAAACTGGTTAGGCGCGTTGTGTCAGCAGAGGTGACCCTCCGGTTTTTTCAGTATTATTGATGCAGGATATGTAGGGTAGGGGTAAGATAATGTTTGCTTATAATCCAAGGAAAAAGTCGCCTGAAGAATTGGAAAAATCAATGGTCGGCGATGATAGATGGGATATTCTACGCATTATCTTAAAGGAACTGTCATTAGCAGATGGCGAGTGTCCAAAGCAGCACTGGGTGTTTGTAGGGCCAAGGGGTATCGGGAAATCGCATCTTTTAACCCTTCTCCATCACAAGGTGAAGGCCAGCCCTGAGTTAAATAACCTTTGGATGCCAATTTTATTCCCTGAAGAATTGCCAATGGCTAAAGACCTTTCCGGTTTTTTGGAGAGAGCCGTACGTGAAATCCTCTTAGAATCCGGACCTGAGAGAAATACTCTCCATGATAAGTTGAGATTGAAGATAGAGGAAATCAGGAAGGTTCCTCCTTCAAAGAGATCAGACTATCTCTTTTCTATTATTACCTGGATTCATCGAGCAACTCGAAAATTTATTCTTCTTATGGTTGAAAATCTTCAAAAGTTACTGGGTAAAAAATTTAGCTTCATTGATCAGAAGAAATTGAAAGCTTATCTTCAAACCAGCGATGCGGTTTTACTTATAGGATCAGCGACAACCGTATTTGATGCCCTCCATGACTCCGGTAAGCCTTTTGATAACTTTTTCCATATACACAGACTGGAAGATTTGAACTTTGAGGATATGAAAACTTTGACCGCCGATATACTGTCAAGTGGTGGACAGGACTCAAGTCGTGAACAGGACTCAAGTTGCGGGCAGCATTCAAGTACCGGACAGCATGGATTGACCCGGAAAGTACTTGATCGGGAGCGAGAGGCAAGATTGAGAGCCCTTTATTCCTTTACCGGTGGAAATCCCAGAATGGCGGTGATTCTTGCCGATATCCTGAAATCGGATATTTGCGGTGAAATGTTGACCCTCATGGATCAAATCCTTGATGGATTAACACCCTATTTTGAAGGCATATTTGGCGACGTTCCTGCTCACCTGGCAGAGATTATAAACATCCTGTCTGCTGCATATGATCCTGCCCAAAGCCCTAAAGAAATAGCAGAGAGATTGGGGTTACCCCAAACCACGGTCAGGAATTATTTAAAGCAGCTCAGGGAGAATGGCTGCGTACGTGTCGCTTTCTCAAAGGGCAAATCTCATTATTATTGCCTTAGCGAATACTTATATCGTATCTGGTATCAGATGAGGGATAACGCTCACAGAGAAGAAACCCGATGGCTCATTGAATTATTATTAATGCTTTATTCGCCTGCATCTATCATTGAGCGGAGAAAGGGACCCGGTGAATGTGAGGCAGGGAACGGGGGGAATTCTTTTTATAGCAGCCCCATTGATAAGGAAGCGGATTTTACCGGAGGAAATCCTGATTATGATAAGTTTGTTGAATGTTATGTGGAATCAACGCCTAAAGGTGATCGGGAAGGGATTGAGGAGTGGGAGAAACAAGAGATTGAGAAGGCTGTAAGCTTATTTAATAGCAAGCGATATGATGAGGCGGTTAAGTATTGTAAAGGAATTTTGGAGATTAATCCGGACTCCGGGGCTGCCGCTTATATCTGGGGTGAGTGCTTAAGAGCACAGGGGCGGCTTGATGAGGCTATTGAGTTGTACAAAAAGATATCAAAGATTAATCCAAACTCTGAGGGCATCTATGGGGCCTGTGGTGACTGTTTAAGGGCACATGGGCAATATGGTGAAGCGATTGAGTTGTACAAAAAAACATTAGAGATTAATTTTAACTCTGAGCGGGCCTATCGGACATGGGCTTACACTTTAAAAGAAATGGAACACTATGATATGGCAATTGCAATTATCGAAGAGCATTTACTTAGCAGCAATGATTACCCGGTAATTTACCTGTATGGAATATGTTTGCTGGAATTAGATCGCTATGAGGAAGCTCTGAAACAATTTGACAGCCTGGTTGATGTTTATTCCTATCGTCCGATAGTTTATCTCCTATCTGGCCGGGCATTAGAAAAAATGGGTAATCAAATGGGCGCGCTGCTATCGTATATTAAGCACATCAGGTTCAGTTCTCAAGATTCATTTATCGATCTTGATTTCAAAGACAGTTACGAGGAACATATCTTGCCCATGCTTGAAGTATTAAAGAGCAAGAGCGAAAATTACATAAAGCAATTTTACTTACCAGGAGAGGATCAAAAATTAACAAGGGATCAACTGAGTATACTTCTTATCCTAATGGATAAGTATGATATCATGAGCGAACATATTCGCACTATCATTGCAGACGGCATAGGAGAAAGCGATAGGGAAGGCGAACAAACTAAGGAAGGCGAA
>JAUPKU010000186.1 GCA_030837285.1 Thermoproteota archaeon | reverse complement strand
TATGGCATTTCCTCTAGGAATTTTCGGCCTAATCGCTAGCTCTTATTTCTATTACAGGAGGAACCATAAACAATGGTTGCTTCTATATGAAGAGTGGGAGAGAATTGCCTCTGCAATGAGGTTGACTGAGATGGATCACGAAGTGATCGGCAACTATAGGAACCATAATGTGATAATAGCTGAGATTGCCTCAGGGAGGGAAGGGCTAATAAAGACGAGATATAGTGTGGACTTTGAAAATACGCGGATGATCTTATTGTACATCAAAAAAAGTTTTGCCCTTCCTAGAGGTTATGAGTCTTCGCTTCGTAAGAAATATGTTAAAGATATAAAGATGGATGATCCCCAATTTCTTGAAGGACTAGTAATAAAAGGAAATAATGAAAATGCTGCAAATTCCATACTAAACTTATCTATCCGTAATAAAATAAAGAACATTCAGGACACTTTTTATGAACTAGAAATCGGATATGGAAAGTTTCACTCATATCCGTGGCCACCAAATAAAATAGATATAGAGCCTAATATAATTCGCTATGTTGATTCTCGATCACTTGAAGAGACAGAGGCTAATGCTGTGAAATTCAAATGGATCTTAGATGCCTTGATTGACATGGTGGAAAAAGTAGAAAAATATAATTCTCAAATTTAGTTCCAAAGCAAATAGAATTAAAGAATTTACATTTACTTGATCTACACGCTTCGCTGTCGCTCCGCTCCAGCTCCCTCTCAGACCCCTCCGCCTCGTTCCTGTTGTGTATCGAAGCTCTTAGGCAAGAGGGAAGCGCGCGTGCTTATCGCTGGAAACTCAGTTGTTATCGACCGATTCATCCGTTTTTTTGGTTTATTAATCAATAGAAGATGATATAGATGGCATTTTACGTCACTCTCATTAGTTGGTGGAAAGCTTCCACTCATAAAGTCTTTTTATAACTGATTCCAAGAAGTCTTAATCCATTCTTTATCAATACCTTCTAACAAGCTTCAATCACCTAATTTATTAAAAATAGTGTCCGCACTTTAACAGCGTACACTCTGGATTATGTTATTATTAGATTCCAATTTGATTTATGAAGCTTGTCAATAAGTAATTTTTTATAAGTTTATTGTACTTAAGGTAGTTTCATCTAATTCTCGTATCTTTTTAAAAACTGGTAAAGTTCATGCGAAGTATTTAGGTTAGCGCGCGCAGTACTATTGGTCGGTTATTGCGGTTATTTCGCCGTAGTTTTCATGTATCCTAAAGAATATTTTTTTAGTTAAAGTTTCATAATCAAGTCTATTATAACTAATCTCCAGAGAGATCGAGATTGAATAATCACCAATGTTTGAGATGTGGATTTTAAATTGTACTTCTTTGGGGATATTTGAAGTAATATTAATTACCAGGATAGAAGGAGATAAGATAGATAGATTTTCTTGAAGAGCATTGATTGCAATTGATGCTTCAGTATTCTGTGTCGAATTAACATACACGAAAAGTGTCATATTACCGCCTTTCCTAAAATCGCCTCCAATATGTAGTCCTAAGTCTGCCTTTAGTTCAAGCGGGTATATGTCTCTGATCAGGTCAACCGAGGCATAAGCAGCTGATCTAACTTGGCTATCTTTTTCGTTGTAAGCAAGGATCTTTAGAAAATCAAGGATTAAGTTAGTTTCGCCCTTCCTTACTGCTATATCTGCTAATACTAAGACTGCATCTTCCCTTACGGTTGCATTTTTATTGATATTGATTACTTCTTGGAGTTCGTTGATGTAATTCTTGCCTGGATTCAACTGGACGGCGTGTATTTCCTGCGAAGTAGCCTGCAGAGCATTTGCAATTTGTTTAGATTCTGTTGGAGGGCGTAGAAGCGTTATTAATGTATATGAAGATACGGCTAGCACAGCGATGAAGAGAAGAGAGAGCATTATCATACGATTTTTCTTCATTTCATAGCCACCTCACATATTGCTTTCTCCCTTTGAACAGTAGGCATTATGAAGTAACAAAGGCAACTGGCACATTGCATATTGTTCATTCCCCAGCCTACACTCTGTAGTAATTTAGTAAAGATTCAAGCTCTGGTGAAGGAGCTATAACGCGCATAAAATCTGCAAAGTTGTCCAAGTTAGGTTGAACAATTTCAATTAAACTTGAGGGGGGATACCAAAGAATGGGAAGAGTCTGAACATCACTGTCAAATATTCGGAATATGACTTGTTCCATGTAAGCAACATTATCGAAGCTATTTTCATCCCGTGAGACCCTTGGAAATGTTGATCCGCTCCTTGAAAACATCGCATCATTCGGATTATCTGCTAAATCCCAAAGCAGTGCCGCTACTGTCGATTCCTTATCAATCGAAAAATCTCCACAGTTCGGTGACTCCATTTCGAGGGAACGAATGAATCTTGGTGGACCTACATAGAGTGGGTCATTATACCCTTTTTCATTGTTTTTACGAACAACTATTATGTTTCCGAGATAAGCTGGGAAGCCATCGAACCAGGCAAATGCTGGATACTTATCCGAATCCCAATTATGCGCCCAGTCCCACGGGGATGGCAGAGCAATGCGGCTGATTTGGAACTCCAAGTGGTGACCAAACTCATGTATGATTACACCATCAATGAACCCGTTAGCTTTTTGTAAACATATATGATTAAAGCAGGGGTTATAATGAGAATCAAAATTGTCGTCGGGATATTCAACAGCGACCTTTCCTATGCTGTCATCGTCTGTTCGGCGTTCATCTGCATATTGACGAGCGGTTAAAACTGAGTCCGCAATATTCATATAGACAGAGCCACCGCCAGATCCATCATTAAGATGCTTGGCATCACTTCCTCCTATACCTTCGGTATTTTCAATATACCAACCCGTAAATTCAAGATCCTGATTTAAACCTACTTTGAGTTGCCCAAACTCTAATGGTCCAATTGCTGGAACATTTTTCTCGAAACAGTCAAACCAAACATATTCATTG
>JAUPKU010000185.1 GCA_030837285.1 Thermoproteota archaeon | reverse complement strand
TTTCTATGCTATTTCGTATTCGTAGAATTAAGATTTAATAGGTAATGTCCGATCCTTTGAAATTATCTTTCTATGCTTTACTGTATAGCAGTTTTGTGCTTTCGTTAGTAGTCTTTAATGTGTTAGTATTAATATCTAAATTCCAAAAAATAGTAGCCTCTCTCTAAGTAAAATATTAATCTTTAATTTTTCTCTCTCAAACGGGAACGAGAAATAGTATTTGGTAAATATATCCCATAATAGTTCTTTTACGGTATTTCTTATTGGAAAAGCTTTTCGATTAAATGAAAAAAATATATATGATTGCTGTTTATGTAATATGCTTTACGTGAGGGAAATTGATGGAGTCTGATTCAAATGATATGGTTCTCAGTACTATTCCTGATAATTGGAATATCCTTACTTGCAGGCTCCAGTGGTGTAGTAATCTCTAATATACTTCTTATTTCTGATAAGAGAAAACTGAGAAAGTCAGTTCTAAGTTTCCTCTTAGTTGCATTTTCAACATCACTTCCAGAATTATTTGTTGCTCTTAATGCAATAAGTATTGGAAACATGTCTGTCTCACTCGGAGATATTCTTGGTTCTAATATAACAAATATATGTCTTATAGTTGGAACATGTGCCATAATTCATACTTTGAATAAGACAAATGGAAAAAAACTAACACTTGAGAAAGAAGATATTAAAGAATTTAGAACTGGATTGATGATTCTTTCAGTAACACTCCTATCTCTACTATATCTTCAATATATAAGCCGTCTAGTAGGCATCTTATTACTTGGTATATTCTTCGGTTATTCCTATGTGCTAATCAGAAAAAGACAGGAAGAAAGTGAAGATACAGCAAATGGAAAAACTAACGGAAAAATTATAAAAGAATCACTATTATTATTAATTGGACTTTTTGGTGTCTTAGCTGGTGCTAGGTTTACTCTTGATTCTGCAATAGATATAGCTACCTTCTTTGGAGTTCCAGCTTCACTGATAGGTGCAACTTTAGTTGCTTTTGGAACAAGTTTACCAGAGTTTGTAACAGATGCAAGAGCATCATATAGAGGTCACATGGAAATCACTCTAGGCGACATTATTGGCAGTTGTTTCCTAAATTCAACATTGATCTTAGGTCTATTATTGACTTTCACGCCTTTTGGCGTTAATCTACTCGTTCTATCAGACCTTATCTTATTCAGCGTTGTCTCGAATCTTTTGCTTTGGTTTTTTATTGATAATGGAAAAATTGAAAAACGTGAAGGATTTACTCTGCTTATTCTTTATTGTGTTAACTTATTGATCGCTTTCGGAATACTAGTCATAAAATAGTCAGAAAATGAAAATTGCTACCATTCATTTATACTCTACAAAAAGCATGCTAAATAAGGCCAAGCCACGATCAAATATGATGGAAAAGAGGTAATCGTCAAAGCGGGAGAACCCTATTATGCTCCCCCAGACCATACAGAGATGTTTGAGGCTGGAATTGAGTTGAGGGAATTCAGTCCCATGAATAAGATCCAGCAAACGATGGAAGTTATCAAGCGAAACATAGAAGCACTAGCACAAAAGAAATAAATCATTTACTCGGTTTATTTTTTATTTTTATTTTTATTCTCGTTAGTTTCTAATGTCTGAGAATAAAGCTCAAGTATAATTTGAACTTTCTAATAGTCCTTCTTTCGTCGTTTCGTCTCTTTTGAGAGAGAGAAAAATTAATTTTTAATCTAAAAAGGAGTGGAAACTGACCTTTTCTAGCGTCAGTTCTAGTGTGTTCATTTTATTTGATGATAGCAGTATATCTGCATCCTAAGGCTACGAAGGCTTCGTCGATCGATCGTCTATGTGTTTTAGCATATATTCCATTTGACTAAGATAGTGTATTAATCCTCAGCATCAGATTAGAAACGTTGATATACTCCTTATCATGTCTGTTGTCAATTTGTCTTCATAATCTCTAAAGTGTGAAGCAAGTTGTCGACTGCCAAACATACCGTAAAGAACGCCTCCCCCATGAAGGGAAGTCGGCGTATGCTATTTTTTGACATGAGTTTTACTGCCTCCTCAATAGTGGCATCTGGATCCGCGGTGATCAGGGGAGTATAAGCGAATTCTAAAATCTTGACTTACACTGGGTCTGCTCCTTTAGCCATTACTTTACGAACCAAGTCTTTCTCTGTGACGATTCCATAAGGTTGACCTTTTTGAAGAACGATCAGATAGCCTCGCTTATCCTCGGTCATTGTTTGAGTAGCTTTGAATGTAAAAGCGCCCGTGTTGATCGTTGCCACATCCTTCGTCATGTAATCTTTTACATAATATGCTCATATACCGCACAATTATTGTGAGCTTTGCCCATTTAATAGGCATTATGTTAAAAAAAAATAACCCTCTAATTACTTTCAATGCCTAGTCTCTTGAGTAGAATGTATTTCATGTGTGCTACGATTTTCTAGGTATTAGTTTATTTTTTTCCAGACTTTTTACTGTTAGAATATCTAAACTATAGGTAGCATATTGCTAATCATATTTAGTAAGTGATGAATTATGAGTAGTAATGATTGGTCTGTTGTGGTTTTGAAAGCTGAATCGGATAAAGTTGCGAAGACGTTTGTAGACTTCTATAGATTTGTTGAGGACCTTATTGGCGTAAAAGACATGCATTTTTTAATTCGAGGTCGAGTCGACGATGATATCTTTCTTAGCTTTCGTATTCTCTTGGAGTCTAAAGAAAAGGATGATTTAGAAAACATTATTGCCTTGAGACTGGAGAAATCAATGCCAGAAAACGCTTTTGCTATTAATCCAGACCTGGAGCAACCCTTCTACAGGTATGTCTCTTGGCCTTGGAGAGATACTATCAACAGAAGAGGATTGGACAAATTCACGTTATACTGCAGTTTCCTCAGCAAATTAAGTAGGATGGTTGTAGAAATGGCTGAGAAGGACTATTTTAATCCTGAAGAAAGAGTTGAGATGATTCATGTTGCCTCTTGGATGCTTGGATGTACAGAATACGGTCAGTTAAGCGTTGAAGGATGGGAAATTGGCTATTGTGATCATATAACTAACAAGAATTTTACCTATCAAAAACAAGTCTTTCCAAAAAGAGAATAAGCGAAAACAGGGCGCGCTTGCGAAATCAAAGCCTTAATTGGAGTTAAGGAACAAATCATAATCTATGAAAGAAGAAAAACGGTTGAAAGTATTAGGAATATCAGCGAGTCCAAGAATAGGACAGAATACGGAAACACTTATTGAGAAGGTTCTTGAAGGAAGCGCTAGCTTAGGGGCTGAAACAGAGCTCTACACAATATCTGGGAAAAACATTGGTTTCTGTACAGGATGTAGCAAGTGCCGCGAAACTAAAAAGTGTGTAATAGACGATGACATGCAGGAATTATACAATAAGATATTAGAAACAGATGGAATCGTGATAGGATCACCAGTATACTATTATGACGTAACAGCGCAATGCAAAATGATTATAGACAGAACAATTGCCATTGCACCTATAAATGGCAACAAAGTAGGCGGTATAGTTGCAGTTGCAGGCAGTCTCGGTCTATCAGAAGTCGTAAAAAACCTAAACATGTATTTTAGTGTACAAGGAATAACCTCAGCAGGATGGGTGGCAGTCTATTCACCTGTAGAAGGAAAGCCAAAAGCACAAAAATCCGCTTTTGAGCTAGGAGTAAAAATAGTCAAAATGATAAACGCCCAAAAAATGGAGAGAACAGGTGCATACAATAAACACAGCAGCTTCGCATATGGAACACATACGCTTTGAATATATCAAAGGACAAAAAATCGCGTGTACGATAAATGTTATGAGCGACTGAGAAAATATTGTACAAACAATGTTTTGTAGCTGTTAAGTTGTTTTAGCTTATTTTTGAGATAGCATGTGAAGGTTATGCTGCAATGAAGTCTTTGATTGTATGTTTTTCATATCATCATAATAATACTCAGAAGATAGCAGAGGTTATGGCAAAAATGCTTGATGCGCAGGTAAAACCTCCGGAAGAGGTCAGTCCAGAAGAGCTTCTACAATTTGACCTCGTTGGTTTCGGCTCAGGAATATATGGTGAAAAATACCATGAACATCTACTTGAATTTGTTGACAGGCTATTGCATGTTACAAATAAGAAAGCATTCATTTTCTCGACAAGCTCCATGGAGGAAGCCGTTAAGAATCACTTATTGCTTAGGGAAAAACTGAAATCTAAAGGTTACACGATTGTTGATGAATTTAATTGTAGAGGTTTTAACACAAATAGCTTTCTTAAATTATTTGGAGGATTGAATAAGGGTAGACCTAATGCAGATGACCTCAAACATGCAAAAGAATTCGCTATGAACTTGGCAATATCAAACAAATGAAGTGTGGTTGAATGAAGTTGATGCCTGAATTCATTGCAGGGTGTGGAATGAATTGCAGTATTTGTCTGGCTTTTTTACAAGAAAAGAACAAATGTCCAGGGGTAGAGGTTCAGATAGGGATAAACCAAAAACAAGGGTAAACTGTAAAATTAAGACTTGCCCCGAGTTACATTCGCAATTTTGTTCTGAAGTTTGAAGTTTCCCTGTGGTAAATTAAATCATTTAGATAAGCGATACCGAATCAAATATGATATAATCATGACTGATAACCTGAAATTAATTCGAACAAGGGGGTATTCAACAGTTTCTAGCAAACGAAGAAAAGAGATGGAAATGCCCTTCTTGTGGGGCTACAATTTGCGTTTTTTCACACGAAAATGTGTTTAATCTGTAATAAAATTCGTACAAGCGGAGAGAGAAGCAGCTAGCCCGAGCTCTGGATTACTCTTTTTCTTCGAAGCACGAATGGAATTATCGCGATTGCATTTAATGCTGTAAGCCAAAGATATGTCCTTCTTAATCCTTCGACGAACATTAGCTTGTCTGCTAAGGTGACCGAAGTTGAATCTGATATAATCTGTGATAATACAGAGAGTATGGTATAGTTAAGGTCATTAGTAGTATCGCTAAGTTGAGGCTCACTGTCATACTAACGTTGAAGATCGCAGATCTGAATGCTGAGGCAACACCGCGCCTTGACGCAGGAACAGATCCCATCATTGAGCTCATGTTTGGAGAGCCGAAAATGCTTCCGCTAACGCCCAAGATTATGAAGACGATTACCATCGTCGAGTATGGGGTTGTCATTTTGAATGTCGAAAGAAGGTACAAAGAGACACAAGTCATAACTAATCCAATCGTCGTGAAAGGCATGGTTCCATACTTGTCTGAGAGCTTTCCACTAAGCTCCCACGGACAGGTTCGCCAGGTTAAAGGGTATCAATCTTATGCCCGCGTCAAATGGGCTGAGGCTTAACACGAGTTGCACGTAAAGACTAAGAAGAAGTTGTACTGCACCCATCGCAGTAGCGCTGATCGTTTGGGCCATAAGGCCTCCAGTGAATTCTCTTATTTTGAGCAGTTTAATGTCAAGTAATGGCTGTATAACACCCCTCTCCCATACACTATAAAGATTAGTAGACTAAGTATGCTGAACATCGTGAGGAGGTAGATGGTGGTTTGCTCAGTCATCCCATAGGAAGCAAACTTAAGGGCTAGTAGCAGAGAGACTATGAACTTCGTGAAGGTTACGAAGCCAGTCCAATCCAGCTCGCGGTCCTCTCAATAGTACCTACTTCCTTGAGTTTTATGACAGCCCACACTGTCCCGAAGATGCCTATTGGCACGTTAATGTAGAAGAGTGCTCTCCAATCCAGAATGGCAAGGATCACTCCACTCACAGTCAGCCCAGCCATCGATCCAACATTAAAGGCAGTCATGTTTATTTCAAGAGTAAAACCAACCTCCTTCGCAGGAGTCGCGTCCAGAATAATAGCTGCACTATTTACCATGATTATGCTTGATCCGAACCCTTGGATGACCCTGAATAAGATTACCTGTATGGATTGTGAAGATAAGCTGCATAAAGCAGAGCCTATGGCGAATATTATGAAGTCAATAGAGTAGATCTTCACTCGTCCAAATATGTCAGAGAGTCTTCCCCTCAGAAGCAGTATAATGGTGCTACCTAGCCCATATGCTTGGGTGAACCATATTGCCTCTGCAGCATCCGCCCCTAAAGCTTCGGCTATCTAAGGAAGGCCAATCATGACTATTCTACCATCTATTGCCGCCATTGTAGATCCAATGGTTGTGACAGTCAAGACCTTCCACTTGTACTCCATTCGGGATATCTCCAAAACTTGCTCAAGCAAGTAGTAAATTAATTCTTCGGTTTATTGTCAGAAATGTGTAGGAGAAGTCTCATTTAATCAATTTGGGCGTGTGCTTGATATTAAATGATAAAGGTAGTTAAAAGGAAGAATGGAATTCCAACTATTTTTGTAAAGTTGGAGAAGGTAAGGCTCCAAGCTGCCGCATCAGACCCAAAAAGTCCATTACAGCCCAATGCTCCACCATTTTGCCTCCTGCTGTGCGAAAAAAATCCATCAAATTGAGA
The DNA here is from genome assembly GCA_030837285.1 of Thermoproteota archaeon. GTDB lineage: Archaea > Thermoproteota > Bathyarchaeia > RBG-16-48-13 > JAUPKU01. The sequence goes on along the minus strand of JAUPKU010000185.1, from coordinate 3,359 downwards.
GCAATCTTTTTTCCAGTGGGTTGTAGGCCTATAAACTCGCCTTTATAAGTACCATAAAGTGTCTTATGTGTTGCCACTAGGTCATCTTCGACAACCTGATTATGAATGACTGCTATTAAATCGGGAAAAGCCGCGAGCAAGTTGGAGTAGAATTTTTAAAGTCTTCAATTGTGTTCTCGGTATGTGGCAATCCTTGCGTCTCAACGTTATGTTCGATTATATTAGGGATCATCTATTCCTTAGTCACATTGAAGTTATGCTGGCTTTGAACTTCCTCAACAAAACGACGAACAATTGCCTTATTCTCGTATACAGACATGATATGTTCCCACCTTAATTTCTCGCCTGTTAACTGATATGATAAGATGTTTGAAAGTCCTTTTATTTAGAATTTATTCGAGGGGTGCTTCTTTACTTATGTGGTTGTGAACCAACAATTACACCTCTCCATATTAAGTCAAAGTCAAATTCGTTAGTAGGAACTAGAGAAAAAAGTAATTGATCGTTGAGAGCGTCAAAAAATGAGTTGGAGAAGGCGATCAATATTGAGGATCCATCGAGCTGAAGCTGGGTTAGAAAGTTGTGAATTTAGCCTAATGGATAAGATACAAAACACCTTAGAAGTTATCTCAAGAAATCTTGAGACGCTAAGGCAAAAAGCTAAATAGATACGTAGCGCGTGTGAATTTTGTTGGTGTAGTTATACTTTAACACATTATTTAATACGAAGTGTTAAGACCTATTAATGAAGCGCGCGCACTGCTGTTCAGATTGATTGAACAAGAGTAAATTGAACAATTCTTCTTCAAGGTCAAAAAATTAAAGAAATTCACTTGGGGTCTAGTCTATTAAATGAGCTTACAAAATAACGTTGAAAAGGTGATTACCCAGATCAGAAGTTTCTTGAAGGCTGAGATTGGATTAGTTTACACTACCGTTGGACAAACAGGCTCTTCATTATTGGGTGGTGTTTTTTGGTTACTTTTAGCCTCATTGTTAAGTGTTGAGAACTATGGTTTAACCAACTATTATATTGCACTAGCTTCTATTTTCTCTGCAACCGCTCTTTTTGGGTTGGATGCTACAGTAATTTCCTGGATGGCTAAGGGTGATAAGAGAATTCTTTTTGAAGCGAATTCAATAGTTTTTGTCTCTGGTTTAACAGTGGCTGCTCTTTTATCAATCTTCCAATGGCCTTCAGGTTTTCTCTCCTTTTCTATGGTGTTTTTCATGATGACTCTTGCCGAAACCTTTGGCAAAAAGAAGTACAAGGAGTATGCTGTCTTATCCATAGGGAACAGGTTAGTGCAAATTGGCTTGTCTGTTGCTCTGTATTTTCCTCTGGGGTTAATTGGCATCGTCTTAGGTTATTTTTTTGGAAATCTAATTTTCAGTTTTCTATACCTAAAAACAATTACAAAATTCACCACCAAAATGGAGAGTGTAAAATCGAAAAGAAGCTTTGCTCTACACAGCTATGGTTTTAATTTAATTAAGAGTTTTACCAACTACCTTGACAAAATAATCATCGCCCCAATTTTTGGTTACTATGTCTTAGGATTATATCAACTAGGTTTTCAGTTTTTCATGTTTTTGAGCATTATACCACTTAGCTTGTATTATTATCTTCTTCCGGAAGAATCAAGCGGCTCAAACAAAGATAAAATCAAGATTTTAGGTTTTGTTTTATCAGTTATAGCTGCATTAGCAGTGTTCGCGTTAACACCCTTCCTAGTTGGTCGATTCTTTGCTTCCTTTGTAAATGCTATTCCTGTAGTTAGGGTAATGTGTTTTGCCGTTATTCCTTCAACAATTGTTTCAATTTTAAACGCGAGTTTGTTAGGCAGAGGAAAAAGCAAAACAGTTCTTATCGCAGGCCTAATATATCTAGCTTCTCTGATAACATTCTTGATTTTTCTGGGGCAAAATATGGGTGCCTTTGGTCTAGCTCTAACATTAGTTATTGCACAGTCATTTCAGGCAATCTATCTTCTATTACGCACTCTCTTTCCATTATCCTTTTTTCAGAACACTCAAGTTAGTCGTAAACTTTCTAAATAATGCTACAAGTGTCTGATATTATATGATCGAGCACTGTATTCACTTAGCTGATAAAATTAATTCTTGTTGGGGAGATCTTCTGACATGGTTTATCTAATACGTGACTGAAACCCTTTTCTATTTCCATATACATGTACAGATGTATAATGTAATTGGAAGATTAACGGTGGGATTTGAGATGCCTTATTGTGTCAAATGTGGTACTGAATTAGATGAAAGAGCTTTATTCTGCCCAAATTGTGGTACTTCTGTTTACAGTAGAGCTAAACCCTCAGCGGATGTTGTTTCGGGGGTGAAAGAGCTGCCTGATAGCGGGATAAAGTCGCTTGCAGAAAACCCAAGGGTACAAAACTATTGGTTGAGAAGGCTCATAGCCTTAGTTATAGACTCAATAATACTATCCATTCTAATTGCTATAATTGGCAGTATCACAGTTTCTATAGTTTCAATCGGTTTAAGCAGCTTTTCGTTTTCAACTATGATGAGGGTGCTTTTCAATGTTACCACTTTCCCATTAGTTCTGGGATTATTCTCAATACTCTATTTTCCCACGGCTGACGTGTATAGAGGTGCAACTTTCGGTAAGACAATTATGGGTTTAAAGGTTACAACACTTATCGGTACGAAGGTTGATTGGAGAATGGCTTTCATAAGAAATGCTAGTAAGATTTACTGGGTTCTGCTTCTGGTGGATGTTGCCGTAGGTTTAGGAATTCAGACAGATTACAGGCAGAAGTTCAGTGACAGATTCGGAGGAACCGTTGTAGTCGATAAATAGCATAGTAAAATAAGGAAATTCTTTCTTATGCTGCGATAACGAGTAAATTAAATAGTGAGTATAAAATTGAAAGAAGCACGCTGTGCTTTCTTAAAGACTTATCTTCTTAGGCGTAATATTACTATTCTAAGTTAATTTGGGTGCTTGAGATGATAAAAAATGGGTGAGGAACAGCCTACAAAGAATCTGATAGATGAGTTACCTCATGGTGTAAAAGAGAACCTATCCTCTGGAGAAGAAGTCATACACTATCTTAAAACATTCGAGATAGTTGAACGCCCCAACTATATTATACTCACAAATGTCCGCCTCCTCTACTTCGATGAGAAACGTTTAGGCCGCTATGATTTCATATCTTTGCCTTTCCAGAAGATTCTTGAGATGAGGGCGAATCGTGGAACTTTTTTGTGGGGAGATATATCCTTTAAAACCGAAGAAGACAACTCAATTCAATTGGAGAAAGTTGATCATGACAAAATGAGGAGTTTCATAGCCGCTTTTGAAATCGCTTATAATCGAA
>JAUPKU010000184.1 GCA_030837285.1 Thermoproteota archaeon | reverse complement strand
ACTTTGATCTTCTGTGTGTACATTTAATGCCTAAGAGAATAATTATTATTCCGAATATTGAACGAAGGATTGTTTGGTATGCTATTAATGGGGCAAATAAAAGTGAGGCGAGAATCCCATAGATACTGAATGATAGAGCGATTCCAAGCAGACAGACGAAGCCTACAAGCATTCCCTTCTTGGCACTATTTTCAGCATTCGCAGTGTAGGCTAGGAATGACGAGAAAACAGGAAAGATGCATGGGGAAAGAGACGAGAATATTCCTAATGTAAAGAGTAAAAGAAGAGATGATGCCAATAGTTTCAATCCTTTCTACTTAATGAGTTAGCCACATTTATTGATAAAAAGAGAGAGGAAAATATGTGTATTGGAGTACACGCTTAATATAGCAGTTAAAAAGGAAATCGTGAATATGTGGAATTGATCTATTTGTTGTGGAAAGTCATTTATGAGCTTAATAAAAAGATGAATCCTGTGACTAATGAGAGGTCATGTATTTTACTACTTGGTACAATACCGAGGAGTAAATCTATCAAGTTGGTGAATACTGTGCAAATCTTAGAAATCAGTTTTAGTGAACTATTGCGAGTGTCTTTTGTATAGAATATAAACTGCCTTTTCATCGAAGAGTGGAAACCTACTAGCACACGGAATTGCGAAATGGGATGTTTTAGAGTTATGCAGACGTAGTGGTAGCTTAGATGAAGATATCAGAAATCCTGTTGGAAATAATTTTAGGGCTTTCAAGTATTCTCATCAGATCACTAAGATAGTTTTTAACGGATCTAATTTTTTAGACACAATCCAAAGAGTTTATGTAATTTTTCCCTGTTTGAGTCCTGTGAATACTTCTAGTTTGAATAGTAAGATGATGAGATAGAAGATCCTTCTGAATTAATTTCTTGATTTGTAGCACGAAATTTCTATATATTAAACATTCTGGTATATCCATATCTATATAGTATTTTAATAAATTATATATATAAAATGATTAATATTTAGAATAGGGGGATATATGACATTACTTAAAATGGTAAAAAATATCTTGTTAACTTTCATTCAAGAATTGAGTTTCGAAAATTATGCCTTAGCATTCGCAAAGGCAATAGCTATCGAGCTATCTCAAAACAAGTACATTAAGAACATCGAACTCCAAAAATTTGAACTAATCGAGGTTGAATAATAGCCAGTATATTGTTATCCCAGCTCAATAAATCAATTGACCTATACCCGCAACCTGCCAAAAACTATCCGATTTTACTTAAAAATAATATCCAACATTTTATAAGTAAATTGGTGCGGGGAGTGGGACTTGAATCCACGAAGAGAGTTCTTTTTCCGGAAAAGGCTCTCGGATAAAATAGCTTGTTTTTCTTCCATCTTTGAATTACTAATCACTACTATAGTAACACAATCTATTTAAGATTACTATTACAGTGATTACTGGGGAATAGCAATGTATCAACGAATCTTAACAAAGCGAGAAAAGATGGAACTAGAGAAATATCTGAAAACTGAGCAGTCATCAGGATTCATCAACACCCTACGTTATAGAACCGTTAAGTACCTACCAACAATCAAAGAAGAAGTCGCCATGTTAGAAAGACTACTAAGCGAAATATAGTCATGTAGCGCATGCCCTAAATAAGTAAAATCATAAGAGCTTTTATCGCGTGCTACATTCATAAGTTTAGATAAAACATCTAAAAATGAAGGTTGATAACATGGAGTTTTATGAGGTAATAAGAACTAGGAGGAGCATTCGATCCTATAAACCAGACTCCATACCCGATGAACTCGTCAATAGGGTTCTAGAAGCTGCACGAATTGCCCCATCAGGATCAAATAGACAACCATGGAAGTTTATCGTTATAAAGGATACAGACTTGAAGAAACGAATAACTACAGCTTGCGGCAATCAGAAATCCCTCGATGAGGCGCCGATTATTATCGTAGCCTGTGGCTACAACATATATTCCGAACAGAATAAATTCTACAATCGGGGAGGATATATGAAGGATTTTAGCATGCTCATTGACGTATCCATAGCCCTAACCCACTTGATACTAGCTGCCAGGACAGAGGGTCTAGGTACATGCTGGATCGGCCTATTCAATAACGAAGAAGTTAAAGAGATATTAGGTGTACCCAAGGAAGTTAATGTAGTTGCCGTAACGCCACTGGGATATCCAAAAGTTGGAAAGTTCGCAGAACCTGGACCAAGAAAGAATCTAAAGGAGATCTTGTCTGTAGATAAATTCTGAAGGCGCACTTTAGCGCTCTCTCAACACAGAAAATACACATAAAAAGACGGCGCACACGACGGAGAACTAGTAAGTCAGCATATAAAACGGACATTGGCTCAATAGACATATTGGCTAGGGATAAACAAACAAAGAACTATGTAGTTATTGAACTGAAAAAGGATCAAACAAGCGACAATACAATAGGGGCAAGTAACACGTTATGTGGGTTGGATTAAGGCAAAAAGGCAGACAGCAAGGTTGGTGGAATACTAATTGCCGCAGAATATGATATCAAGTTGGGCTATGCGATGGAAGTATCGGAAAATATTCAAGAATTCTTGTATAAAGTCAATTTTACACTTGAAGAATTCAAAAGATGAAAGTAATTTTCGTCATATCCATATTGTGCTTACTTTTCTAAGAATGTTTATCTGGAACTGGGATCATATTTTAGATTTGTTGTCTTTCTATGGTCAAGTATGAGGTTACCGTGAACCGAAATGTGTGCCTCGCAACTATGGCCTGTTATTCCACTGATGCTCTACACTACAAATCGGATGAAAATCACAAGTCTCTGGTTGTCGGCGGAACGACAGATCAGTCAAAGTCAACCCGGATATTCGATGATGATGGGCTTGACGATGCTCAGCGAGGGGCTAAAGCATGCCCAGTCGGAGCCATAACAGTCAAGCAACTCTAGAAAAAGGAAATAGCTTTATTTTCTTTTTCTGAACAGTTTCTTACCTTTAAAGTTAGTAACGTACTCAAACCTAGCTTCTAGTAACGCAGTGCATTTTTCAAGTGTGCTGGCAACCTTGACTGCAAAATCGTCTGACTAAAATTCAATCGAGTGTAGATTAGTGTATTTTCGATTCTCTTGTGCCCAAGGAGAACTTTTACATAGAGGATATCTTTTGTTAGAGCGTACTCATGGGTGGCTTTCTAGTGTCGAAACGTATACATTTTAATCTGAATCAGTCTCGGGTTGGTAAACGTCTTGGCAAGGGCTCTTCTCTTAAGCTCATAGGTTGTCACACTCCAGAATATCCTTTTGCAGTTTTTATTTTAACAATTTATTTGGAGATTTCTGAAACATAAGTTTCATTAAATAATGCATTTTTTATTAGTTAAATATCCCTTTATTCAAACTATTTGGGAATTAAATTTTAATTTTTTCAACATGGTTTATCCTATTTGATGGCAATTCATCACAAATATTCGCTAGTTTATTGTAAAATTCTGCTAGTGAAAATCCATTATTTGTAAGACTTTGTCGATTTATGGGTGGGTAGTTTTCTTTTCCGATTATCTAGTAGTTATGTGCATGCGTAATTTTTACCAATATGGTGGTGTCAAAACCATTCTAAGGTAGATGAATAGCGAAGAGTAAATCTGGCGAGAATTGACATCGGTTAGCGTGCTAGCCATCAAATCCCGTACTTTCTGGTTTCGTGCGGCTTTATGCATGAAAAGATTTAGGAGAAAACCGCTTCTGCTACGCTTTTGCATCTGATAGCTATTCTGCAGAATTGGGTCAAGCTCCTTCTTAAGGGCATGTTCGTAGCTCGAAAACTGACTCTCACTGTAATCTTTTTTCAGATAAGCCTCAGATATGACAGCTGCGACGAGTCTGCCTGAGTATAAGGCATTTTCGATTCCTTCACCAGTGAATGGATTGACAAGAGACGCTGCGTCTCCGACAAGCAGCCAACCGTTGCCATAGGCTTTCCATCTTTTTGAACCAAAAGGGATTGTTCCTCCTTTTAGCGTTCCTGGAACCACGGTTGAATCCTTGAACCGATCTTTTAATACAGGGTTGTTCTCTATTGTTCTGAACAGCTCGTTCTTCAGATTAATCTTCTTGGCTCGCATCTCGGCCATTACTATTCCGATGCCAACGTTCGCAAATCCATTTGCCATTGGAAGTATCCAGAAATATCCTGGGATGAGTTTGTCAAGAAAATGTAGTTCTAGGTTACCTTTCATATCGCCCACGCCTCTATAATAGCAGCGTAATGACACACCAAGGTGGGCGATATCGCCGTGTCTGGCTCCCGTCTCTCTAGCGACTATACTATTGACACCATCAGCCCCAACAATGACATCAGCATAAAACGTTTTCTTTTGGCCATCACTCATCGTGCCTTCAACGCCAACTACTCTACTGCTGTGTGAATCTTTAATCAGTCCTGTAACTGTGAACCCTTCCATTGTTTTTATCGAATGTTCCTTGGCATTTTGGAAGAGTAGGTTATCCAATAGTAAACGCCGAATAGCGTAACCATGTCTTATATTACCCCCTCTTTTTGGGATGGGAATATCGACCAGAGTCCCATCAGGAGACGAGAAGGTGAACCCTGAAATTTTTCTAAGGGGTATTGACTCAATCTTCTCAAGCACTCCCAGTTCCCGCAGTATGTCGAGACTCCTAGCGCTAATACCATCACCGCAAATCTTGTCTCGGGGGAAAAACTCTTTATCAAGCAGCAGCACATTAACACCTGTTTTTGAGAGGAATGTTGCACAGGAACTACCACCCGGCCCAGCTCCAACTACTATTGCATTGAATCGTTTAGTTTCATCATGAGCCAATGTTTTAGGTGTCCCTCAGTTATGGATATCCTTGACTCATAGATTAGGCTTCTAGTTTAGCATGCACATTGTTTCCAATTAGCGCACGTCTTGTCTCTTTTTTGTTACACAAAGAATAGCTTTAGGGCAATTCGTCGTTTCACCAAAATCCCATAGGGTAATTGAGCAGACAAGTGGGAATATTGTGAAAATTAAATTTTAATCAAAAAACGGTCAGAATCCTCATACTGCGCTATGAAAAAACCGTAACTAAATTATGATTTCATGCATAATACGTCATATACTCTTAGAATACTCTATCAAAACCTTCTGGCGATAGAGTATTGAGCTAAAAAGAAATTTCGCTAATGCTTACACCTTTGGAAAACCACGATGGTTAACCTTCATGGTTATTTTGTCCAAAAAAAGAAGATGAGACTAAAAACGTTCTTAACCATTTTAACGACAACTTGGGAACGTTCAAGATACCTTGAGAAATTCTTAGAACAACACGGTTTAGGATACTCTAAGAAGAAAACACGCCTAAAAGTTGAAGCAAAACTGAAAGATCTAGAAGAATACTCAAATGATAGTAAGAATCCAAGAATATTTTTTGAAGTTGACCAGCTTTTATTCTAGGCGTGCTCTAAACTCAAAGCTTCTAATCTTTAAGTCCTATTACAGGTGATGTGCTGGTTGAGCCTCTTATATATGGAGTTTTCATTGACTATCTTGTTTTCTTCTTTACTCTGGTCTTCTATGCGCTACTGACTGTTGTTTATCTTTTACGCGTACACCAATCTGAGATGGAGTGGAAGTTAAGCACGATATTCAGTCTTCAGTTGGTACCTTTCGTTCTGCTCTGGGTTGTGAACCTTGTCATTGGAAACTATTCAGGAAGCTTGGTGGTGGGACTTCTCATAATCATGTATCTATTTTACGACCTTTGGTACCGTTTGATTACTCGGAAGAAACCCTATAATCATCCCGACCGTTGGCCAATAGGACTCATCTTCTACCTTCTGCTCCTCTTCCTCGGAAGTATTGGCTTAAACTGGTATGGTTACCTAGTATCAAGAATTTATAGAGTTATACTTGTAGTTTCTTTTTTCATTATGATGAGTTCTTTCGGATACTACCAGTACAGATAAAACAAAAGTAAGAAAGCCAAATAGGATAAAAATTTAATCGATTGATGATATTTCTTTTCATAATACTTATGTGACCCCTTTTTTCACTATAGTACGAAGCATTAATCCCTTCGAATCCACTATTTTTCAATTGTTAATTTACTAGTAAATTGGTGCGGGGAGTGGGACTTACCCAACTCAAAGTGGAGATATCACCCGCAAACTCCACATCCAACTTTTTTTCCTTTGTTTCGAGCTAACTAGCTTTAGGGTTTAGCGCTCAAATTGTTTTTATATCAATTAACTGCTTAATCATTCTTTGTGCAGAAAGGTTGGATGAAAGGAAAGAGTTAGCTGAAGGCGGGCGAATCTCAGCTCTATCTACAATTCTTATGATGACGATTGGTATTTTTGAACTTATTGTGGGTTTTGTTACTGGGAGTCTTGCGCTCATTGGAGACGCAGTTGACTCTTTCGCTGATGCAGCTACCTCTTTTGTGGTATGGATTGGACTTCGCCTATCCAAACGTGGTCCAGATGCTAAGTTTCATTTTGGCTACCTCAGAGCTGAGACCTTATACTCGATGTTAGGCGCCATTATTATTGTAGGTGTTGGCCTAGTAGTCATGTATGAGTCTTATACAACATTATATATTGTGAGAGAGTTGAAGTCTGGGTCATTCGCGATAGCGACAGCATTAATCGCGATGATAATATCCACTATTATGTTGATTTACAAGATCAGAAAGGCAAGATCATTAGGATTGCTATCCATGAAGACTGAGGTAGTCAATTCGGCGACAGATAGTCTCTCATCAATAACCGCATTCATAGGTGTAACCTTAGCAGATCAACTTGGCATCATCCAATTTGATTCGATTGTTGGGATCGTTATCGGAATATTCGTTCTCATCTCCTCTTATATGATAATCAAGGAGAGTTCACTTGTATTAATGGACGCTTGCAGTTGCCATGATGTGCGCGGCGACTTGGAAAATGTTGCAAAACGTGTCCCAGGAGTGAAGGGAGTAAAAGGTGTAAGGCTAAGGAAGCTGGGTTCCTACATAGTTGGAGATATAGCTCTTGTTGTTGACGGTAGAATATCTGTAGACGAGGCTAATAGCATATCCAAGAAGGTTGAGGAAGAGGCTAAGAAGCTCTTCGATGATATTTATGAGATAGTGGTGAAATTCGAGCCCTCTGAAAAAGGTTAAGAGAAAATAACCACGTCAATTGGTGGAAGCAGGCCAAGCAAATCTTTAGGGAAGACGTAACATTTCGACAGGTGAAGAAAACTATGGAACGTAAAGAGGAAGAGTTGTTCTATGATTTCAACACTAAAAACGACATTCAAGTCCTAACTGCTGAGGTGCCTGGGCTTCCTGAAAATGTCAAGGTGTGACTATTGAGGGTACTTTGAGGATAGAGGGTGGAGACGGCTTTTTGCAAAGCGTATATTTCTCAAACGAGGTGCAGATGCTTGATTGGTCGTATCGGAATGGGTTCTCCGAATAAGAATTCAAAAAAATAACTCAAATCAACCAAGGTAATTAACGAATAGGCTACCATCACTAAAAAATGAGCTTCATATTAGATCCACTTCATTCAATGGGTTGATACGGTTATCCAGTGGTTTCTTATTTCCGATGTTAGGGCGGGTGACTATACTTCATCTTTGATTCAAAACTCTTTTTATGTTAAAGCTCTGGCTGTGGCTAGGCTTGTTTTCTATTTCGAAGCTCGTTACATAGGGGATTGTTCCAGATCTTCTCCCAATTGTCGGTTAGAATGTTTCCAAGGGGTGTTACGTAATTTTGGTAAGGAATAACTGTTCCATTAGGCTCAATGTACAAGTTCGTCCTACACGCACTAGTATCACTTAGTACTTCTTCTAGTTCTAAGGACTTTAGTATATGGTTTTGAGGAGTGTACCATATGAAGTCCATTCCGAGAATCTCTGAATAGTCTTCAATCTTGGTAATTAGCGGTTTAATGCTCTCTTCGTCTAGGGTTAATTCTTTTGGAACGTTTGAGGTTTCATCAGAGTATATTATGCTGTTGCAAGCAAATTGTTTCAAACCCAGATTGTGTAGAAAGTCTATTGTCTTGAGTATATCTTTAGCATTGTGCTGGTTGATGGTTGTGTTTGTTATCGTATAGACCGGTGTAGCAATTGCGTTCTTCAACCCTTGAATAGTCTCTTTCCAACTCCCATTTACACCAGTAATTTTATCATGGATTTCCTTGTCATGGGACTCTACAGTTATTTGGATATGATCAAGACCTGCTTCAATCAGGTGGTTCAGGTAAGAATTATCTCTCAACTTCCTGCCACTTGTCTCAAGACCACTTACAAGTCCTGTTTTCTGCACGTAGCTAATCAGCTTGTCTAAATCATCTCGTAAAGTGGGTTCTCCACCCGTGAAGATTACATGAGGAACACCAAGAGTTCCGAGCTTGTCTATAACTTTGAACCATTCTTCAGTATTCAGTTCACTCATTGTGTGGGATGTTCGGACATAACAATTAGTGTCACAGCGATAGGTTATTGCCAGATCCATCATGTATGGGGCTGAGAGTTCTTTTTCAAATGGCTCAATTTTTTCAACACCAAGGTAGGAAACAGGGTCTATGTCATTGGTTTTTGCAAAGGTGTTTATAATGAAAAGAAGGTCTTTATAATCCCTTATCGCTGTCTCTTTGTCAACCCTAAACTTCTTCCGAATCTCTTTAGCAACTTCTTCTTCATTCTTACCATCTAAGAAGAGGTGAATATATTCAGCTGCTGTCCTGTTTAAAAAAAGCATTCTAGACGCATTTATAATGAGGATACCGCTGCCATCCTGCTCAACGCGTAGATGCAATGGGAGTCCTTGATACTCTCCAATAGCTCTATGGTAAAAAAGACCACTCTTAATCTTAGAAGGAAAAATATGAAATTTTTTCAACAACTGCCCCTTCAAACAAATACGTGTAATCCATCCACTATTGTAAAGCTTCATAACATTTATTTAGATATCGCGTGTGCTAGAAAAAAATTTAAGTATTGAACAAGTTATTGTGTATTTGTGATTAATAAAATAAAAATTGGTATCTACGATTTGTTATTATATTATTAATTTAGCGTGCGTTGGTACTGAATTAGAGTTGAATTGATATGAGTATTCTGAGCTACCGTATTTAGGTTCTTGGAAAGGACGGGTTCTTGAAGCAATTGCGATAGAAAATATATGTGACTGGAACGAAATATTAGCTTTTACACAATTAACCCCTAAAAATCCAAACTAAGTTCGTGCTGTAATACGAAAAGAAGTAATTTAATCTGTATTTTATTTTTTTTTATCATAATATTTTTACTAGTAAATTGGTGCGGGGAGTGGGACTTGAACCCACGAAGGCCTTAGCCACAGGAGCCTCAGTCCTGCTCCTTAGACCTAGCTCGGAAATCCCCGCATATTACCATATAAAGTTCTTACATTAGCTCTTGAAGTTTTTGTAAGCCTCTCCATAGGCTTCAAATTCACTTTTTGAAATCAAACCTGCTCAATTCCTTCAAGTCTACTACAATGGAACTATCTCATCAGATTGCTTCAAACATCTTATAGGTCTTGCTATAAAAACATAGAGGAAGACAAATGGATAGAAGTTATGTATGTGCAAAGAAAAAAGAGATTGTTAATCACAGCTCCAGCGGAGTTCCAAAAGAGTCTTTAAAGAGAATATCATTGAATGGTTTTAAGACTCTTGGGTGGGGGGTCTCATCTGGAACACCCATAGCTATAAGAGCGATAACAGCAATATTTTCCGGAATATTCAAGATTCTTTTAACTTCAGAATCATCGAAACCAGCAATCCAGCAAGTACCATAACCAAGCGCAGTAGCAGCAAGAACAATATGCTCCCCAGCTATCATCGGATCCTGCTTATACCAAGACCTTGTCGAGCAGATATTTGGAGACATATATCCTCTCTCTAACTCAGGATTACTTGCCAGAACGATTATAGTATCTGCGCTTAGAAGGAGTTTCTGATTCCTCTCTAATCTACTCGATGCGGAGACAGCTTTCTTCATCTCCGAGTCTCTTACTACAATGAAGTACCATGGTTGGCGGTTGCCACCGGAAGGTGCCAAACATGCAGCTTCCAAAATTCTCTGTAAATGTTCATCAGTTACTTGTTCAGATTTGAACTTTCGGATGCTCCTCCTTTTGTCAATAACCTCAAAAATGTCCGTTACCCTCACCCATTTGTCATTTCTTTTCCTTGACTTATAAACTAACTATCCAAATTCTGTAAGTGTCCTTTACGTACGAATTTTCCTCATCTTTGAGTCTCTAAGGGCAAAAATGGCCATGAGATGAAAAGACAGGTTTACGAAAAATTTGATGATAAGCCATCTATTTGCGTTTTTCTATTTCCAACATTTGATAGTAATTGTTATCTTTTCGCTCTTTTTATATTTTACAGCCTGCTTATCCGTATTCACCCTTATATGTGATGCCTTTAGGCTTTATCTCAACTTCTAGTTCACCTTTCTCCACATGTCCGAGGACGTGCAGGTGACATCCATGCTTAGCAGCCTCGTTCGCGATAGCTCCGCTAGCACTCTTTGGCGCTATTAGTGTTATGAATATTCCCATGTTCCAGACTTGGTAATTCTCCTCATCTGATACGTCGAGGCCGAGTAGCCGTCCGCGGTCAATTAGAAAACGGAAGACTTCAGGAGGCTCAGGCAAGGTATCAACAATGTACTTGAAGGGGAAGGGAGCTCTTCCCAGCTTTCTCCAGCCGTGTCCAGTTATAGGCGAAATATAATGGATGTCAACTCCTGCATTCAGTAGATCAATTATGGGCCTGACCCAGATTGGTGTTGGCTCAAGCAAGGCTTCGCCCAACGTCCGACCATCTGATAGCCGCGTAAAGTATCTTTCAGGAAGACGTTCAGCTATGCTCCTAGCCTTAGAAACACCATTAGCACAGATTCCATGACTTGGGAAGCCGTAAATTACATCTCCAGCCTCTATCTTATGGCCATCGATGAATCGCGTCTTTGGCCGTATTATCCCGATTGACCCCCCAAATAATCCCAGACTCTCAGCAGCTACAATCTTTGGTAGTTCAGGAGTCTCCCCCTG
>JAUPKU010000183.1 GCA_030837285.1 Thermoproteota archaeon | reverse complement strand
TACACATTTCAAGTTGAGATGGCTGTCCGTTACGAGAAGATGGGATTTAAAGTGTCTGAGTTGCCCATCAAGTTCGTGGAACGTGGTGTTGGCAAGTCGAAGCTCGGAAAATTGGAGATGCTGCAGTTTTTCAAAGAGATCGTAGGATTGTTCGTTTCAGGCATGTATCATTAGATTCTCTTCAAGAAATGAAGAATTTCTTATTAGTTTTATATTTTTTAGAGTCTACTAGGCGTATCTAGATTTTGTATCGCCCGGTGTTTTCTTGGATTGACGCGTGCTGGCGAAAACTTACAGGAAAGTACGGAAAATCATTCAGATATTAGAGTCATGAAAAGAGACAAGTGCCAGCAGATTAAGTAAAGTCTATGTCTATGCGAGAGACTAAAGAGAGTAGTTGTTTCTTGTTTTGTAGAACATGGCTCCAATATCTGTTATCAGTAGGAATAATTAGGTTTGCTTTAATGTTATTATTAGTCTTTTGGATAAATTGAATTCTAGCACGATTGAATCATACATCTTTGACTCTTCATAAACCTATTCATCATAGACTTATGGGTTGTTGAGAGCTACATTCTTGTTTTTCTGATTTTTAGGAAAAGCATTAAAGGGGATTCTATATTTCAATTTCTCTAGAGCTGATTATGATGTCTTATGCTGTGTCTTTGGTTCTGCCTGTTCATAATGAGGCGGATAACATAGAGGCGGTGGTTAGGGGTTTTTATGAGGCTATTAGCAGGAAAATGAATCTTCAGATTGTCGTTGCTGAGGATGGTAGTACTGATGGGACGAAGGAGATTCTAGAACAACTCTCGAAGGAGATTCCGATGACAGTGCTTATGAATAAAGAGCGTTTGGGATATACTGGCGGGCTTAAGAATGGGCTTCAGAAGGCAGCTGGTGATTACGTTTTATTCTGTGATTCTGACGGTCAACATTTTCCATCAGATTTCTTCGAAATGTACAAACAGAGTGGTGGCTACGATATGATTGATGGCTGGCGAGTGAATCGCGCTGATACCGCTTTCAGAAAAGCCATGTCACGAACATTTCAAATCTTCTCAAGGATGTTCTTCGGTATAAAGGAACTTCATGATGTGACAGCTCCGTATAGGCTCGTTAAGAGGAGTGTTGCCTTGCAGATAACTAGTCAAGTCAAGTATATGCGGGAGAGCTTCTGGACTGAATTCACAATAAGAGCCATCAAGAAGGGCGCGAAAATTAAGGAGGTTCCCGTCAGACATAGACTGCGCTTAAGTGGAGAGACTGTTGTC
Organism: Thermoproteota archaeon; assembly: GCA_030837285.1. Classification (GTDB taxonomy): domain Archaea; phylum Thermoproteota; class Bathyarchaeia; order RBG-16-48-13; genus JAUPKU01. Next base: position 5,461 of record JAUPKU010000183.1, on the reverse strand, counting down.
TACAAGCCAATAAAGCTGCCGAAGATAGTGATCAGCCAACTTAAAGGCATGATGAAACTCTGGATTGAAATGAGATAGAATAAGTTCACGCTATTAGTTTATTTTCTTCCTTTTTTCTAATCGTGTTTTAAGATGTTGTTCTCTGAAAATATTTTTGAGGATGTTTAATTGTCTGTCTTCCAACTGTGGATTATGATGTTGAAGGCTCCGTTTGAGAGAATAGCCTTAATATACAGAGGTTTATGATGCTGTTAATCAGCTTCTTGAGATGATTTGATATGGATAAGTTAAAGATCGCCATTCTTGGAATGGGTTATGTAGGTTTAACGAGTGGTATTGCATTTTCAAAGCACGGCTTCAAGTCAATCTGCACGACTACTACGAGGAGCAAGGCAGTGAACTTGGCTAAGGGTATTCCACCATTCTATGAGCCGGGGGTGGAGGAGCTTCTAAAAGAATTGGTCAATGTGGGGATGCTTTCTGGAAGCGTTAATAATGTGGAGGCTGTGGATCAATCGGACGTCACTTTCATATGTGTTGGTACGCCTTCGCTTCCTGATGGTTCTGCTGACCTCTCATCCATAAGAGATACGGCTAGAGACATTGGAATTGCTTTGAAGGAAAAGGATAGTTATCATGTTGTTGTGGCGAAGAGTACGATTCCGCCTGGAACCACTGAGGAGATTATTTTACCATTTGTGGAGAAGTATTCTGGTAAACAGGTAGATCGAGACTTTGGGTTATGTATGAATCCTGAGTTTCTGAGGCAGGGTGAGGCGGTGCATGACAGCTTTAATCCTGACAGGATTGTGATTGGCCAGCATGATAAGCGTAGCGGAGATGTCTTAGAGTACATTTACAGGGATTATACATGTTCTAAGATCAGATGTGATATTAAGGCGGCAGAATTGATCAAGTACGCTGCAAACAGTTTGTTGGCTACAAAGATTTCTTTTGCTAATGAATTTTCAAGGATTTGTGAGAAGTTCAACATCGACGTTTATGAGGTGATGAGAGGTGTCGGCTTAGATTTTAGATTGAATCCTCGCTTCTTAGATGCGGGCTGCGGATTTGGTGGTTCATGTTTCCCAAAGGATGTAAGCGCCATCAAAACACTGGCTAAGAATATTGAAGTGGAGACACCTATCCTTGATGCTGTCCTTTATACGAATGAGATTCAACCGCTTCACTTGGTCGAGATCGTTAGGGATGCTGTTGGATCTCTGAAAGGTAAGATTATTGCTGTTTTAGGTTTGTCTTTTAAGCCCAATACTGATGATATTCGAGCTACGAGAGCATTACCAATTATCAAGAAGCTGGTTGAAGAAGGAGCTAAAATTAGAGCGTACGACCCCAAAGCCGCCACAAACTTCAAGCGTTTGGTTGATCTGCCTGTAGAGTATTGTGATACCTGGGAAGAGGGACTTCGAGGGGCTGATCTTGCGGTTGTCCAGTCGGACTGGAAGGAAATCCGTGATATTAAAGCTGAGGACTTTAAGAGGTTGTTGAAGAATCCTGTTGTAGTGGACGGTAGGCGGACTTATGACGCCAACTTGCTTAAGGCTCAAGGCGTGAGATATTACGGAATTGGCTGGAAGAATAAGGCATAACTAAATCTAACAAATAGGATGTGGATAGTTTTTTATTCTGGAAACTCAATTTCCTTTTGAGATGTTAATATAATGATTAGTAAAGCTGTTATTCCAGCTGCTGGCTTGGGTACTAGGCTTTTACCTGCGACGAAGGAGACCCCCAAAGAGATGCTGCCTATTTTCGCTTTGGACGGCGGCGAGAATGTTTGCGTTAAGCCTTTGCTTCAGGTTGTCTACGAACAGTTCTACGACTGTGGCGTCAGAGAATTCTGCTTCATCGTAGGGCGAGGTAAAGTGAGTATTTCTGACCACTTTACTTCCGACTCGAATTTTCTCTCCGCCTTGCATATCGGTGGCAAGCTAGAGTTGGCGAAAGAGCTTCAGGGCTTCTACGATAAGGTTCGGTCCTCGTCTATAGTATTCATTAGCCAGTCTGAGCCAAAGGGTTTTGGAGACGCAGTACTGAGGGCTGAGCCGTACATAAAAGAGCCTTTTCTGGTTCAAGCAGGAGATACCTTGATCCTTTCCAAGAAGAATTCCCATCTAAAGAGGCTTTTCAGCGTGCACGAACGTTTCAAGGATACAGCGACCATATTGGTTCAAGAGGTTGAGAATCCCAAACCATATGGCATTGTTGAAGGACAGGAAGTTGGTGAGAGGGTTTATCGAGTTGAGAGGGTTGTTGAGAAGCCTGATAAGCCTAAGTCTAATCTGGCAATTACAGCGGTCTACCTGTTTGCGCCTACAGTGTTTGATGCCTTGAAATCAACTCCTCTGGATAAGATGGGTGAACTTCAATTGACAGATGGTATACAGAAATTGATTGATCGTGGTCTCAACGTATCAGCAGTGAAGCTCGACAGGAATGAGTTGTGGCTTGATATTAGTAATCCGCAAACCTATTGGACTGCTCTGTGCTCCTCACATGACTTTATTACAGGAAAGAATGCGACCACATAGTGAAAGTGTAACTCGCAATTGAGATTGTAAAGCTTCTTGCTTTTTTAGATCCTCATGATTGTTGGGCCCTACGTCTTGGCTCATTCTATCCATTTCTGAATCTTTGTCTTCATAATTTATTTCTAATACATGTTTGTTTATCTATTCTAAAATGCCTTTTTCACCATGAATTGCGTTGCATTCTGGGCTCAAATGGATAAACGGTATGAATCTGATGTTGTATGAAATGTCTCCACTAATATTCGGGCAGAGAGGTTAGAGCTTGGAAATATGCGCTATCTCTACCGAATAGAATAAGGTTTATATTCGCGAGATAATGAACTTAAAATCTATAAATTCAGGTATTTTACAGGAGATTTGCTTTGAAGATATTGAAGAAGCATTAATCTTGAGTTGGATGAAAGTTACGAAGTTAGTTTGTATAGTGTTGTAAAGTGATAATCTATGAATTTCATGACGGGTAATTGGCTGGCTTTATTGAAGGTTAGGGCTCTTAGGCGAAGAACTTGGTACGCTTTGAGTAGGATGGAGCGGAGTGTGGTGGATCTAACACTCAGTTACGTGGATGAGATTAGGAGTGAGAAATTGTCACTTGTCATAGGTCGTATAGCCTGCAAGATTTTGAAATCCCTGAGGAATTCATTTATACGAAACGTGGAGCAGATTGGTCATAGCCTTGCGGAGAGGCTTTCTGAGACCGCTCTTAGTTGGGGAAATATAACAGCATCAGCTTGGAAGCAGGATTTGGGTTTTATCCTATACCTCGGGTTGAACATCACTGATTGTAGAAATGGATTCCGTTAGATAATTAGTTTATATGATGTTAGGCTGAGAGTCATTGGCTGAATAATCTATGCAAACGGTGCAAGAGAGTGGTATCATGGGTACTTCTTATCCCACTAGAAACCCATTCACCTTTATCTTGGTTGAACTGAATCTAAAATGGATGAGAGAATACATTAGAGAGAATCGGGGTGCGCCCTTTGTCGTCACTTCCTTAATTCTTCTTTTAGTCTGCGCCGGACTGCTTGTGGCGGATAATTCAGTCTTAGCCAATGTAGTTGCGATATATGCTTTTTATATATTGGTATTTGGCGTGGTCCTTCAGGCAGCATCCTTTCTCAAATATAACAGAAATGATGCGGAGAATGTTGAGAAGTCAATTCATAGTAAAAGCAAGGGTTAGAGGTTTTTCTACTTTTAGAGTTTCGACCTTCAGAGATTCCGGTGTCTTATTTGATTAAAGTTTATATGTTTAGACGGTATTACGTGGTATCCAGCCTCTGCAGTATAGGCGGAACGGTTACATGTTGAATTCGATCGTTAGCGTTGTTATGCCTGCTTTTAATGAAGAGGAGATAATTAGTTCCTCCATTAAGACCACATGTAACGTCCTAGAAAAAGGGCAGATGAATTATGAGCTTATCGTCGTCAATGATGGCTCACATGACCAGACCTTTGAGACTGCTTGGAAGGAGGCTGCTAAACATAACGGCCATGTCAAGGTCGTCGGCTACAATCCACCTAACAACGGTAAAGGATATGCTCTGAAGTATGGGACGGCGTACGCTAAGGGTGACTACGTTTTATTCTTGGACAGCGACTTAGAGATCGACCCCTCTAACTTGTCTAAGTATCTGAAGGTTGTTGAGGGCGCTGACCTGGTAATTGCCTCAAAGAGACACCCTGATTCCAAGGTTGACGAGCCATTGACAAGGAGAATTATGAGCTTCTGCTTTCATATGTTCGTCCGGCTCTTAACAGGTGTCAATGTCTCAGATACTCAAGCGGGGTTGAAGGGGTTTCGCGCCGAGAGCTTGAAGAAGATTCTCCCACTCCTGTCAGTGAAGAAGTATGCCTTCGATGTTGAGCTTCTTGTTGTTGCAAAACTGCATAAGATGAAGGTTGTTGAACTCCCAGTTGCAATAAGTCTTAAGGCAGGCTTTAAGGTTGGAAACATCGCCAGAATGTTTGTGGACACTCTTGGAATCGCGTACAGGCTGAGGGTTCTTCATTGGTACCAGAGGAACATAAACAATCAGAGTCCTAAGCATACGCACATTATCCAATGGTAACCGAGGATACATTTTTGTCTGATGAGAAGAAGCCCCGAGTCTCTATAATAGTTCCCTGTAAGGATATAGACGATTACACTAGAGATTGTGTGAGGCGTTGTATGGAGCTTGGATATAATGATGCAGAGATACTTGTTCTTCCAGACGGTAATGGCGTCGACTTGGCTGGAGCTAGACTGATTGCTACTGGATCTGTCTCTCCAGGAGCCAAGAGGAACATAGGAATGAAGAATACTGAGAGCGAGTTGTGTGCATTTATAGATTCTGATGCTTATCCAAGAAGAGATTGGCTGGGCAATGCATTCAAACATCTTAGTGATCCCGAAATTGCCGCTGTTGGTGGGCCTGGACTCACCCCCAACGAGGATAACCTAATGCAGAAGGCTGGAGGATACATACTTTCATCCTTCATGGTCGGCAGTTTATCCAGAAGATACCAAACGCAAGGAAACTTTGCATCGGATGATATACATTCCTGCAATTTCATAGCAAGGAAATCGGTAATGGAGAAGGCTGGAGGATGGAACGAGACATACTGGCCGGGAGAAGATACTCTAATGGGTTTAGCACTGGCTAAGAATGGTGCAAAGATGATTGAAGCTTCAGATGTTGTTGTCTATCACCATCGAAGACCTTTGTTTCGCGGGCATCTCCGACAGGTCTGGAGGTTTGGGCTGCACCGTGGGTTCTTCACTAAAAAATTTCCAGAGAACTCTCGTAGACTCACCTACTTCTTACCGTCCCTACTTCTGATATGTCTGACAGGAGGTCTACTACTATCATTCTTATTTCATCCTCTAATGTGGTTCTATAGCGCTTCTATAGTTGTTTACT
>JAUPKU010000182.1 GCA_030837285.1 Thermoproteota archaeon | reverse complement strand
TACACTCGAAGGCCAGGAGTTCGCAGGAATGGACAGCGCACTCCGACACAATTTTACATTCAATGAAGCCATTTCCCTCATGGTGCACTGCGAGACTCAAGACGAGATAGATTATTACTGGGACAGACTCTCCGCGGATCCAAAGGCGGAACAGTGTGGCTGGCTCAAGGACAAGTATGGGGTTTCGTGGCAGGTTGTCCCCAACGCGATGGACGAGATGATGAAGGACAAAGATGAGAAAAGACTCGCGCGGGTCACGGAAGCGTTCCTCAAAATGAAGAAGTTTGACCTCGAGGCGTTAAAGAAGGCATATGAAGGGCAGTAGGACTCGAATTGCTGCTTAGGGAAAAAATACGTTGGAACAAAATTACTTCTCACCTCGATGGGTATCACAAACAATACTATTCAAAATGCGCTGGTCGAGTTGCTTGAACAACCCCTCTCACAATTCACGGCATTGTATGTGCCCACTGCTATCTACGCATATCCAAACGGGTCTAATCTTACGTGGCGAACATTACGAAGACATGGAGAGCTAGGGTGGAAAGAATTCGGTATATTAGAGCTGACTGCCCTGCCAAGTGTGCCCAAGAATTTATGGCTCCAGACGATTGAGGCGGTAGATGCCATCATTCTTGGTGGAGGAAATAATTTCTATCTCAGTTACTGGCTGCAGCAGTCAGGATTATTTGAGATGCTACCTGCTTTGCTGGAGAAAGGCCTAGTCTATGTGGGCTGGAGTGCGGGTAGTATGATTGCATCGCACAGCTTCCATTTTGACCGTGAGCGGTTTGAGAAGACTAATATCTATTATGATGACGAATATGAAGAGGAAGCCCCACCCAAATGCCGATAGCAGCAAGACCCTGAAGCTTGTAGATTTTGTGATTCGTCCACACCTCAATTCCAGCTGGTTTCCCATGGCTACCCTAGAAACGTGGAACACTGGATAGCGAAAATTGATGTCCCTTCTTTATATGCAATCGATGATCAAACTGCCTTGAAAGTCATCGATGGCAACGTGGAAGTCGTTATTGAAGGAACGTGGAAATTGTTTGAAAAGTGAAAAACCGACGCGCGTGCTTATATTATGCTTATTTTAAAATAATAACCAAAATTAATGGTTTTCAATTTTACTTCCACGTTTCAATTTCTCATAACGTTTAAACAACCGTTTCAATATTTCTGAAGTTATATGCTGTTGTATAGCTACAGTCACACATGTTTATAGTTTGAAGTTACTAATATTTTATTGGGGAATTGATATGCAGCGAACAAACAAGTCGGATCTGGTAAGGCAGAAAGAGATGGAGCATAAGGACATTGTTATGGAGTATTTCAAAAAAATCCAATTTCCAATCGAAATAAAAGCTCCAAGAGAAAGAGTTTGGAACACCCTGTGGGAGGACAAAACACTTCGTGATTGGGCAAACATTGTTGACGAAGGAACATATATGGTCGGAGAAATGAAGGAGGGAAGGGAAGTGCAGTTTATTTCCTCTGTATCCGGTTATGGCGTGACGAGTTTGATCGAAAAACTTGTCCCCAATGAGTTTGTTTCGTTTAGGCAGATAGCGGATACAAAGAATAGCGGAGAGCGGGAACGGGAAAAGGAATGGACTGGCGGAACAGAGAGTTACTCACTTGTGGAAAAAGATGGCGTTACTACTTTGACTGTTGAACTCGACGTCCCGCGTGGGCAGGAAGAAACATTTAAGATAAGGTTTCCCAAAGCTTTGGAGCGGGTAAAAATTTTAGCGGAGAAAAAGGATTAAGAATTTGCTGTCAAAGAAAAATTCAAAAATGATGAATTGTAGAATAAAAATGCAACAAAAGAAATTATGAGATTCTAAAAGCGAAAGCAGTAAACAGATAGAAATTAAGCATAAACTAGATAAGAATCCGATATCAATCAGCTATAAACTATAGTATTTTAGTAAATTTAAACGAGAACTTTTACCTTCTCCCCGCTACCTGAACTTGTTTGAAAAAACTCCGAAAAAATTTGGGAAGGGTATTTTGATACTTATGTATCAATCTCCTCCGGGATATTCGAACTCCTGTCGTACTGCAATTCTCATAATCCAAAACAAAAAGGGGAAACGGTATATTGAATAGTGCTGTGCATTAACCCCCGAGCTACCATTTAGCACTATTAATTATACTTTTTCTGGTTTCTTTTGGAGCGCCTCTAGTAATTCTTTTCTGAGAGTTTGGATGAGTGTTTGGATTAGGTATTCTTCAGGGACTACAATAGTCCTGTGTGGTTTTGATATAGCTTTTTCATGACAAGTATTCCTTAGGGATCCAAGTTTAGAATTTCTGCGTAAGTAAGAGAGAAGGAAAAAGAGTAGGTGGAAATTAGAGAGACTTTGAGAAAGTGAGAATATGTTTGGGTTTGCGCGCGCGCTTTGGCTATGACACAGGCACTTAGAAGAAATCCTCTGTCATGTCCGCAAACTGCAAATGTTTTAGCTAGAGACTTGGATCAACGCATAGACCAAATAGAAAGTGTACAATTATTCTCTACGGAAATGACATTTCTTCAAACAACATCTGGATTAAGTCTGACGCTTGTAACTGCAATTATTCTTACAATTGACGATTATCACAGACTTGCATTAGTTGCTATGCTTTTAGCGTTAATTGTAGGTTATATGATGAGAGGCACTACGATTGACAAAGGTCCATTGATAAAAAGGCGAGAACTAGCCTATTCTCTAGGATGTACCTTTGTTGGTATATGCGCTATTTTTCTATTTATTGATACATTCTTAAACTCATTCGACGAAAAGTAACAGCAAACCTAATCAAATACAAAAAGAGTATAACATCTTTTCATCAACCGAAAGTTTACAGGAATATGATTTTACCGAAGAGTTGACAGCACCAAATGTTAAATACTTATTATAATGGAACAGGATTTGGCAAAGCTTATGTCAAATAGAATTCACCTTCTTTCAACTTCAATCATTTTTTTAATGATATTCAACTTAACCATTTTAGAAAGTGTTGATCCCACTTGGCAAAACTCAAATAATAACTCGATTGTTACAAACAAGCAAATCGGAACTGTAGACGCCTTAAAACAGGAAAAACCTTCCTCTAGGCTCGCAACATTACGGAGTTCAGCCATAAACATCTCAATTTCAGTTTCTCCAAAAAGAGCATATCCAATTGGAGGACTTGCAGCTCCAATCTATGGGAACATAACCTGTACATGGTGGATAGAAGGCTTCCCTCTTAGGACATTGCTCATGAGCTCCATTCACTATTTAGTTAATTTCACGGTGACAAGCCCGAGTGGTGTCAAACTCAAGGAAGTAATATATTATTGGCCTGAAGGAATCGGGAACAAAACACACCCAATCACGCAAGTTTACCAAGTTCCTGTAGCTGCTGATGACGGTCTTTACGAATGTAAAGTAGAACTTTATTCAGGATCTGATCCACCCTACAAAGAAAAAGCTGACAACTCCGATTGTTTTGGTGTAGGTGTGACACCTCCTGACTTCAACTTTGACCTAATTCTTACACCCCTATGCCCTTACGATGGTATGAATGCTACGAGCATATCAACTGGGCAACAGGACACAATAGTCAAAGACATTTTGAACATAACGGTAGCTCTTAAAAGCGGTACTCCCGATTATGTAGGCTTAACATGTAACCTACTAACTCCAGAACCTACTTTAATCATGGAGCTAAGCAAATATCGCGGAGTACCTACATTCAATTCAACGGTCCGAGTTACAGCTTCCGGGCATTCTCTTGGCAGTTTCCTTCTAGAAATCACCGCAAAGATTACCATAGTAATCCCTGCACAAGATGGAAGGAAAGAGATTACTACCCAAGTGCTACGAACCCGCAGATATGAACTGCGAATCTATAGTGCTCCCATCTTCGATTTTACACCACATTCAGGTAGCTATGAAACCATAATGACTATCTATGGATATGGTTTGAATGAAGCCTATGTTTACCTTAATGATCAGCTTGTTCTTGTCAACGCAAAAGCACAAAAAACTCAAAGGGGTGAAGAATTGCTCGTACATATTCATCAAAATTTACCTTTAGGCAACTACAAAGTCACAGTTCAAACTCCATACGGAAGTGCTACTCATCAGACAGATTTTGTAATAGTAGATCCTGCTAAAATGGCAATTACTGGACAAATCCTATATGAAGATGAAAATCAAAGCATGAAATTCAAGCCTGCCCGCCTATGTATAATAAC
>JAUPKU010000005.1 GCA_030837285.1 Thermoproteota archaeon | reverse complement strand
GTCAGATTTCGTCTTGCGTACAGTACCGTCTTGATGCTCTGGCGGGGAATATATCGTGTATAGTTTGAGTTCTTCCGTTTTTGACGTGTTCATAATATTATGTTTAGCACCAGCTGGTACTGTACGCAAGACGAAATCTGACGCGCTTTCGAGACCAGAAGAATTCGATTGTAAAACCACCGAATAATTCTTTTTCCTTCTATGCTTAATGTATTAGATGATACAACTTTACTTCACATTTTATTCTCCTGTTAAGTTGTCTTCAAGCCTTATTGCTCCACCACCAGAATAGACAATCGACAAAAGAAATCTACTAACCTATAGACTTCAAGAGGAGGAGTGTGTTTGAGCAGGACCATCCTCTTATCCTATAAAATAAACCGCGATTCAATCCTGTTTTGCTTACATCCTGTCCTCATTTTTTGAGGATTGGATTTAAAAACTAGAATTTAGTCCACTCATATGCCTTCTCCTACTAAATCTAGCATACTCCAAGTATTTTTCTGGTATATGGATTGCAAACTTGCAAATTAGATCTCCTTTCAACACAGTCTCTATGACATCTGCCTTGACAGACTGATTGAAAATGACATCCCAAGGCCGTTTCTCAAAGGCAACACTGCAATAACAGAAGTTAGATGAAATATTGATACCCGATTTTATGGCTTCACGCACCCGTGGACAGTGACAGTAGAAGTACCTTTTCAATTTTTCATCCTTTTCTTTAAGATACTGCTTCATCATGTACGGTATCTTTGTCACGTATATTATGTCTCCTTCTCTCACACCATTCTGGCATGTTGGTGTCTTTTTCACGTAGCCAAGGACTTCTTCATCAATCTCTTTAGTGAAGTATAATGTTCCATCTCTCAAATGCTGTTTAAGCTCATAAACGTACTCTTCATGACGCCTTGCAAAAAATCGTCAATACCTTCAGATTCCAAGAAGACTTTTCTCTCTGAAATGTACGCTTTCTTTGGGTTTGCATGAGGGCCAGTCAATAATACTTCTCTACAGCCTTCTTCTCCTAGCACTGTCTCCAGTCTCTCCATAAGTCTCTTAGTTGTCTTCGGCTTATCAGCGGAAAAAGTACCTAAGGATGGAAGCTCAATTCCCCCGAATATTTCTCCATGCTTCTTTTCTCCTAATGTCTGTTTAACTTTTTTTGAGACATTATCCCAAACGTCACTGCCATCCAAAAGCTCCAGCAAACCGACTTCAACTTCCCGGTTACCCACAAAGCGGGAATACCTTAGAAGAGCAAGTAAGTTTCTCCATGTATTCTTTCTATTCTCAGAGAAATAGTCTATTATGTTATGCAAATCCTCCAAGCGGGCATGGTTAAGCTTCCTTTTTTCACTTCGATCTGCTAAAAAAACTTCGGTCTCTTTCACTATTCTGATACTCTGCCGAATTGCCCTCTCATCTAACCCCTGCTTTTTTAATGACTCCTTGAACTCATCTTCACACAAAATACCATCCAATCGTAAGCTACACTTCTTTCCAGATGATATTTAGTCTTAACTTTTCTCACGGATTTAATATGCTTCTATAATTTTGTTACAGAACATCATCAATTACTCATATATCACGTGAAGTTCAAGTGATGAGCCATCTCCCTCGTATCCATCAGACTAATATGATCAGGTATTCTCTTTTACTGTGGGGATGTTATTGAGCGACTTTGAAAAGAAATTCCTCAACTTATTGAATGAGAAAAAAACTTGCTTATGCATAGGCTTAGACCCAGCTCTGCCAAGACAAAGAAGCGAAAACGTGATTTCACTCAAGTATCTTGGAAGTGGAAGCGAAAACGAAGCAAGACTGAATTATTGCCTAGACATCATAGAAGAAACAAGAGACTACTGTATCGCTGCGAAACCCAATCAGCAATATGTCTTCGGTTTTACCAAACAAGAACATCAATCATTAACCAGCAGGATACGCGACAGCCACATGCTATCAATTCTAGATTACAAACTCAATGATATAGGCCAATCCATAGAATCAGCGATATTCCATCTAGCTGAATGCGGATATGATGCAATAACCTTCAATCCCCTCCCAGGCAACCTAGAAGAAACAGTAAAGACAGCCCATGGACCAGTAAGAAAATCTAGAGGCTTTGAACTGGGAATAATAGTCTTAACGTTAATGTCAAATCCAGAAGCGGAAAAATACATGAAAACCGCCAGAATAGGCTCGAACTCCCTGTTCCAGACAATTGCCAAAGACGTCAAGGAATATGAGGCTGACGGCTGCGTCGTAAGCGCATCCGGTTACGTGACAGAGGATGATATAAAAAATGTGCGAAAGATTGTAGGCGAAGAAAAGGTATTCCTAACCCCCGGCATAGGAACCCAAGGAGGCGATCTTGGAAAGATAATTAGAGCAGGTGGCAGAAACATACTAATTAACGTAGGGAGAGAAATCATCTACTCACCCAATCCCAGAAAGAGAGCTGAAGAATACTGCACGACGATCAATAAAATAAGAAACAAATAAATAGAATCAGTTTAAGACCTTAAATGTCTTTTTTCTAAAAATTATGAGAATTGCAGTAATCATCAATATTGTTGTCATGATGATGGTTAAGGGAAGCTCAGAAGTCACAGCAGCACTATCTAATTGCCAATCATACAGGAGAAGAAGAATTCAGAGGGAATTTAATGGCTAACGAGAGAACTTTAAAAGAAATTATGGTTGATAAGTCAGGCTGGGGTGTGGAATGTCTTCCATATCCAACAGGGCCTGCGTTTATCCAGTTGAGGGAGGATTTATGTGTTGGATGTGGGATATGCGAGATGGCTTGCTCAATGTTCCATTATGGAGTGATAAACAGGGAGCTCTCAAGAATAAGAATAAGTACTTAACCCCCGTTTCCAAGGCGGTTCCGAGCATTTGCGTCCAATGTGACAAAAGAGAAAGAGAATGCGAGAAAGCCTGTCCTCTTACTCCGCCCGTCATTCACTTTGATGAGAAGACCTTCAGCATGAAAGTAGACTCTGAGAGGTGCCTGGGCAACAGATGTGCTAGATGTAATGAAGCATGCACCGCCAAAATCCCACACTTCTATCCCAAAGAACACGACTACGCCCTCGTCTGCGATCTAGCCAAAAAGATGGTGAGAGAAAACCGCAATGCGTTAAAGTCTGCCCAACAGCTGCTTTAGAATACATGCCCTCCGTAGGACGCTTCGGAACTAACATAGCACACTGGTTTAGAATCCACTCTGACGAAAAAGCCGAACTAATTTCCAAACGATTGCACCCTCTCAAAAAAGACACAATGGGATATTGGTGATCAAACATGCCCGAAATCAGAATCAAGATGTTAGAAGTTGACCTAACCAGTAGAGAGACGCAGGTGAGAGACGTAACCGATGATGTTAAAAAGTACTTGGGTGGCCGAGGTCTTGGGACTAAGCTCTGTTGGGATCTTGTATCTCAGGGAGCTGACTCTCTCGGTTCAGAAAACATTCTCCACATTGGTGTGGGACCTGTAACAGATCTCATGGGAACCAAGACGATTATGAGCTTTAAGTCTCCACAGACTAGCTGGAAAGGAAGATCCACCATGTCAGGCTACCTCGGCAGAGAAATCGTAAACGCCGGTTACAAGGCTGGAATACTCATACGAGGAGTAGCTGACACTCCTGTTTACTTATACGTCTGGAATGATGACGTTCAAATCAGAGATGCAACAGGCCTTTGGGGCTCTTGGGGTCAGAAGACCGAATATGAATTGAGGAAGACTCTGAAGGAGGAAACGGGGGAGTGCTTCGATGTAGCTAGAATAGGTCCAGCGGGAGAGAATCTTGTAAGATACGCTTGTATAAACTCGGAGTGGATGCACACAGCTGCGAAGTGGGGCTGCGGGGTTGTCATGGGCTCAAAGAAGTTGAAAGCCGTAGCTGTAAGAGGAACAAAGGGTCCAGAATATGCTGACAACCAAAAGGTATGGGAAATCTTTCAAAATTATCTGGAGAATCAGGCGACAGCTGTTCAAAGATACAGTCACGCCGCTTCGGAGCCTCAGGTTTAGCTTCACTATACCCCTATGGCATGGAAGGCGTTAAAAACAACCAACTCGGATGGCATGAAGTCTGTAGCGAATGCAATTACGTGAAACACGAGATGAGCAGCCACATATGGACTGACGGCTGCCCAGGCTGCGCCAGTCCCTGCTTCGTCCCCTACTATAAACCCGCCAATAAATGGTGTCCGGTCGCTGGAGAGATGCGACATGACAATGCAGGATGCTTTAGCGCCAATATACTCGTAGGATTTGAAGAGGAAGCATACATATCACCTCTCACCAACGAACTTGGAATGGACGCTGAGGAGTCAGGCGGGATTGTTGCGTGGGGGATTGAACTCTATGACCGAGGGATCATCACTAAGAAAGACTTGGGTGGGATCGACTTGAAATGGGGAAGCGTCGAAGCCACTTGCGAGTTACTCAAGAAGATAGCTTATAGACAGGATTTTGACAGTATCTTGGCAGACGGATAAAAGTATGCTATACCCAAAAGAAGCGGGAGGTATGGCCTTTCAGGTCCATTCATGCGGATGTGCCACCTACGATTTGAGAGGTCTACCAGAGTGGGGAGCCCTATCCTATGCCTCTAGCCACACCGGCGCTAGAATGGGTACAGGCCTAGATTCTCAAATAACAGAATAAGCAACTATCTGTATATTCACTACAAACAGGGTTGCTCAAGCTGTTTGGAGTTCAAACGAGGAAGGCGCTCGCCAATACCTGAACGCAGTGTGCGGATGGAATCTAACAATGGAAGAAATTAGAAAAATCGCTTTGCGAGATTTTATGTTCGAAAGATGTTACAGTCTCAGGGAGGGCTACCAACCATCAAGGGATAATAAGCTGCCAGACAGAGCTTTCGACTTACCAATAACCGACAAATATGGTAAAAAATACGTACTTGACAGAGGCTGGTTCGATAAAGCTCTTAAAAAATACTATGTAGAAATGCTAAAACTAACCGAAGAAGGTCTTCCACCAAGAGAACTGCTAACCGAACTCGGGCTCAACTTTACAATCCCAGCACTGGAGCCTATGAATGCAATAGGCTAAATATTCTTCCTTCCACCCTTTATTCAATTTCAAAGAAAAGTTTCCAAAATAGGGGAACTTCCTATTTTTTATTAGCCTCTTGACATGACCGGGATACTTACGACCTCATCTCCATCAATAAGACTTTTCTGCGACTTCTTATCACTCACAGTTATGCCGTTCAGAAACACGTTGAAATTGAAGTACTGATCTTGGGGATACCTTGCTTCAATCTGTTGAATAATCTCCGCTATACTCTCGACATCCACAGTCTCTTCACCGCTAGCATTTACAGTCTGGAGTGACCCTACAATTCTAAGTCTTACCTTCGCCAACTTTCTTCGACCGCATTAAGCTAAGGACGTTCTTAAAAAGTAGACTTGCAGTTCCTTTTAGAGCTTCGTAGAACACTTTTTCAGTGTAATTGCTTGTTTAACGATTTTTGGATCCTATTGAATGCTTCTTCCAGTACGTTTAGGCTTGTTCCCACATTGATTCGAACGTGACCTTCGCCATTTGAACCAAATTCAGAGCCATCTATAACACTCACTTTAGCATCCTCTAACAGAAACTTGACAATAGCGTTGCTCTTCATCTTGTATCTGCTAACTCTGGGAAACAGTAAGTATGTTCCTTCCGGCACATTGGGTTTCACGCCCTCAATCTCTCTTAATCGTTTAACTGCATATTCTCTAGTCTCTCTGAGGTACTCCAACTCCGCCTTCAGGTAATAGTCGACTTTCCCTGAGAGTATAGTCTTCGCTGCAGTCTTTGATAGTGTCGTCGTCTCCCTGAAGATTCCGTTCGATAGACGCTTCAACTCTTTGAGCATCTCCTTGTTCGTTGTTGCGGCGTATCCTATTTGGAGTCCTGCGATGTTGTAGGACTTCGAGAAGCCCCAAACTGTCAACGTCCTCTCTGAAATATCTGAATTTAATGAGGCTATGCTAACATGCTCTTTATCGTCGAAGACAATGTCCTCCCACAGCTCATCTGACATCACCACCAAATCATGATCTACAGCCAAATCCGCTACTGCAGAGAGTTCCTCTCTTGTCATAACACGCCCAGTAGGATTATGCGGGTTACACACGAACATTAAGCGAGTCATCGGAGTGATTGCTTCCTTCAAAGCCTCTATGTCAAATCTGTAACCATCCTCTTCCATAAGAGGCCAAAACATCTTCTTCACTCCTGCTGTCTCAGTGGCTGTGAAGAAAGGATAATACATCGGGTCAGTCATAACCGCCTCATCACCACCTCTTCGATCAAAGGCGTATCGGCAGGCTAACCACATCGGAGGAATCACGCCTTGAGTAACGAGCACATCCTCGCCATTAACAGGTATTCTGTTAATCCTCCTTATTTTATCAGCAATCATCTCACAGAGGCTAGAGCTGTCATCATAGTGTAAGTCTTCTCCTCTAACAGCCTCTATGATTGAATCCTTAATTTCCTTTGCAACACCGAAGTCAGAATCCGCAACCCACATGGGAATAACGTCTCTCCCATATTTACTCCATTTCATCCCATTCCGCTTGGCAAGCTCATCCAATCCGAATTCGAATAAACTACGAATAGAATTATCCAAAAATCTCACTCCAAAAAGATACTAGTAAACATCTAATTGTATGACATAATGTCACTATAATCTCAATAACTGCTTTCTATCTTATCCTTAAAAAAGAGAATGAAAATTAGATTATTTTGGTCTTCGTTCGACAAGTTCAATTAGGGTTCCGTCCGGATCCTCGATGAAAGCTATAAGTGATCCCTGTGGGCTTAGTCTATACGGCTCATCCGTGATTATGATATTATCCTTCCGCATATTGGAAATAGTGACCACCATGTTTTGGACATCAAAAGCTAGGTGATCGAAGACTCGGTCCTCATATTCTGCTTGAATGAACTTTTTCTGACTAAGGAAGTGGCTCAGTTCAAGAGTGCCGCCCTTCCCTTCAGGGTCTTGGAGAAAAGCTATCTCAGCATTATTCTGTGGTATTTCATGCCTACTTATAAGCTTCAGTCCAAGAAGTCTTGTGTAAAAGTCAATTGACTTATCCAAATTGCTCGATCTAATACTAGTATGATTAAACAAGTCTTTCACCATACACTATATCCATAGTAACAGTATAAATCAATTCACCACCAAAACCAATCGTGATCAAACATGTAACTTCAATTCTCTGAGTGTAGGAAGTATGATTGAGATAGAGACTACTAAGAAGTCAAAGTTCATCAAGATACTCTCTTTAAAATCCTGCAACTCAAGTGCCACTCTCATTCTTTGCGACCATGGTTCATTATTATCTGGTTATTAAATTGATGTTAGTTTACGATGGATGCTGCTTTTTTGAAGTCTCTTTCTCTTAGACCAATCATGTATATTCCGTCTGCCCGTCAGAATTCCACTCCCTCCTTGAATACAACTAGCGTCGGAATCGTCTTGATCTTCATAGATTCCCATAAGGGATTGTTCTCATCAGACAGGTCAAATCTGAATACTCTGGGTGGAATGCTAGTGCTTAAGGTCTTCAGTTGGAGAATGATCTTCGATAGTAAGGACACCACTCAGCATAGAAGAAGACTAAGACCTTATCGCTTCTCAATAGCTTTCCCTTTTTGAGGTCATTTGGAAGAAGAGCCGGAATCGAGGCTACATCTTCTATTCCAGAGCTATATTTTTGAAAAACAGCTGTTATTAATAATGACACTGGGATAGAAGCGAAGGAAAAGACAATCGCGAAGATCAAATCAATAGGTCTTCCACTGATCAGTCTAAACAAGACCAAAGTAATAAAAATGAGAAACCAGTTAAACAAAACAAAAAAGGAGTAGTCCGTTTTCATCCAATATCTAATGAGCTTATGCCACCACATTAGGTCAGCCTCGTATAACTGCGAGTGCAGACATAATTACAACAGCAATTAATGTATCTTTCCAAATTATTTTTTTAAAGAGACTCAGTCATTGAGAGCTTTGACTTGTATCAGATAAAACAAAATGAAGTATTTGAGACACTAGGCTTTGCGATTTCTGGATATCTCTCAAATACTGGATGTCTAAAGAAATCTTCTTCTAAAATGTATTTTTTAAAATGTTTGTCTCTCCTTCCTTTTGAGAAATTCCACGAGCATTGATAAAATACTGGAAACCACTTGTTCAGAGATTCTGATTTGTCTTTTTAACAGTCTAGCAATATGATTATGAGACTGCTTATTCAATACTTCTCAAGAGAATGCTTATCTTCAACCAGAAGCCACCGTATTAGCTCGAAAATCTAAAGAACGTCTCAATAAAAAGTGAATATTACAAGTTAATCCGCTGTGGCTGTGGAGGTTAGTCAGTGAAGTATGCAGTTGAGGCCTTCAATCTCACAAAGGCATTCAAGGGTGAGATAGATAATGGTGAGAGAGGAGTCGTCAAGGCAGTGGATCAGGTGAACCTTAAGGTCAGAGAGGGTGAACTCTTCGGCCTGCTAGGGCCCAACGGCGCAGGAAAGACGACGCTAATCAAGATTCTCTGCACGATTATCCTTCCGTCTGAGGGTACAGCAAAGGTAAATGGATACGACGTTCTTGAGGAGTCCGAGAAGGTCAGAAGCAGCTTTGGCTGGTTCCATGGCGAAACCGGAGGGCGCTCCCTCTATTGGCGGCTCAGTGCAGAAGACAATCTGAGGTTCTATGCATATCTGCAAAACGTTCCAAGGGATGTGGCTGAGAAGAGGATAGACGCGTTTCTAGAATTCTTTGATCTGATGAAGGACAGACGTAAACTCGTTAAGGACTACTCTACTGGCATGAAAGTCAAAGTCATGCTTGCTAGAGCTCTCCTTCACAATCCTCCTATACTTTTCATGGACGAGCCTACTATAGGACTTGACACTTTAAGTTCGGTGGAGACAAGACGGCTCCTAAAGACGCTTAACACTGAACTGGGCAAGACGATAATATTCACAAGCCATAACATGTTTGAGGTTGAGCAACTCTGTGAAAGAGTCGCGATTATGAGGAGTGGTAAGATAATAATTGACTCTTCCATAACAACCTTGAAGGACACGTTGAGAGATATCCGTGCAATAGAAGTTGACATCCGCGATTCCAAGAATCCAGACGAAATAATCCAAAGATTATCCCAAATGCCTATGGTAATAAAGATTCTTGAGATAAGAAATAGAGCTGACAATCTATTCGTACGTCTCCAAGTTGAAGATGAATACGAAGCTATCCCACAAATAACTGAGAGACTTCATTCCTTTGGCACTAAAATCCAGTCAATCCGTCAAGTTGAACCCACATTCGAAGACATCTTTGTAAAACTAACAGGGAAGGAATAGGCGTTGGATGTCGAAGAGCTAGTCAGACTTCTCTATGAGGATATACCACGTAGATCTTCGGAGCTCACCCACATCTGGGCTGTCTTCTGGGCTAACTTCAAAATATTCCTCTCCTATAGAAGTTGGGTTATAACTGAAACTCTTAGCACGGTAGCGTCAATTGCTATGTACTCCTTCATGGGGCTTCAGGTCGCTCCTGACAAATTGAGTGGAATAGGCTACGGAGACGTTGATTGGCTTGCTTTCGCCTTAATAGGCGTAGCAACTGCGAATTATCTATGGATGTGCATCAGTAGGATAAGTCATTCTATGCTAAATGAAATTAGAGAGGGAACACTTGAGTATATAGTCTCTACATCCATTAGAATGCGATCCTACATAATTGGCCAGTCAATCAGAGGCTTCCTAGTCAGCGGATACTTCATGGCGGGTGTCATACTTGTCGGACTCTTCCTCCTTAAGGTGCCTCTTGTGGTCACGTTTGAAACAATCCTATCCTTCCTCATGATAATCACTCTCATGGTTGGAAGCTATGTGGGCATAGGCGTAATGATTGCTGGTATAATCCTGGTATACAAGAGGGGGGATCCCCTGACTTTCCTCTTCGCGAGTATCACAGAATTCCTCGGAGGTGTACTCTTCCCCATCGGTTATCTGAGAAGTTATCCTCTATTATGGTCGTTGGCATGGCTCATGCCATACACCTATGCCCTTGATGCAGCACGCTATATTCTCCTTGTCGGTGGCAGTCTAACTTCACCCAGCATCCTCAACGACATAATCATACTAGTTGTCTACACCTTTATCACCATTCCAATAGGATTCAAAGTCTTCAAGTGGGGTTATAATAGGATAAGAGCTGAAGGAACTACCGCAACATACTAAAGAGATGAGAATCCCGTGAAAGACGAGCAGATAATCCAGCTACTATCTGAGAAGATATTCCTTAGAAAAACCTCCACTCCCAGAATGGTTGCCTCCTTCGTCATAAGAGATTTCAAAGTCTGGTGGTCATACAAGCTTTGGACTTCCCTTGACGTTGCAGGAACAGTCTTCTCGGTAGTTACATACTACCTCTTCTCCCTTATCACGACTTCACAGCAGGTTCAGGAGGCTGGGTACTCTGTAGGCGGATACTTCACCTTTGCCCTGATTGGCATAGCTTTCCAGAGATACGTCTCCTTCGCCGTCGAAGGTATAAACGATAGCATTCGTGACGAGCAATGGAACGGTACAATTGAGACGATACTCTCCGCAGCAACTGACTTCAAAACCTTCCTGCTGGGTGAGGTGTGCTTCTCCTTCATCATCTCTACCGCCTTTCTTATAATCTCCATGCTCGTGGGAATCCTCTTAGGAGCCAGCTTCAACATCACCCTGCTCTCAATTCCATCTGCGATACTGATGTCATTTTTACTAATCTCTAGCCACATGGCTGTAGGCGTCCTAAGCACTGGGATCATAATGAAGACGAAGGAGGGAAATCCATTGACTTGGGCTTTCTCTTGGATAACCCAACTCATATCAGGTGTATTCTATCCTCTGAACCTGCTGCCCTGGTACCTGGGATGGCTTGGAAGGCTGTTTCCCCTTACCTACACCCTAGACGGAATAAGACTTTGTCTCCAATCAGGTCAAACCCTTTTCTCCCCAGCAGTTATAAGCGATGTCGCCAGCCTGATCATATTTACTTTGGCTGCGACTCCGATAGCACTATTCGTTTTTAAAAAGGGCTACAACGCTGCAAGAAGAGATGGATCACTAGGTCAGTACTAAAAAACTCGCGGATTGAATACTTATGAAGTATTCTATTCGAAATTTTGTAAATGAGAGATGTCCTTCCATAGGCTCTATTTTTCAGTTCAGTTATTTTTTTCAGCTGGGAATTAGACATTAATTATTGAGAGGGTAAGGTTCAGCTATATTTTCAGTCTGTTAAGCTCTGCTTCAAGGTCGGAGAGTTTGTCAAATTTCTTTTCTTCGATCATGCCCAGTATTTCTGAGAGGTGAAACTGTTTGTCAAGATGCCACTCACAGACTTTCCAGCCCTGAGAATTGATTAGAGCGGAAGTGGTTGAAGGGAACTGTGCATCTTCCTTCAGAATCTCTATGACGGAATTCATTCCCATGCTATTAGTAACTTTTGGAAACTTGCCCGCAGCTTCGTAGATGCTCATTCTGGCTGCGTCTTTGTACATTCTTGTGCCATGGAAGCTCAGGTAGGCTCTCTCAGGATAACTCTTCTGCATTCTGTCATCTATCTCTATCAACTCAGAGTTGGTGAACTGGTAAATATTATGAAAACCTTTTCCAAAAAGGCGAGAGTAAAGAATGCTATTCCAGTAAGCTGGAGCCTCCTTAGAGAGATCAACACAGTGGATGACATTATGCTTCTCTAATACCCTGAGTAAGGCTTGATATTCACTGTCTGAGCCACCTCTTATTTCCCAAGCTAGTCTAAGACTGCCTTGGCTCATTGATGATAGAAAATAATCTATTTTTCTGATTATTTCATCACTCAGTGGGAATGTTTGGGGTGTTTGAATATGAAGAATGCTTGCCTGCAATACAGAGCAGATTCGTTTCATCTTCTCAAAGATTTCCAGCAGCTGATCCATTGGTTCAGACTGTAGTAGTTGGATCAGAGAGTGATTGCATCTCACAGTGAATTCGAAGCCTTCAGGAACTCTTCTTCTCCAACTCTCAACCTCCTTTAAGGGGGGAATTACATAGTAGGTTGAGTTTACCTCGACTGCTTTGAATGCTCTAGCGTAGTTCCTCAGTCTATCTCCGGGGACGTTGAAATAGTCCCATCCTCCAGCACCAATCAGAACCTCGGATATCAAGAAATTCCACAACTAATATCTCCGCGCTCAGAGATATTAACAGTGATCTTTATGAACGAGGTAAGATTGGGCACTTCGGGCTGGAGTTATAAGGAATGGGTCGGCCCCTTCTACCCTGACAATGAGACGAAGATGCTCTCCTTCTATTCGCAGGTCTTTAATACCGCTGAGATTGACTCTACATTCTATGCTTATCCCTCCAAGAGCATGGTCTATGGCTGGTTGAGGTACTCGTCAAAGGGCTTTGTGTTCTCAGCGAAGCTTCCGCAGGAAATCACCCACAAGAAGATGCTTGATGTCAAGTTGGGTGTAAAAGCTGACTTGAACAATTTCGCGGAACTAATGGAGCCACTTCAGAACTCTGGCAAACTTTTCGCCCTCCTAATCCAACTTCCTCCGAGCTTTAGACAGAACTTGGATTTACTTGAGAGATTCTTCAAAGTCCTTCCGGAAGAGTACAGATTCGCCATCGAATTCAGACACAAGTCATGGTGGAACGAGGAGACGTGGAAGCTACTTAGACAATACAAAGTCTCCAACACCATAGTTGATGAGCCACTCCTCCCGCCTGAGACGATAGTAACGGCGGATTTCGCTTACATTCGATGGCATGGTAGAGGTCGGAGAACATGGTACGACTACCGCTACTCTCTCGACGAACTCAAATCATGGATTCCAAAGGTACAGGATGTGAGTGAGAAAACGAGGTTGGTTTATGGATACTTCAATAACCACTACCATGGCTACGCGGTGGAGAACTGCCTTCAAGTCTTCGAGATGCTGGGCATTTCAAGTCTGCAGCAGAGTAAAACTAAGGAGAGGATAGAACAATACCTCGACCAAAAAATTGCTGAACACAAGTCCAAGCAGACGCAACTGTTCCCACAAACTAATGAGAATGTCAAACAGAATACTTCAGTCGAAGGACTGCTGCTCAGATTAATGGACAGGGGGAGACTTCAGAGAGCCAGCGAGATAAGCGATGACGAACTGGTCTTCGAGGAGTATAAATCCAATCTTATTAGAGCACGAATAAGGAGATATCCAGTCACAA
>JAUPKU010000021.1 GCA_030837285.1 Thermoproteota archaeon | reverse complement strand
TGGTACGCCATACTCGTTCAGTAATGAGAAGTCAGGAGCATTGTCCCCAACCTTCAATTCAGACAAAGCCATCAACGCTAAATTATATTTTTCTTGAACTAATTTAGGTATTTCGATAAAGGGTAGATAGAAGTCGAAGTTTAATTTTTAGGAGCACACGCTGATAATGTCCCATTTCTCATCATTCAATTCAATAGCTTTGTTTCTTAATTGAAACGCTAAATCAGAATTCATTTTAACAGACCTTCGTTTAGGATTCTAAAAAAAGGTTATTTGAATTAATTTGTTGCTTTTTTCCACAATCCTTTTTCTAGTTACACAAGGATTATTGAATCAACATCTTACATAACTTAAATAAAAAAAGTCTCTTATGAGCGGTAAAAAAATATTGAAGAGATTTTTAGGTACCTATTCTATAGGGATTCCTACTCGTTTTCCCGCATCTTTCATGTAATCGATTTCCCTCTGATTCTCTTCTCTGAACGTCTCTTCATCATTAATCATATGCGTTAACTCCAATTCCAAGAAGCCATCATAGCCAATTGTCTTCAGAGTCTTCAGTACCCCTTCCCAGTAAATATTTCCTCTACCAGGTGTGAGGTGCAACGGACTTGCAATGTTGCCCAGATTATCTGAGATATGTACATTGAAAATCCGTCTACCCATCTTTAGAATCACTATCTCAGATATTTCATCTGCTGACTTAGAGAGAGCAGTGTCAAAGGTTAAGCCCAGCGAATCCGATCTTACAGCTTCAATTAGCCTAAGCAAAGCATCACTATTGCTGACGATCATGAAAGGATGAGGTTCCAGTGTGACACGAAGCCCATTCTCAGCCGCATAATCGGCACATCTTCCTATAACGCTAACGTAACTCTCCCATAAATTCTTCCAGAAATCAGGGTTCTCGGGCATCTTAGCCTTGAAAACAGGTCCTGTCCAGAGGCGAGTGTAATCCATCATACTGAGTCCTACTGGTGGATAATGGCCTAAAATGTTGATAATGCCCGTTCCGAGGTTCTTTGCGACTTCCACTGCTTTTTGGTAAATTGCCCATCCTCGTTTGCTTTCCTCGCTATCTAGACTTGCCAAAGCAAAATTAATGGACGTAAACTCTAGAATTTTCAATCCCAAAGATTCTAAAAGTTCTCTAAGCTCTTTGACTGTATTGTTGGTATAGTATTCGTCAAGTATCTTAGGCTGACTTGCCCATAGGCTTGTTGCTTTAAAGCCCATTTGGCTTATAGCTTTGATGCCATCGTCAAAGGGAGGGCTTGGTTTGGCGCTCCTATATACCCATGATACACAACCTAATTTCATGCTTCAAACCTCTGAGCATTATCCTAACAAAAGTGGTATTTAAAAATTCAAAATAGATTCAGCCAGAATCCTAGATATTTATGAGTTCCATTATGATTGTCGAAGCTTCTCAAAAGGGATACTTGGTTTTCTATTTTAAGATATATTACTTTCCTGCAAGTCTGATTTAGATTCTAATATGAGAACGCTTTAAATTCCATTAGTTTTATTTAGTCTTTTCTTTTGAAGGTTAAGGCTGAAACCTCATTTATTTAACTGGTGTACCCTTAACGTTCCACCTTAAGGTATTGGTGCTTAAACCTACAGCTCTGGAAATTGCATAGCCTATAGGGATAGTGTAGAAGACTAGGGTTGCGTTGAATAATCCGATGATGGGCAGCAGTGGGACAACAGCTTCAGCAGGCAAGTTGTATCCTATTGGGAATGGAAAGGGAAGGAATACCCAATTTACCACTGTCATTACTCCAACTCTAAGTATTGATCCAAGCGCTGTAGAAAGAACAACCGTTATCAATTGATGTTTGATGAAGCGATTCGCAAACCTTTGAATGATATAAATGCCTATGAGTGTGCTTGCAAGAGCAGCAAGATTGTAGAGGGGACCTGTCGGGAGGTCGCCCGGATACACGATCAGCAATACGAGCGTATTCATGATTGAAATCGAGAATCCTACTGAGGGACCGTAAAGGAGGAAGGCGGCTACAATAGGGATCTCCCATATTTGATACTTCAGGAAAGGAAGCAATGGAAATGGAATCTTTGCAGGGGAGATTACAAGTGCGATTGATATCGCTGTGAAAACAGCTATAACCGCTATCTTCTGAGTATTCATGAGTATTCACTTAAGTCCTTGTAAACATATTACTTAACTATTTAAGAGATGCTACTTAAAAAAGAGTAAGTGTCTCAAGACGTTTTTAAGAAAGATACTTTCAGATGATATAGAAAATGTGGCTAGAATTTAATGGAGAAGATCACATGGCTAGCAGCATATCAGAAGTTATTAAAACTCGTCGCAGTATAAAAAAATACTCTGAAGAAGAAATTTCAAAGGAAATGCTCTCTAGCATTTTAGAAGCCTGCCAGTGGGCTCCATCCGCCCACAATGCCCAGCCATGGCGGTTTATAGTAGTCAGAGATCACCTCCATAAACAAAACCTAGCTAAAAACATGGCTGTTCGCTGGGAGGAGGACTTGAGTGGAGACGGAATACCAAAGGCTGAACGAAAGCGTCTAATTGAGGATTCAGTTATGCAGTTCAGTGGTTCTCCAATAGTCATTATTGCATGTTTGACTATGAAAGATATGGATCAATACCCAAACGAGCAGAGACGGAATGCTGAGCATATTATGGGTGTTCAAAGCGTTGCAGCCGCAATCGAAAATCTTCTATTAGCGGCTCACGATGTAGGCCTCGGAGCCTGCTGGTTCTGTGCACCTCTATTCTGTCCAGATGCCGTTAGAGAAACATTACGAATTCCTAAACACATGGAGCCACAGGCTCTGATTACCCTCGGCTATCCTTCTAAGCAGCCAAATCCACCGGCTCGAAGAGCCTTGACTACAATAGTATATGAGGAATACTGGGGAACACCAACATGATCACATGCTTAGCAGGGGGTGTAGGAGCAGCGCGGTTTTTGCAGGGACTAGTTAAGTTTGTCTCTGAAGAAGAGGTAACTATTATCGGGAACACTGGGGATGACATTGAGCTCTATGGCTTAAACATCTCTCCAGACTTGGACATCATCATTTACACGCTGGCTGGTTTAGCAGATGAGGAAAAGGGTTGGGGTCTCAAGGGGGACACATTCAACTGTCTTAATATGTTGAAGCTGTACGGGCATGAAACATGGTTTAATCTAGGAGATAGGGACATTGCTACCCATATTTACAGAACTCAACTTCTAAAGAGGGGTTTCCCTCTCTCCGATGTGACTAAGCGCCTTCGCGAAAAGCTTAGCTTGAAAGAAGAGATTCTACCTATGACCAATGATAGGTTTGAAACAAGGATTAGAACTCCAAATGGTTCAATTCACTTCCAGGAATATCTCGTGAAAAGGCAAGCTCAGGATGATGTCCTTGGCGTCCATTTTGAAGGAGCGGATAAGGCAAAGCCTGCTCCCGGAGTTATAGACTCCATTTTGAAGGCTAGGACTGTCGTAGTGTGCCCCAGTAACCCCATAGTAAGCATAGGCACGATCCTCTCCATAAGAGGAGTCAGAGAAGCGCTTAAGGAGACGCAGGCTAATGTAGCCGCGATAAGTCCAATTGTAGGTGGCTCACCAGTTAAAGGACCAGCTGACAAACTAATGAGGGGGCTAGGAAAGGAGGTATCGGCTTTTGCAGTTGCAAGACTATATCAAGACTTCATTGACAGCTTCGTTATAGATCAAATTGACCAAGCAGAGAAAGAGAAGATTGAAGGACTCGGTTTACATGTAGTAGTAACTGACAGTATCATGAAGAGTTTAGATGATAAGATCCGGCTAGCTAAGGCAGCCTTGCAGTCGGTTGAGTCGCTATGAAAGAAAGACTGGATGTCTGTATAATCATTCCAGTAAAGCGTCTAGACAAGGCGAAGAGTAGACTATCATCGCTCCTTCCGATTACAGAGAGAAGAGAATTCTGCCTCAAAATGCTTGAAGACGTCATAAAAGCCGTTAAGCTTACAATGAACATAAGCCAATCAGTAGTTGTCAGTAACGATCTAAATGTGCTTCACACAGTTGAAGAATTCAATGTGGAGTACCTGAGGGAATGTAAAAGTGGTTTAAATCAAGCTGTCTCTCAGGCAGTCGATTGGTGCTACGAGAAGGACACACGATCAGTTCTCATCCTCCCCATCGACATACCCTTAGTTACACCTAAAGATTTAGATGAGATAATAAGCCTAAGACATGAAGCATCCATGGTAATCTCGCCCTCAAGAAGAGGAGAAGGGACAAACGCCCTCTTACTCACTCCTCCTAATGTTATCTCCACCTCTTATGGCCCACAAAGCTTTCAAAGACACTTAGAAGCGGCATCTGATAAGAGGATAAATTTCAGCTGCCACAAGTCTGACAGGATAGCTTTAGACATCGACACTATAGAAGACCTTAATGATTTCATTTTAGAACATGCAGAAGAGACAAAGACCTATAAGTACTTGGAGAGTATAGGAATCCCCAGCAGGCTTACCAACTCCAAGAGAATCAGATAGCTAGTTAGAACTCAAAATCCAATTTAGCTATTTTTATCCTCACTTGTAGCTTCTTTTTAAAGGATATTTGAAGTGGTACTCTCCAGAGTAGGATTTATTTCATAGTTAAATGAAACAGATGAATTACTGACCCGATCGTATTAGCGGAATCATCATCATAGACAAGACTATTGAAGTGGCACCTAAAATGGTCCAGCCCATGGCGAAGGAGCCAGTTGCGTCTAAGATTGCTCCGAAAATAGACGGGCTCACGCAGCCTCCTAGAGTTGCCAAATTCAGGAAACCTGCAGCAGTACCGCTTATTTCGAGTGGAAACCAGTGTGACATAATAGATGTTGCCAAACCCCCTCCCATACTGCCAAAAAGACTGAGAACCATGAGTGTACTAACTGTAAACCAGATACCAAATGATACAAAAGTGGGAATCATAGTGCAAGTTACGCTCATTGTCACATAGCCAATGAATACAACTGGCCCGCCCCTCTTCAACCTGTCAGCAATTGTACCGCCTAGAAGCATTCCTACAATTCCTGAAGTCATAAACAGTGATACGATTAAGCCTGCGTAGGAAGAGGAAATACTAAAAACCCTAATAAAGTATGTGGCAGCCCATGTTGTAATCACGTTATAAGCAGAGAAGTAGGCAACACCTGCTATGAGAAGGACAAAGAAGAACTTGTTCTTGAAGATAATGCTATATGACATTGCCCTATTAACTCTCACTGGTTTTCTAGTGGCTCCAGAGGATTTTTCAGGAGACTCTTTCATGAAGATGAAGACTATGATTGCCATAAAGAAGGCAGGGATGCTGAGGATCCAGAAAGACCATCTCCACGATCCAAGGAGTGTTGAGATTACAGGTGCAAAGATCAATCCAATTAGAGCGCCTATCCGTGATCCAGTCGTGAACAAACTAATTCCAGTCCCCCTACTTTTTGGTTTAAACCATCGTAAAATCAAAGCTGCACCGGGTGCGAAGATACATCCAGCTGCTAATCCGCAGAGAAATCTGTAAAATAAGAATTCAACGAATGAGGATGCGGATCCAGTGGTTATGGTGAATATTCCTACTAGAACTAATGAAATCGTCAGAGTTCTCCTAACGCCTATCCTGTCTGATATTATTCCGCTTGGAAATTGCATTATGATGTAGCCTGCCCAGAAGGCGGTCATCAAAAGGCCTGCCTCCGTATTTGTAAGGTGCAAGACTCCTGAAATCTCAGGAATTAGAGGAGAATATGCAGTTCTCACTATCCATGAAATAGCAAAGGACATGCAAGCCAGGATCAAAATGACCCAGCGATACTCTAACTCTAATACTGCTTCTTCGGGCAAATACTCACATTCCTGCAGAAAGCCGTAAAGATCCTATATATATGAAGTTCTCAATTCTCTCTCGTGTATAATAATCAATTTTCGTTACTCTCATCTTATTCTTAGGATTTACTTTGACTCAAAGAAACCAGATTCCTTCATTAGACTTTCGGTTTTCGGTATACTAAAAAATGATAGTGCATATCAGGTCTACTGCAAAAGACATTGCCTTAGACTTTTTTTTTAAAAAACTATTTGAAAATAAATACGATCTCCTTGAAGGCGTAGATAAAGATCTTAAAAAAATGTCGAGCTTAATATGAGTTGTAAATGGAAGCTATCACAAAATATTGCTTGATAGATTGCTTTTACTTTATTGTTGTTTTTACTTCTTTGTTGCACGGACATCTGCATGTGAGACTTTGATTTTGCCTTCAACAGCATGTTCCAGTCTTCTCAATTCTTCTTTTTCCTTCTTGTCCATGTCCTCTTCTATGGATTCTATCCAGCTATTGATCGTTTCTGTGGAGTATTCTTTATTTTTGACTACTTCTATTTCCGTGAAGCCTGCCTCTCTTATCATTCTTATGTATTCTTCAAGTTCTACTGCTTCAGCAATGCATGATGACCACATTGTCATATTTCTTCTCGATTCATCTGGAATTCCCTTTACCATCATGTCTGATACCAGAAGTCTTCCGCCTTTCTTGAGAACTCTATAAGCTTCCTTGAAGACTTGCTCTTTCTGCGTGGATAGATTGATTACGCAGTTGCTAATTATGACATCAACACTCATGTCAGCTACTGGGAGATGCTCTATCTCGCCGAGCCTGAATTCCACGTTACCAGCACCTGCCTTGACCGTGTTTTCTCTTGCCAAGTCGATCATCTCGGGCGTCATGTCAACTCCTATAACCAAGCCTTTTGGGCCGATCTTTTCTGCCGCTAGGAATACATCTATTCCTCCGCCTGATCCCAAGTCTAACACGACTTCGCCTTTCTTGAGTCTTGCCAGTGCAGTTGGGTTTCCGCATCCTGCTGAAGCGGCCGCAGCTTTATTGGGCAGTAGTTCAAGTTCTTCTTGAGAATATTCTGCCTGTTTAGTAACAGCGTCTTTATCGGGGATGGCATATGTAGCTGAGTTTTTAGCCAATTCGCCATATCTCTTCCTGATTTCCTTCTTTGAGTCTGCTACTGCTTGTTGGGTTCCTAGGTCTGGAGAGCAGCAACTAGGTATGTTCTTGATTCTTTTTGTCATTTTTCCACCATCCTATACTGTAATTAGGAAAGTATTTAAATTGTAAAGAGGAAAGTATTACAGTAGGGGTAACAATGGAAACTATTGACCCTACGCTTATAAAATGTATAACCGACGATAAAGGGACTCTCAAAATGCTTAGCAACAGAGGAACCATGGAAATTCTCTGCACATTCTGTTGTTCACAAAAGAAAGTAAGATTCAACGAACTAAACAAACTCTTCAAGCACATTAGCACTAAAACCCTGACTTCGAGACTCAGAGAACTAGAAAGAGATGGAATACTAACGAGGATATCATACAATGAGATTCCTCCGCGTGTTGAATATTCAATGACTTCCAAAGGACAGAGTTTAGTTGAAGCTTTAGTCCCACTAATCCAATGGATAGCCAATGAGAAACAGTAATCCTTTCAGACTCCTGAAATACTTTTATCAAATTGCATACGTCCTTTTAAAATAATTAAGAGATTTGTTTACAACTATTTCAAACAAGCGATTGTTACATTAGAGCTTAAAAAAAGTCAGAACCTCAAGTATCTTCTAGTGCTCTATTTCCAAAAGCATTTTAATTCATCATTTTCTAGAAAAATCTTCAGTAACGGTAGTGATTCGGATTTTAGGAAGTAGTAAAAGGCGTCAATTTGGAGATAAGATCTGAGACTATCCTGCTAAGTGTGAATTCTTTTGCTCTTTCTTTTGCGTTAAGGGCATATTTATCATGTAACTCATTGTTCTTTACTAAAGTTTCCACTGCGTTTTTTGCACTTTCTAAATCGTTGGGTCCTTTAACGTGGATGCCGTCTATACCATCTCTTATCAACCAACCCTGTCCTCCTATTGCCGATGTTATTATGGGCACTCCTCCGTACATGAATTCGAGTTGAGTTATCCCAAAGGCTTCCATACGACTCATAAGAATATTGACGTATGACGATTTGATCAGCATTATTTTTTCTTCTTCAGTAACTCTTCCTATGTAACTCAGGTTCTCCAATCCTTTTGCTTCTTCCTTAACAGCTTTATCTTGGCTCGAAGGTTGTCCAGCTATTACAAAATGTACTTTCAAGTTTTGAAGCATCCTTGCTATTCTTACAACAGCAAGAGGGTTCTTCCTCTCTTCTATCGTTCCTAAATAAGTTATAATTTTGGCGTCTGTAGGAATTGAATGAGTTTTAAAGAAGTCTGAGGACTCGTTTGACCAGTATTTCTCGTAGGGTTCTTCGTCGAGGCCACAAGAGTACATGTGACACTGCCTCTTATTTGCTCCGAGCTCAATCATTTGATTGATCTCAAGAGGAGTTGTACAGAGAACAAGTCTAGCCGAATTAAAGATCTGCGGGAAGACCATATTATTCCAGGTGACTCTATAAGCTCTCTCTATTATATTATATTGAATTGGGTCTGGTGGTTGATAGTGGGGCATGCATGCATATAATATCCCTTCCCTGTCTAAGCCCTGTTCTTTCAACATCTTCTTCCAGGTTATGAACTTGATTATCTCTTCGGGTCCATTCCATAGGGTGCTGTGACTGATAATTACATCAAGTTTAAAGCGATCTACAAGTCTCCTCAAAACACTAACAAAATCCTTAAACATTATACGACGAGGAGGCCAACTTGAGATATATCCATCAACTCTAACAAGAGGCACTTCAAAATCACTCTTTCTAAACAAAACATACCCATCAGTACTTCTTTCAATCATGTCATGCTCGGTAACTAATTCATTGTCGTGGAAAGGGCCAGTAATTAAGAATGCCTTGTGGCCTTGTTTCACCAATTCCCGAGCCATTTTTTGAGCTACGAGTTCTTGTCCTTTTGTGAAACTCGTTTGATACATTACTATGCCCAAATTCATTGGATTGCTGAACCTCTTTCCACTGAATTGATGCTTATGAATATCCATTGCAAGCAATAGAACATTCAATCGCCTTATTCAGTATCTTTATCATTATCGTCATGGAAGAAACTGTCGATCAATGGTCGGATTTTATCTTTCAGATTCCAACCTAGTGCAATGCCTGTCGCGATCGCAAGACTCCATGCAAAAGCTTGAGAGAATATATAGAGAATCGTAACGTCGACCTTTAATTGTGCCAAAGCAATCGTTACTACCATGAAGTAGAGGATTACTCTAACAATATTACCTAAAATGCTTGGCTGAGCAGTTGAAAGACTGCCCTTCTCTATCGCTTCTCCAATCCAATCGACGAAGATGAATCCTACTATAAGAATCAACACTCCTCCAACTAGATTAGGAATGAAGTTAATGAGAACTTGAACAAAGTCTGTCAGCACTGGTATAGTCAGAAGCTCCAACGCAAACAGGATTGAAAGCAAGTAGATAATGCCTTTTGTCAGTGAAGCAAAAAAGGTGCTGGGAGTATGGCCTCCGCGCAGAATAGCTCTTCCAATAGACACTTTTCTGAAAGATGATTCCATTCTCATCTTTCCTGCAATGCTTCCAACTACTGAGCTCAAGAGACGTCCAATAATCCAGCCCAAGGCTATAACTATAACTGCTAAGACGATTTTGGGAAGATAATTTACTATTATACCGATTAAATCGGATAGTATAGGGATAATTTGATAGATTAGAGGCATACTGATCTCCACTTTTACATAGATAAACAGTCGTATAAATCAATATTTAGAAGACCATAAATATGGTAAAATTCGATGAAGTTCTCCTTCTTCCATCCTTTTAATCTAGGCTCGATCTATTAGATGTCTAAACATTTTCTATATTACTATGCTTTCTTTTGGTGAAATTTTCAAGATTTTATAAATCTCAATTTAGAAGCGGCTTAATATCAAGATATAATAATTTTAGATAGAAGCGCATGGGACCGATTATTTTTTTTCTGCCTCAGGTTTTCCAATTTTTCCAATAATTCTATCAAGGTAATCGTGGAAGAAGAACCATAGAGCAAAAACACCCAGAGAAATCCCAACCCCCATTGATAAGCCCGATATAAGTGAGTTCTTAACTGGGTCGGTCAATGCTGTAATATCCATTAACATTGCCGTTATTATCAGGAATGTTATGAACCAGATATATCCTCTGCTCATAGATTCAATTCTGATCTTGTCAATAACAACTCCGAAAATAGAGAATAGGAAAATGCTTACAACGACTACGCTTACTATACGGGCGCCATAACGCAGTCCTTCAGTCACCAGTAGTATCTGCTGGCTATCTAGGAAAAGCCCAGAGACAACATAGACGGCTATTAGCGCTATGCCTACATCAAGCAAGAGTATCAAGAGGCTGTTCATGGAGAAGGGGAAGGCGAAACCTGCGAGTTTTCCTATTATTCTATCCAATTCTGCCAGTTTTAGTAATTTTCTAAATGCAATGTTTAGTATTTTGATGAAAAAAAATGCTATTATGAAGATTATCAGCATTACTAGTATTCTAGGTATGTATACGACGAAGTCTAGGGCAATCTGGCGAAAAGCATTAATTAGGATCCCCCATGGGTCTCCTCCTGAAATTCCAGACATTGGCATACCTTCACCGAGATTTAGACTTGCGGGTTAGATAAGAGTTGTCTCTGTAATAACTACTGTCAAAACTCTGTATATGGTGAATAATGTAGTTAGTACTGAGATTATGGCGAGAAGTCGGAGAGTCGCTATGATTGTCTCTTTGGAAACTTCTACTGTAATACCATATCCTGTCAAACAGCTTCTATACATTATAAACGAGTAAGTTCTGGCTACATTTTCAGAAACTACGGAGACTTCGGGAATGGCGAACAAGGAGAATAAAGCTGAAACTACTGTTATGACAAAGACTGCTGAAAATGCTAGAACGTAATCCTCTTTCACAATCATTCCTATAGGGGCAGCTAAAAATATTGAGAGATTCCCCAGAATGACCAGTAAAACGCTTGATCTTATGGCGCCATACCAGCTCTTGTATTCCGCAAAAAGGAAGTTTCCCAAGAAGTTAGCCCCAGTGTATACAAAGGAATTGAATGCTGAAATAGCCAAGTGCAGAGATGGCACAGTTGTGAGCAAAATGATTGGAGAGGATAAACTGCTCAGAACATGGCTTATCCTCAATGTCTTCAATGATCTTCTTCCCAGAACCAAAGCCGCAACAACACTTGACATCGTCGCCACTAGACTCATAGATGCAATCAGATAATCCGGTCCCTTAAGATAATTCATAACATAAGGCACCCAAACTATTCCTAGAAGGTTTCCACCAATCATCAATATTACGAAGAACAGCGATGCTGTAAACACCTTCTCAGGTTTTTCGACATTTTGTGGGGAAAGTGTCTCTTCAAGATGCTGGATATTCAGAAACATTACTAGACACGTAGAGAAGAGACCTATTAGTGAGCCTAAACCAAATATATACACAAACTTGTCTTTTGTCTGAAGAAACGCTAGCAGAAATATCCCCAGAATTAAACCAACTATATTTGATACACCACCACTAATCGACCGTTTAGACAACACTTCTTTCAAGTCTTTCTCTTGCAGAGCCCCATAAATAATGACGTTCATGAACGTGCTTGTGAAGACTGAGAAAATACTGTAGATAGAGAAGAGAATCAAAATAGATGAAGACTCGTTTGCTAGCGGAATGAAGAGCCATGTAAGTCTCTCAAGGCCATGGAATGCAATCAACTTGGTCTTGATTCTGCTGCTAATGAATGATTGGTATCTGCTAAGTATGACTCCCATAATCACTGATAGTCCTGTGGAGATGAGCATGACAAAAGATATTTCCTCCACACCATATCCGGTCGAAACTAGGAAGACGATGAACAATCCTCTGGTGATTGAGACATAAGCACCTGCGAATCCAAGTTCAAGAATCAGGCTCCATTTAAGCCTGACAAGTTCACGATTTTCCATATCCGACCAGCTTCTTTTTATAGAATGAGTAATGAAGATATCAAAGTACTCTCCTGTTTCCTCCATAGAGGCACTCTGAGTGTAAAAGGCTAATATGAACATATCCTAAATATAGAATCTTCCTAATTCTTATCAACAAGATCCGGATGTTGAGATAATGACCACTAACAGTATTGACTCAAGCGCTGTTAATTTGCGTTTACAAACTGATTCACACTCTCATGTGACTGATTTGAAGATCGTTACAAATCTTACTTGGCCATCATTTAGAAATGTGTCTTTAGATATTCAAAAAGCGCTTCAACCTTACTGCCACATCGAGCTTCTTGACTGGAGGCACTCGAAGCCTACTGGAAAAATACTCTTCATGGAAACAGTCCGGAAAGATACTCTCAAGTACCTTGGTGAGTTGTTACCTAATGATAATATAGTCTTCTATGGGACTACTGAAGGTCATAGCGTGTTGGATGAGGACAGCCTCAGAGTAGCCAAGAAAATTAAGATTGTAGCAGTTAGCGATTTCGTAAGGCAAATGCTTGAAGAGGTAGGTCTCCATGTAGCAGGTATTGTACATCACGGTTTAGACATGGAGGAAACTAATGTAAACTCTTCTTTTGTACAATCTGTCAAAGATAAGGTCAGAGACAAACTTGTAGCTTTAACCATTTCAAGTAATGACGTCCGCAAAGGTTTGGACAGTCTTCTTAGAGCATTTAAACTCGTTGAGGCAGAGGTTCCTAACAGCTTTCTAATATTACACTCACAACCTAAGAGATACTACAATTCTGAGCAGAAACAGCTTAAAGAGCTATACAGTGATTTGCCGGCGTTAACTTCCGAATTGGGACTGAATCACATTTGGCTGACAAATAGCTATGGTATGATGACTCCCGAAGAGGTTAACGGGCTTTACCAAATCTGCAACTTTTATGTCTTTCCAAGCTTCTCTGAGGGTTTTGGTCTTCCTATTATAGAATCCTTTAGATTTTCCAAACCAGTCATAGCAGTAGATGCGCCACCATTCAACGAGATAATAAAAGATGGACAAACTGGTAAACTTATTCCATACAATGATGTAAGATGGTTTAATCGTAGAAACGAAATCCTCTTTAAAATGCACATTTATGAACCTAATATTCTGGCTAAGGCGATAATGGATCTTATGACTAATGCTGAACTTAGAGAAAACATGAGAAAAAACATTGAATCAGAAAGATGCCATTGGAGTATACATAAATTATATCCACAACTACTAAACTACTTTTAACCTTCCAAATTAACAAAACTCGTTATACAAAAACTATCCGCAAATTACGTAAAAAAGTTTACTATTGCTAAAATAAATCATCGAACTCATTATTCTAATAATTTTTCCTTCATAGATGAATTAAATATATAAGAAACGTCTTCATTAGGTTAGACTAGAGGGGAGCTGGAATAATATCCTGCTGAGAGGATGGCTGAAACGCCTTCGACCCTTTGAACCTGAACCAGATAATACTGGCGGAGGGAAAAAAAAATGAAACAACCAAATAACATCAATAGAAAATCTATTTTCTCAACAAAAATACTCGCAGAAATAATAATAATGGTGGCTTTGGCAGGGACGTTAAGCCTCCTAAGCCATTCCTTCTTCAATCTACCACAAGGCGGATCAATAAACCTTGGGATGATACCTATCTTTTGGCTTGCACTAAGAAGAGGACCTAAAATAGGCATATTTGCAGGCGCAGTATTCGGGGTAGTCGACCTTACTATTGAACCTTTTATCGTAAACCCTGTCCAATTCATCCTTGATTATCCTTTACCATTCGCCTGCCTTGGACTTGCAGGATTCTTCCAGAAGCTTCCAATCATCGGTGTTGTCGTGGGTGGCATAGGTCGATTCATAAGTCACTTCGTTTCAGGTGTAGTCTACTTTGCCGATTATGCGCCAGCGGGGATGAGTCCAATAGTTTACTCTGCAGTGTATAATGGAACCTACATCATCCCAAGCATAATTGTCTGTGCACTAATAATTGGAATATTGCAGAGAAGTAAGGTAATCAACATTTACGTCTAAGGTTAAAAATGGAATATGGGAAAACTATCTAACCGCGAACTACATGAGCTATTGTCTTGTGTCAAGAATGATCCTCGAGTGGTAGTTCCGCCTAAACCTGGCTATGATTCAGGAGTTAACAAGATAGGCGACAGATACCTTGTAGTTAAGACAGACCCTTGTACTGGAGTGCCTGAAGAATGGTTCGGCTTTCTATTGGTCAACTATGCAGCTTCGGATGTGGCAATCTTTGGAGCAAAACCTGAGTACTGTACCCTCAACCTCTTAGGTCCAGCAAAGACGCAGTTAGAAACTTTCAAGACAATCATGCGACAAGCATGCAAAGCTGCTGATGAACTAGGAATAGCCATAGTTACCGGTCACACAGGCAGATACAACAGCATTCGCAGTCTAGTCGGAGTCTGCACAGTCTATGGAGAAATTACTCCGGCCAAATTGAAAACCCCTAGAAGCGCAGCGGTGGGAGACCTCGTTTTATGCACAAAGCCCATAGGATTAGAGGCTGTAGTTAACTTCTCGTTGATTCGCAAAGGACTAGCAAAGAAGCTGTTTGGTGGACAAAAAGTTGAAGAGTTAACCAAGCAAGTCTACATGCAAAGCTGTGTTAATGAAGCTCTACAACTTGCAGAGTCAAGAGGCATAAATGCTATGCATGATGCAACAGAAGGTGGTTTGGTAGCAGCGCTCAACGAGATGGCTGAAGCATCTGATTTGGGCTTCGAAATTGACAACGCAAAAGTACCTCTTATTCCTGAAATCCGATTAATACAGAAGGCTTTCCATTTTTCGGATAAGCAGGTTCTATCCATCTCTTCCACAGGGACTATTTTAGCGGCTGTCAACCCTGAGGTAGAAAAAGAAGTCATGGAACTCCTAGAGAAGTGTGGATTAAAAGCAAGTTTTCTAGGCAAATTCACTAAAGATAAAACTCGATTTTTGATTATGAACGGTCACAAGAAGCGTTTTCCAAAAATGGTGAATGATCCATATACAAAGATCTTCTCCCAAGCCCTGGCAGGTACTTAAAATTATAGAAGATGCTTAAGAGAACATAAAAGGATGTCAAAATACCTTCGATTGATTTTTTCATCGAAATAAGTAGGATTGGTTATGAAAATGATCATGCTGATAAAATATGAAAAGAAAGATAAGACTACCGCTAACTCCTTCTATAGTCCCTTACGGTTACGATTGGTATCGTAGATGTCTCGACTACGCCATCAATTTGACGAGCAATATCACCGACAAAGTGCAGTGCGTTCTCGTTTGTGTCTGCTTGGAAGAGAATGCCAAAATCCCATTGGCCGAATAGTTGAAAAGCCTCTTCAAGTATCACGCCTTCTAATGGTTTTTGCTTCCATCCCATAATTGCATCGTATATGCCTCCAGCTTTGGTAATTCCGACTTTTACCATCACAATATATTTTTGAATTGATTTTTCCAAATAGAACACCTAAAATAACTCTTGTTGAATGAAAGGTTTAGGTATTTGTGATT
Source organism: Thermoproteota archaeon (assembly GCA_030837285.1). GTDB lineage: Archaea > Thermoproteota > Bathyarchaeia > RBG-16-48-13 > JAUPKU01. Next base: position 18,378 of record JAUPKU010000021.1, on the reverse strand, counting down.
GTAATTATACAATAACATTTGATTTTTGGGGTCGTTTTTCAATTTAAACTGGACAGTTTTTTAAACCAGAATTTGAACAAAGGCATCGTGTGTTAGTGTAAGTTGAACTAATTTCTGTTCGAGTTCATTTGTTACTTAATATGCGACATTGCTATTTCGAGATTCAATTGTATTGAGCAATGGACCATTTTTAGGGTTTATTCTTTATTATTTAATCTTAATTCTTCGAGAAGCTGGCAAACTCTACAGACTCTGCCAGTTGTTGGTTCGCCACAGACCTCGCAGAACCTGAATTGATCCTTATTATCGAAGCTGTCCAGACGTTGTTGAAGCTTCTTAAATGTCCTATAAACGGCGAACTTCATCCCATTGTGCTTACCCTCCATCTGATTCAGGAATAAGCGGACATCCTGTCTAATTGAGCTTTCTAAGTATGGGCAGAGTATCGTCTGAAACTTGATTCTCTTGAGGAAAGCATAGAAGGCAACCTCTCTTTCGAGAACTTCACATAGAGGCTTAACCCTCTGAATAAATGCAGGTTCACTCTCTATGATAGCTGGTTCTTTTCTGCTCGCTCTAGAGATATCTCCTCTGAGGAGGTTCATCAGCATAGATTGTACTTCATCATCCAAGTTGTGAGCCATCGCCAGCTTTGTAGCTTCGACTTTTCTGGCAGCAATATTCAGGGCTCTTCTCCTTAGGACTCCGCAGTAGGAACAAAAAGAAAGTTCACTTTCCAACTTTTCAGCTGCTTTTATGATTTCGTCGAGGTTGCTACCGAATAGTTCTTTGAAGGAGAAGATATTGTGCTCAACTCCTAATCGACCGCAATTTTCCTCTGCGATTCTAATTGCCTCTTCCCTGTAACCTAATATGCCCTCGTCAATGGTGACTGCTACAAGCTTGGTTTTTGGGAACCTCCCTTCTATCTTACTTAGTATATGAAGTAGTGAGACGCTGTCTTTTCCTCCGGAGAGGGCTAGAGAAATCTTGTCATCAGGCTTGAACATGTTCTGCTTAGAAATCGATTGCTGAACTCGATTCTCAATGGACTTCATAAAGCATCTCTTACAAAGCTTCTCTCCAGAGTACGGTCTTAGGAAAACAGCTTCTCCGCCACAGAAATTACACTCGACCAATCCCAGTCGCCTTATATCTGAATGAACCCGTAAATTAGAAAAGTCAATATCATATTCAATCCAATTAGCCCTAAGCAAAAGGAATTAATAAAAATCCGTATTGGCGTCAACCCTTTCTTAACCTTCTCTCTAAGAATAGAATACACGTAAGCTTCTCCGTCCAAAGGAAAGAGGGGTAACATGTTGAAGATAGCCAGATTTACCATGAGGAAGGCAGACCAATTAAAAAACATGTAAATGTTATAAGAGAAGAAAGAAGAAAATTCTCCAAGACGTAGAGGATAATAATTGGAGAGGTCTTCAACACCAATGAATCCTCTACTCAAATTACTTGGATTAACCTCCGTAACTATATCCCAGACTCCACTGGACGTCTCAATCTTCAAATGATTTCCCGGCGTAGTGCCCATCATGAAGAGGCTAAGATCATACACACTGTTAATCGCAGTGCCATTAATCGCTTTAATGACATCATAAGTCTTGATACCAGCGCTATAAGCTGGTCCACCATCTGTCAAGTTTCCTATTAACACTCCTGAGGAAGGTAGAAAGAGACCCATAATGAGGACTAACGATAAGAAGCCGAAGGAAAGGTTGGTTAGAGAGCCAATAGATAAGACTCTCAGCCTCGAGATCAGCCGTGCCTTATTGAACACCTCCTCATCAGGCTCAACAAATCCTCCAAAAGTTATAGGCGCCACTACTATCCCCGATGACTTTACGGGGATTTTCTCCAAGTATGCAATAATCCCGTGACCAAGCTCATGAGTCGTGAGGGCTATACCTATAGCAAGCAATAGATATGGAAGCCATCTAATGCCTATTGTCACTCCCGGAATGATGGGGAAGACAGGTTGAGCTTGTTGGGGAATATAAGCGAAGTTAAAGAGGTTACTAATTAGAGTGTATCCTGCTACACCAATCTCTCCAACAGCTACTACGATTCCTATGTTGGATATCCACCGCCAGAATCTCTGGTTCTTGTTAGCTGTTCTTTCGAGGAAACTGTTAAGGCGCTTTGTTCTATACATTAAGTATAGCGGATTAACTTCCACACCATACTTCTTCATAGGCAGAAGCCGACTGGCGATGTAGATGAGCATCCAGACACTTAAGATGATGAGAAGCACATCCAGAATATCCAAGGCCACTTCTTCACACACTTCCTAAGGTAAGAGAAAGAACAAATGCTATGTTATTAAATTACTGTTATGACAAATGTTGTACACAGCATATTATCATAAAAGATATACAACTCAATCAAACAGATTTTAAAAACACTTTTTTTTTAACAATAAATTTCACATAATATTTGCTAGTCTATAATAGTAGTATGCGATAGATACAACTGAGTTATGCTGAGTTACTAGAGATTTAATCAATTATAATATAACTTGCACTTCAATGTAATGATCGTTCATTCTATCGATTTTCATATCTAAAGGACTGGAAAGAGACTGAAAAGTCTTAATAGACTTAAAATCGATAGTCCTTCTTCAGGAGATATTCCATGAAGATTACAGATGTGGAGACGATCTTCGCCGATAGATTTCTCTTCGTCAGAATTCACACTGACCAAGGAATAACCGGACTTGGCGAGTCTGGAACATGGGGCTATCTCGAAGCCTCAGCAAAGGTTGTGGAGAAATATGAGAAGTACCTCATAGGACAGGATCCACTTCGAATTGAGCACCACTGGCAATACATGTACAGGTGGAGTCACTTCAGAGGCTCAGCCATAATGGGTGCCATAAGCGCCATCGACATTGCCCTCTGGGACATCGCTGGCAAGCACTTTGGAGTTCCAGTCTACCAGCTTCTAGGCGGGAAAACAAGAGATTTGGCAAGGGTGTATGTCCACGTCTTCGGAAACAGTAGCGAGGAACTTGTCAAAAATGCAGTTAGGGCAAAACAGATGGGTTTCACAGCAGTAGGCCATATATCACCTTTCATTCCGGAATCTCCGAATATGCCTCATAGCAAGAAAATGTTCGACGCTGTAGAGCGAGTGAAAGCATACAGAGAGGCTTTAGGCGACGAAGTTGATATCTGCGTGGAGATTCACCGTCAACTTACACCGCCAGAGGCTATAGTCCTCGGACGTGCATTAGAGCCATTCCGCCCATTCTTCTTTGAAGACCCAATCCTTCCAGACAGCATAGACGCGATGGCCCATGTAGCCAGCCACATTAATATTCCAATCGCCACTGGCGAGAGAATTCACACAATCTTCGAGTTTGAGGAACTCCTCTCCAGAAACGCTGTTCAATATATTAGACCAGATGTATGCTTAGCTGGAGGTTTGAGCCACTGCAAGAAGATAGCTGCTCTCGCAGAAGCCCGCTACGTTGGAGTTGTACCACATAACCCTCTTAGCCCTATAAGTACCGCAGCATGCATCCAATTTGCCGCGTGCATCCCGAACTTCGCTATTCAAGAGTACCCTCATAGCATGAGCGAAGAAGCGCCTCGAGGAGATAGACTCGTCAAGAAGCCAATCCAAGTTAGTAAAGGATGTCTAGTAGTCCCAGATGAACCAGGTATAGGAGTGGAGCTTGATGACTCAATGCTCGAAAAGTTCCCACCGGTTCCAAGGCTTCTCTCAACCAGACTGCGTTACGACGGCTCAGTAATCGATCAGTAACCCATTCTTATCTTTTTTATATTATCTCCGTCACATCTTCTACTTATCAAGTAACTAGTCTCGCTCAAACCTGTATCGCTAGGGAAGCCTCTCTCATCTTATCGTTGGATATTGATTAAAAGGATTTATCTGATTGTGAAGCGGAGAAGGGCCGCTATTCCACCTAAACCGAGAAGCTTCTTTCCAGCTTCATTCTCGCTGTCTACGATCATGATTCTTCCCCGCGTTTTTTCCACATCTTTCAAGAGAGATTCGATCCTATGTCGATCCTCATCCTTCACATCCCTTAGCAGCTCGTCTGCTACTAAAAGCAGCTCAACAGCACCGTAGTCCTCTGACTTCTTCACTTCTTCCATCCCGTAGGAGACGTCTCCACGCTGGCTGCCAAGTCTGGAAAGAACTTCTTCAACAGCTCTGGTTTCCTCGATAACTCTCACTTCCTTCGAAACCTTATCTAAAAGCCCACTCCTTAAAGCCTCGCCAGCTCCAGCCGCTCCACCACTCCCAACTGAGCCTATCAGCGCGATGTCCTTAGCCACATCCCGCCTCTTCTCTCCAATATACTTCACGAAGCTATCCTTCCAAAAGCCAGGTCCCACCACAGCTATGATGCCATGTGTCTCCTCCCAAACCAATAATAGGCTCTCTAAGACTTCTTTGAAGTAGCTTTGTGTGGCGCCCTCTCTCTTCTCAGCCTCGACCTTACCTGGGAGCCTAGCTCTAATGCTCGCTTTGACTTCAAAATCATACTGTCTCAGAATTGCGACGCAAGCTTCCTCATCGTCGATGGCAACCACAAGGACAGGAAGCGTCTCTTCTCTAGTGGCGCGCTCCACCCTTTCGATGTCATGCTTAAGCCACTCATCCTTCAAAATAGTAATAGGCTTCCCAACCGAGATAGTAATCGTATGATAAGATCCCTTCAACCCGAACTTTTCAGGCGCCTCCACCACTGGACCATTAATCCGTAACCTATCACTCCTTCTCTGAAAAATCTTCTTCTCAACCCTGACGCTCAAGAAGATGGGAACTCGCTTCCCCTCGGTAGGTCTAGCTCCCTCTTCTTCCACCTTAACCTCTCGCGTACTCCGAGCGTAGACCACGTCATCCCTTAGAACAACGTTATACAGTACCCAAAGATCATCTAAATTAGTCGGAACGACCTTCATAACACCCTTCTTCCCATCGAACGAGAGAATCTTCATCACTCAAGCACCCAACAGCCAATATAGAAACAAACACACACACTCAAACAGACACATAAACATAGACGACAATATCTCATAAGAGAAGTCACTTCTAAACATTAAGTCAACGACACATTATAGATCATCTAAGAAAACAATAAAATGGATGTGTTACATTTCATGATGAATAATGTTGCATTTCCATAAATGACATCATGAATTCGAATACATTTCTACACTTTTTCGCAGAGAAAAAACCCTCAAAAAGGCTGATTTCTACAACAGAAGCCAAAAACCGAGTATCCGACCTCCCACCTCCTCAACAAAAGAGCCTCTACGAGAGAGACAGAAAACCAAAGACTATTAAGCTTGCCAAGTTCTCACTAATCGACTTGACAACTAAGTATCACTTCTCCATTGTAATAAGATAATTTAATATCTACTCCATGATACGATATCTGATTTGAGGTCAACCCAATGGCAAGAAGCTATAAGATTTTAGCCTTAATCGGCGACGGTATAGCCGAAGAGATCGTGACAGAGGCGATAAAAATCCTCAGAACATCAGAAGAAACCTTCGGCTTCAACCTAGAAATAATAGGACCCTACCCCTTCGGAGCAAAATACTGGTTTGACTCAGGCAGGAAAACCGCCTGGCATCCAGAGATAACAAGAGATCTAATCTACGAGGCTGACGGAATCTTCAAGGGGCCTGTAGGCCTCCCAGGCTCACTAGAGGATGTGAAACTAAACTATGAAGTAGGCTTCCTCCCTGTAGCCTTAAGAAGCGACCTTGATTGCTACGCCAACATCAGACCATGTAGACTCAGAGAAGGAGTAAAAGGAGTTCTCGCTGGCAAAAAGCCAGGAGACATAGACTTCGTCATCATCAGAGAGAACACGGAACAATGTCTCGCCGAAGCAACCCACTTCGGAGGAATCTCAGATATAAGCGGATACTTCAAAAGGGCAGGCAAAATCGAACTTGCTGCAGATGTCTTCATTCAGACAACCAAAGGATGCGAGCGAGTAATCAAATATGCGTTTGAACTAGCCAGAAAACGTAGAGGAGCACCAATAGATGGCAAAAAAAGAGTCACCTGCGCCTGCAAATGGGGAATACTGAGAGGAGATTCTCTCTTCAAAAGAACATTCGATGAAGTAGCGAAAAGCTATCCAGACGTAGAAGCCGATTCAGCTTGGATCGATGGCTGGACATACTGGGCTGTCATGAGACCTGAGTTCTACAATGTAGTTGTCACTCCAAACCAGTACGGAGATATAATATCTGATCTCTCAGGCGCACTCCAAGGATCAATGGGTCTAGCAGCAGCACTAAACGCCGGTGATCAACACGCCTTCGCAGAAGCCACACATGGCTCTGCCCCAGACATTGCTAGAAAGAACATCGCCAATCCAACATCGATAATACTGTCCATGGGACTGCTTCTAAACTGGATAGGAGAAAAACATGATGACAGCAGACTAAAGAGTGCAGGAGCCGTAATCGACAAAGCAGTAGATGTTCTCTTAAGTGAAGGAAAAGTCAAAACACCCGATCTAGGCGGTTCAAACAATACAAAGCAAGTCGGAGATGCAATAGCAGAAAAAATAAAAGAGCTTTACATAAAGAACAAAGCTTAATCAAAATTTAGTACACCAGAAAACACTCAGAATTAGAGCTATCATAGGGGATGAAGATAACTTGACTCTAAAAAGAGTAATTGATCTCACTCATATCCTATACAATGGCATGCCCGCCTGGCCAACCCAGCCAAGCCTTCTCTATGAACAGACATCCAACGTAGCACGAGACGGAGCTACAATGCACGTCATACGCCAAATGACGACGCATACAGGCACACACGTGGATGCTCCTCTTCACTTTGTAGCCGAGGGCAAGTCAGTCGATCAGCTTCCAATAGAAGCCTTCACAGGAGAAGGAATAGTAGTCGACCTGTCGCACAAGAAAGCCGGGGAAGAAATCACGATAGAAGATTTGAAAATATATGACAGAGACATCAAGATTGATGATGTCCTTATGCTTTATACCAGATGGGACAAGAAGTTCGGGTTCAATTCCCAGTACTTATTCGAATGGCCATACCTAGTCGAAGAGACTGCAAGATATCTCGTTAAGAAGAAGATAAAGGCACTAGGCGTAGATACCCTTAGTGTCAGCGGTTGGGACGGCGAGACACCAGGACACGGACCTATCGCTAAAAAGGATTCTCCAGCAGAAACCCACCGCATCCTACTTGGAGCCGGCATAATCCTCATTGAAGCTCTGAAGAATCTAGATTTACTTCTCGAGGGAGCAAAAACGCGAAGAGCCTACTTCGTCTATCCCCCAATCACATTCCAAGGAGCGGAAGGCGGACCCTGTAGAGCACTAGCCATATTTCTAGAGTAGACTTTAGCAAGAAGAAAAGCCACATTCAACGTCCTTAATTATAGAATTGAATCGATACCTAAGAAAGTAAAGAAAAAATAATAGAGACCCTCCTTGAGTTTTCTAAATTCAATCCCAGACTATAGCTATTACCTCAGAGAAAAATCGTTAAGATAGTACTCACTCACCTTTCCTCAAGCACTCAGTAGCAGATATTGTCTTAACAATCATCTTCCCCAAGTACCTTGCCCCTTCCATGCCTTCCTTATCCTTTAAAACTTCTCCCTTATCTCGTGCAATAGAGAACATTCTCCCACCACTCGGAATAATCATCCTCACCGCAGTCATAAATATAATCATCTGACTACACGTATTAGCAACACCTGATCTACGAGCCACAGCGATAACTCCACCTACCTTTCCAGTGAAGTCTTTTCGCCCACGAGCAAGGGCTAGATAGCCTATTCTATCTATAAAAACCTTCATTTGTCCTGTAACCCCCTGAAAGTAGGAGGGACTGCCTATAATAACCCCCTCAGCTTTGAGAATCTCTTGATAAATCTTTTCACCGTCATCTTGAATAACACACTTTTTAGTTTTAAAACAAGCTCCACAAGCGTCACAAGGTCGCAGATCAAAGTCTGAAATACGAATCAACTTCACATCCGCACCCTCTTCCTTCGCCGCCATCAAAGCCTCATCCAGAATCAAGTCCGTATTCCCCCCAACTCTAGGGCTACCACTTATCCCAACAATATACATCACTCTACCCCCTCCAGACCAAATGGAGTATTCTGGCTATATAAACTCTTAGCGCTCAGGCTAAAATCTGTAGAACCTTGTTATCAAGCCAAAGAAAAACAAGAAAGTAGTCTATTTAACCTCTCATTAGCGTCTATTTGATTTGGTAATTAGTGTTTCACAAGTTTCATGATAAAAATAATGGTTTGTTTATTAAAGGAAATATTTAGTATAGACTGACTCTGATAATAAAAATTTAACCGCTCATTTCGGAGCATAAAATGAAGGAGTAATTTTAGTAATAATTGTTTCATTTGGATTTCTACAGAAGTTTCTTAATCAATATGGTAGAAGTTAAATATGAAATTGGATTTCAGTAGGATGTTCCCAAGAGGAGTAAAAGATGGAAGTTAAACTCATCAATTACACGAGGAATGGTCTCAAGACGATTGCAAACGCTGTTAGAGTAACAGCCCCCTTCTTTGATGATATGAAAGATGGCAAAATTGTTAGATACATGGTTAAGCATGATTTTAGCTCGGTCTTAGAACATGTCTACTTTACATTTGAACTAAAAAATATCTCTATAGCTCTAAGTAGGGAGTTACTAGAGCACAGAATTGCTTCACACACGGCTAAATCTACACGCTATGTTTCGCAGTCTGATGAAATGCCAGTGTATCTCCCTGATTCTATAAAAGGAGAGCTCAGGAAGGAAGTTGAGTCGCATATCAGAAAGACCCATCAGCTTTACAAAATGATAGAGAATAATATCGATAGAGAATCTGCCCGATACATCTTACCCTTGGGTTTGAAGTGCTCCTATGTTTGGACAGTCAATTGCAGATCATTACTAAACTTCCTAAGATTAAGGCTGTGCGTAAACGCAGCTCCTGAAATGCGAGAGCTCGCTGAGAAAATAAAGGAGAGAGCGTCCGAAGTATATCCCGAAATATTCCAGGGAATCGATTGTAGAGGGAGCCAATGGGGCATATGTCCAGAACCTAAGAGTAGAAATTGCAGGAAATATCCAACTAGAGATGAATTAAACTGGAAAAACTAAGAATGCCAATGTTTTTGGAGCTTACAAAAAGAACAATCTTCTTGAAATAGGTCTTCGAAAAAATTCAATCAGACTATTGCTTTTTTCAAGGCAGAAATTCTTTTAGCTTCACTAGTCAATCTCTTAAATCCTTCCTCAAGGTCATCTGTTGCTATGATGGCTTTCTCAAAGGGGCAAATGTCCGTTCCAAACTTATTCAGAAGTTCCGGGACAACCTTTTCAAAAGCGTATTTGACGTCATACTTATCCAGGACTTTTGTAGCCCTTAAACTCATTATATGCGTATGCACCTCCTGAGCCTTGAATAGGCAAATGAGAAGTGCTGCTGCCTTCCCAACCATCTTATCAACCACGATTGAACCATGTAGCTTCGACGGTTCTACAGTATTTATAGCTTCGAGTAGAGGTCCCATTCCCTCCATCTTGCTAGAGAAAATTGGCTTTCCACCCTTTATGATAAAAAGAGTGAATCCGCCGTCTTGAAGTTTCCCAAGGAAGTCACTCAAAGAAATCAAACTCCAGATAAATTACCAACTAACCTCCTGATTCTTTAGAATTGCTTACACCGTACAAGATTAAGCTTACTGAACTTTACATCAGAAACTGGAGGAAATAAAGCTTAAAGACAATTCTTAAAGTCAGTCTTTTGAATTAAAGAATATATGCACCTTGGATTTAACCTATAGTCCTTTGTACATTTCACAAATTAGCCATGTGTTTTAGTCTTTAAGAGATTGAGCTTGTAGTTGGAAACAAAAAAGAAGTGCGTATCTTATTACTCGTTTGCTGGTATCCTATCTTGATAAACATTGTTAATGTTTTTATATTGAGTACTTTGGAACTTAGTTCAACCGCATCTCTATGTTGAACATCTTTCAAGAACTCTCTATTCACCATTGTTTGCTGAAAGAAATAGTTCTCATCAATTTAGCATTGCTTAAACTGAGACTAGTTTGGAAAGACTAAAAAGAAAATATTTTTATCAGACATTCACTTTCTGCCTTCCGATTTGGCGGTTCTACGACATTGAAAAGGTATATAAGACTTTCAGTTAGCATTTCAAGTGATGAGCGATGGCAAAAGTCCATGTAAAACTGAATTTTCTAGGTCGATCAGATGAAATGAATGGAGAAAAGATGATCGAGGCAAAGGAACTCTCCGAGGTAATGCGCCTGATAAGAGATTCGTACCCACTGGACTACTATACCTTTCTTATCTTCAAGAATGGAGTAAAGGTTGAGGATGAACATGAAAGACTGGGCGATGGAGACGAGGTCGTTGTGACTCCAGTCTTCTCTGGTGGCTAAATTAGACTATACAGAATATACAACCACCAAATTTCTTTTTCACTCTATCAAGACAAAATCTAAGAAATAATAAAGAGAGCGATGGATCACTGAAGATCGACGCTCGGTTTTCCACCAACACCTCGCCTCCTCACTCGTATCCGCCACCCCCTAAGCGCTGAACAGCCAGGGTTAGGTTGCTCTCTTCCGAGCCTGGCCAAGTTCGCCCAGCCATCAGCCCTATGGGACGGATACTCATCATTTGAAGACTTTGATGTTAGCGGAGCTTAAACGCCTCACTCCAGCATCGTCCGCCATGAAGGGGGTTTGCGGTCGAAGCTTGCGCTCCTTCGGGAACCCCTAGCTCCCACTTAGATCCATCGCCAAAAACCAATAAGGAAGAATGAGTACTATAAAGTTTACTTGGAGACTAGAAACAACGTTTTTATGGGAAGCCTTTAACATTTAGAAGAAGAGCCGGGTTATCCTAGAATCCTTTTAGCAAGGATGGGAAGTCTGGTAGGGAGCAGGCCTGCTAAGTCTGTGGCCCTTTGGGCCTCGTGGGTTCAAATCCCACACCCGGCGCCATATGTTGAATCAAGTTTCTTAATGGATAGTTTTATTTTTTAGTGGAGTATGTCTAGTACAGAGGTGATAATGTATGATTTATGAATGGAGAGTCTACGAGGTTGTGCCGGGGAAGATGAATGCAATTAATGAGAGGTTTCAGAAGATTACCACAAAATTTTTTGACAAGTATGGAATTAGGGTTGTGGGCTTCTGGCAAGCCGATATTGGTACATCTAATGTTCTCTATTACATGCTTGCCTGGGATAGTCTAGCGCAAAGAGAGAAGGTGTGGAGTGCTTTTTCATCCGATCCAGATAGGTTAAAGGCTTTTCGGGAGACTGAGAAAGACGGGCCTCTAGTTGAGAGAGTTGTTAACACAATTCTCAGACCAACAGCCTACTCACCTATGAAGTAGTCTCTAATGAAGAAATCTCCACTAAACTTCCTTTTTTTATTGTCGACTTAAAATATTGCATGTCTTAATCTTGACGTTGAGTAGAACTGTTCTCTCCTCATTCCCAGTTGGATTTCTACGAATTCCGGGAGAGTCTTGAGGATAAATCGTTCTGTTGGTTTACCATAGGAGAAGCCTGGGCACTGTGGAAAACCGTATACGTGAAGGTTTTCATTCTTGTATTTGTATAATGACTCATCTGACATTCCATACTTCGCAGAACCGCAAATTCTGAAAGGCCATAATTTGCATGCAAGAGGTTTCATAGGTTGTAGGCCGCATATCCATCTTTCTGGGAATCTGTAAAGGAAGGGGCAATCACTGTTAAGGGTCTTCCTCAGCCAAAATCCTTCTATATTCTGCTCGACAAGTCCTGGACCGTAGAGTCTAGTCAAATCCAACCATTCCTTTGTGGTTACTTGCACTGTCAGCTTACAGCATTCACCGCAGCCAATGCATGCCCAAGACTCAATTTGACTCCATGGAACTAGCTTCAATGCTTAGCATCCCTTTGATTCTTTTTTAAGAAGAATATTCAGTGTGCACTTCTTTTTCTTCCTTGTAAAGGACGCTCTTAAACATTCTCTTAGTGAAAAAATTTAGAGATGTGCCCAAAACCCGCTTGTTGTGTATGGTGGGATGTTTCAGAGAATCTATAACAGAAGATTTAGGGCTTTAGACTTTCAATTGGAACATTGAAGATTGATAAGATTCTACTTGCTGCCGGGATAATCTGCTGTTCCTCATAGAATGCAAGGTCAATTTCGCTATATGTAGCAATAGAATAGGGAACAGCTCTTTCATGAAGCTTTCCTCTTCCTTTGACAATGACGAAGCCAATCTTATCTCCACGTGCTACCTCCCATCCCTCCCTCAGAAGGCGTTTAGCAGCTTCAGCGTGAGGAACCTTTACCACATATTCAGACACATCTCTTGTTAGTGTCTTCCAGATTATTAGGTCACTGAACGGAATCTTTCCTTCCCTGAGGTCTAAGATGTATTGCCGAACGAAGGATGTAGCCTTTTGAATTATCTTCCCTTTCAAAATTATTTCCAAGATGCCTTCTTGGACTCTCTTGGCAGCCTCGCTCCAATCACCTCTTGCAACCTCTAATCCTACTATGTCAAGTCGTCCATCAGTGAATATTCCTGCATACCGTTTCTTTGCTTCTGTGAAGAAGATACGCTCATAGACTTCGTTAGCACTAATTTCTAAACCTAAATCTCTTTGAACATCTTCTATGAAGCGATCGATCTTCTCAGAGTCAAATAAGACGAAGAGACTATCGGTATCTCCATAAATCACTTCTAATCCTTCTTTTTCAGCTAGATCTATAGCATGAGCAATTGTGTATCTACCCCAAGCAGCCGTAGCTTCTGCGACTTCACGGACATACCATCTAGCGCCTATCCAACCCGCGTAACCATAGACAGCGTTTGTTATTATCTTGACTGCTCTTTGCCTTGAATCCAGAACTCTATACTCTGTCTTTTTAGGATCAGTATTCTTCAGTTTGTCTCTGATATCGTCCCTTGCCTCAATCAGGGTTGATAGGACTTTATTGTAAAAACCCGGAGGGCTCTTCCTAAATGAATACCCCATTTCAGGTGCAACATATACTCCTAAGTAGGGATTCTTTTCTCCAGATTCGAGATATGTATCTGGCGAAATGTTTTTGGCTATCATAATGTTTGGATACATAGATCTAAAGTCCAAGACAGCGGTTTTCCCATGGAGTCCGGGCTTTGGCTCAAGGACAGTGGCACCTTTGTAAGGGAAGTAAGGTCTTTCTATTCTATGGGGAATCAACTCCTTAATCTTGTAAGCTTGTCTGATTAGGTAGGATTCCGTCCTAAAACCCACTGCCGCCGCACCTATTTGATCTGGGGGCAAACCTACTAAATAGGAGAGCTGCATCGAGAAGTTGAGAAGATTCTGTCCCACTCTCAAAATAGTTGAAGCTTTCTTCAAGGAGTATTCCGATAGGATCGATTGCTTGCTATTATCTTCCCAGTACCGAGGTATGTCCATGTCATCGATTAGCATCTCATCAGCCTTTTTAGTTGCTCCTAAGTACTCAGCAATATTCTCTAGAGTCTTAATCTTCACTTCCTCAATCTCATCGGATAGATCGAAGAAGTCTATGTTAATTCGTCCAGTTACTGATACATGACCGTAAACACTTGTATGAGGTTCTCCCCCTTGTCTGTCTACTTTAAGTTTTATGCCAAGTTTCTTCGATCTTTGCAAGAGGAAGGGCCACTCGAACGAATTTGAACCATATCCCACAATTATGTCGGGGTCATAGGTCTGTATGCCTTCTATGAAGCTTTCGATTACTTTCTTGTCATTTGATCCTTCAGATACGAATTGCATCGTTTTTCCATTGCTTGTGGCGGTGGAAATCATTACTACAGGATTCTTATCTGGCTTCGGAGATCCCTTGGGACTGTAGCAAACAATGGAAAAGGCGAGGATTCTAAGAGAAGGAGTGCTAGATTTTTGTATGGCTCTGGGATGAGATTTTGCTACATAGATTTCTTCTATCTTATTGTCAGATTTTTCTTCTATTTTATCAACATCTATCTCATGCCAGCCACAAGGATAAACGTCATTGTCAATCAAGTATCTAAAGGAGTAGCGAATGTCATCTTCTAGGCTTGCTTTCACGCCATTGATTTTTCCTAAAGAATTTGTGTTTTTCGCGATTGAATTCGGATCTCTGCAAGTGATTTTAACAGCTTTAACAGGCTTTCCAAAATACTTCCTTTCTAAATCTTCTTCAATGACAGCATCAGGAGACTTCTTCACTTCTATTTCTCTTACCACTTCCTTGATATCGGCTTTGTCTTCTAGTAAGAGATAGAAGTATGGTGGAAAGCTTTTATCAACAACCAGTATATGATTGGCAGTATCGTCTAGTCCCCATAAATGTATCTCTGCCCCCTTCTCTGTAATTGCATCATTTATATCTAAAAGCCAGAATCGAAGCTTCATAGACTTTCCCTTAAGAAAGGATGAGCTGGATTAGTCTTATATCCTCTTCCTCATTTTCGTTAAAAACAATATTCATGCTCGTTGAAAACTAGTTTCTTTCTAAATCCTCTAAAAAAGGCTTGTTTATTCAATAATCTTCATGTTTTCTGTATTATTAGATTGTGTTCTATTCTTTTGAACACTCATTCTAAAACGTGGTATTATATTGAGGGTACATCTTCACTATTTATTGTGAGGAAAATGGAATATAGAAGATTCTATCCCAGCAGTAGACGACTTGTCTCTTACGCTTTAGTGGCAATTGTTATTGGTAGCGTCTTCGGCGGTATCATGTGGAATGTAGGAGGTGTGTACTTGCTGAAAGCGGAGTCGCTCACGCGGTTCTCTTCTTACCAAGAACTTGTAGACTTCTTGAAGACGTCGCCCCAGGATATGCCAAAGTCTCTGTTGGACGGTCTTAGGTCATTTGGTCAATCTGGTCAAATGTGGACTAAGGCTCCAAATATTAATGCGTTCACAAGTGCGGATGTGGCGGGGACCTCTGATTACTCGACGACCAATATTCAGGTAGAAGGCGTTGATGAGGCTGATATCGTTAAGACAGATGGAGCGTACATCTATTTGGCTTCAGGGTCATTTGTGTACATCCTTCGGGCTTATCCAACCAATAAGGCGGAGTTACTTTCGAAGTTGAGTCTTAACGCAACAGTAGAAGGAATCTTCTTTAATGGTGAGAAGCTAGTAGTCTTTACACAATCATCTGGTTTGTGGACTTATACATCAGGATACAAGTCTGACTACGGTTACTATTACTACGATTCGGCGAACGCGTCCATTAGAGTCTATGATGTTTCTAATAGATCTCAGGTGATCTTGGAGAGGTTTGTTTCTATAGATGGCTCCTATATCAGTTCGAGAATGATCGGTGATTATGTGTATGCTATTATAAACAAGCCAGCTCAAGTCGTGAACAACAATTCTGTGATTCTTCCAGAGGTTCGTTCAGGAAATGGCTTGATAAAGATAGAGGCTACGAGCGTCTATCACCCTGAACTCCCTGATTACTACTATTACTTCACGAATGTAGTTGCTTTCAGCGTGAAGAACGCTGGGCAGACGCCGAAGATAGAGTCTTTCCTTCTTGGGGCTACTTCAACCGTTTATGTTTCGGCGGAGAACATTTACCTCACGTCTGGTTTGACTGATATTCATAAGATTAATATAAAGAATGGAGATATTGCGTACGTCGCTGATGGACATGTTTCAGGATGGGCTTTGAATCAGTACTCGATGGATGAGTATAATGGCTTATTCAGAATCGCGACGACTAATGGAACATCAAACAGCGTTTACATTCTTGATGAGAAGCTAGAAGTTATGGGGAAGCTTGAAGGGCTTGCCCCTCATGAGACTTTTCACTCAGCCAGATTTGTGGGAGACAGGTGTTATATTGTGACCTTCAAGAAGGTTGATCCACTCTTCGTGATTAGCTTAGAGGATTCGAAGAATCCAAAGGTACTTGGTGAATTGAAGATACCGGGCTACTCTGACTATCTTCACCCATACGATGCGACGCATCTGATAGGGGTGGGTAAGGAGACTGTTGAGTCCGAGACTGGAAGCTTTGCTTGGTATCAGGGTGTAAAAATCTCTCTCTTTGATGTTAGCAACGTATCTCAACCAAGGGAAGTATATCAGTACGTGATTGGCGATAGGGGAACGGATTCTTCTGTATTGACTGATCCTAAGGCTCTCCTCTTTAGTAGTTCAAAACAACTTCTGGCACTGCCTGTATTGCTTGCTAAGATAAATCCCTCAAAGTATCCTCAGGGTGTTCCGTCTTATGCTTATGGTGACTATGTGTGGCAGGGTGTCTATGTCTTCAATGTGACTTTGTCGGAAATTGTGTTTAAGGGAAGTGTCACACATTTGAATGGAACGACGGATTTGGCGATGAGCTATTACTCCTACTCACCCTACTTTGTGAAGAGGGCTCTTTTCATTGGGGATGTTCTCTACACTGTTTCAGATAAGATGGTTGCTATGAACGATTTAGCTAGTCTGGAAGAATTAGGTAGGATAGTGCTGCCTTAGAAATGCCTTTTTATAATTGGTGGGGGTAGAGGGGTCTTGGAGGAGTCATCTCTCAAAATGGTGGCCGGAAATAGAAATAGGATTTCGGGGACAACATGGAACGTGTACCTCTACATTCTCACGTCTGATAGGCCACAGGGGGTCAGGGAGGTTTGGAGGGCTTTGAGCCTCTCTACACCTAGTTTGGCGCAGTATCACATTAACAAACTTTTGATGTTGCGGCTCATCGAGAGTAATTCAGAGGGAAAGTACAAGGCAAGTGAGGGTGAGCATATGGGTGTTCTCCAGGGCTTCGTACGATTGAGGGGTAGGCTCGTTCCGAGGTTAGTGTTCTATAGTGCCCTTATGTCTGGAGTCTTGTTCGCGTACTTACTCTTCTGGCCCTTCAGATGGGATTTCCGAGATCTTGTCGTCTTGTTTGTCGTTGTTCTTAGTGTTACAGCTTTCTCCTTTGAAGCTTACAATCAGTACAAGGGGGTAGTAGAGCGCAGATGATTACTGGCAAGTTCCAAGTGGCAAGCAGACTTTCTTGGTTTTTATTTTGGGTGTGTGGGACGTTTTATGTGTGGTTATAGGGACTTGTAATAAACTAAGCCGTCTTCGTCTCCGTAGTATCCTTCTATGGTGTAGGAGTACTTGAATCCTAGTTTTTCATAGAATTTCTGGGCTTCTATATTGTTTTTTCTGACTTCAAGGCGGATTGTTGGTATCTTCGATTTTAGGAAGATTTCAATAATCGCTTCCATGAGTTTGGTGCCAATGTGTTTTCTTCTCTCCGATTGTTGGGTGGCTATTGCGATAATGTGTCCCATGCTGTCTTCTTGGGATGCGATGATGTATCCGGCGATTTCTCCTTTACTCTCTGCTGTGAAGAAGGTACTCTTGTTGGTGTGGTAGAGATATTCCATGAAGGCTTTTGGGTAGGGGTCTTTGAAGGATGCATGCTCTATCTTTTGTATAGCTGGCAAGTCTTCCTTGGTTACGGTTCGTATCCTCGTTTCTTCCATTGTTTTCTCCGTCTCCTCTCAAGGAACTAGTTTCAGTTGTTTTCCTTCGCCTATCAGCGTTTTGAAGTCAATTCCAATTCTCTGTGCTTCGGGGCATGTAGTCTTATAGTTTTGGGCTGGAGTGATCATCAGTTGTTGTGGCTGAATGAATATCCAGGATTTCAGTCTGCTCTTGAATTTTAGGGCTACTATCGGCTGGCAACCGAAGCGTTCTGCGAATTCTACAAGCTGGTTTATCGATTCTCTGGCTATGTATAAGACTTCGTCGTGAGTGGTCTTCACTTCAATTGCGTACTGTAGGTTCCTGTTGCTGTTTCCGGCTATGATGTCTGGTCTTGCCATCTTGGTTGAGGAGCCTGAGGCTGGAGCTCGCATTACTGCAAATCCCCTGTTCCAGAGGAGCTTTACGAGTGAGCGCTCATCAGATATTCCTCTAGTCAATCTTCTATTGTTCCTCCTGCATCCTATTTTCGATTCATTGAAGAGGCTTTAAACTGTCGATAGCTTTTTTCTCTTTGCGTTTGTCTTGGAATGGGAGTTCGGATTATTTATTCGTGGCGGGTTCTGAGGAGAGATGAGTGTTTGTTTCTGTCTCTCTGAGGCTGAGGTTCTGTTGTCTTGGGGGGTAGGGGGTTGATGTGGCTGGATTGTGCTTTTCTGGTTGGTTTATGGGTTTTTTGGGTTTTTTGTCTGGGAAAATGTGCAGAAAATGATTCAATTTCATGGGGTTCGGTATGGAGAGGGACTGTTATTTGTCATGATTTTTTTCGTTGCTTTTCTATTGTTTTTTTGAGACGTTCTAT
>JAUPKU010000181.1 GCA_030837285.1 Thermoproteota archaeon | reverse complement strand
TCTTCCTCATTAAGATACGCAGCCATATCCTACAACCTTTCAACATGTATTAAATTGGCTCTGAATCTTATAAAACAGTTGTAGCTGAAATCAGAAACATAATACAAAAAGTGGTGATGCCTCGACACTACCGAACCAGAATCTAATTGAACAAACAGAAGGATGGAACCTAAATCAAACAACAGAACCCATTAGGGAATCATCGTCCAACGTAAGATTTCTAGAGATGAGGGCAAACCTTGACAAACTCATTGCCAAAATGCAGTAATTATCCCCTAAAAAAGGATAACAGAATCATAATAAATGGGAAAGAGAGTGAAATTACTGTCTTTCAAGCTGGTCCAACGGCGGCTTCAGGTCGGCTGGAAGCGGAGACTTGTAAACGCGTCCTTGCATCTTCTTCTTCCACTCATCCTTTGCCTCCTGAAGCAGTTCAGGCTTTATGAGAAGGTCTATCACGGACGCTGCCATCACTTTAGAAGCGAAGATCGTAGATTTGTGTCCAATGCTCGTTCCACTGCACGCCGCGTTTTGCCAGGAGTGACCTGGAGAACCTAGTATGAATGCCACTGTGCTGAATTGTTGTGTTGGCATATTCCATGCCACATCTGCAACATCGGAAGAGCCTCCACCACCTCTAACCTGCTCTCCAAATGGGTCGTATATCTTCGAATTCAAGTCCACGTCCATCAGATCATCAGCATCTGGTATGAGACCTCGGCTTAACGCAACTTTCTTTTGCTCCCGCGGAATCGACTTACTCAACTCCTTGGCGAACGCAAGCTCCTCTTTACTGTAAGTTGGAGCGCCTATCTCCCTCATTTTCGCAACGGTGAGTTCAGCTAAGACTTTGTTTGCTAGACCATTGTGAACTCCAGTCAAGAATCTGACCTTATGAGTTGTCCCAACCATCAAGTCAGCAGCATCAGCGATCTTGAGAATCCTCTTGTAATATTGATCGACCAAATCCCGCTCAGGCGCCCTAACGTAGTACCAGCTACGCGAGTAAGGAGGGACAACATTAGGCTCATGTCCCCCATCTTCGATAACATAGTGAATTCTGGCCTCCTGAACAACGTGTTCCCTCATAAAGTCAACAGCAATGTTCATCAGCTGAACTGCGTCCAAAGCACTAATACCCTGCTCTGGAGAGCCTGCAGCATGCGAGGGCTGACCGAAGAACTCGAATTTCATAGAGTTCATGGCGTTTCCACTCCTAAGCCCAGAGCTGTTAATCGAGCCTGGATGATGACCCAAGCAAGCGTCAACACCATTGAAAACTCCATCTCTAACCATGAAGACCTTTCCAACAAGCGTCTCTTCCGCAGGACAGCCAAAGCATTTTATTGTCCCACGTGTCTTTCCAGACACCATAGCTGCTTTAACGGCCAAAGCTCCACCTAACGCGGCAACAGCATACCCATGATGACCACAGCCATGACCTGCTCCGCCCTCCACAAGAGGCTCCTTATATGGCACCTTTTTTTGTGATAACCCTGGAAGCGCGTCAAGTTCTCCCATCATACCTATGACAGGTTTACCCGAACCATATGTAGCAATAAAAGCTGAGGGCATCCCAGCTACCCCCCGCTCAACCTTGAAGCCATCTTTCTCTAGAGTGTCAGCGAGGAGCTTTCCCGTCTTGAGTTCTTGGAGACCTACCTCAGAGTATTCCCAAATTTCGTCATGTGCCTTAATTAACAGTTTTTCGTTCTCATCAATCCAATTCAAAGCTATCTTTTTCACATTACTACTCATAAGTCTTCACTCGAATAATCAGTACTTTCAACCTGATATAAGATTAATTATTACCCAATTCAAAGACTACAATAACAAACAAGTTACATCGCATGCGATATACTCTCATTACTTTCAACTTTTTTTCTTATAACCTTACAAAACACTGTTTAGGTTGTGAAGGGACTTTCGTCAAGTTTACTAAGAGCATGCGTTATAGATGCGTGTTAAGTGTTAAATAGACAAAGAAGCGTATAAACTCATTCAGGAGGTATGAAAATTGGCAAAAATGATGAAAGCTGCTGTTTGGACAGCTGAAGGAACACTTAAAGTTACAGATGTTCCCAGACCAGAGATTAAGGCACCCAATGAAGTATTAGCCAGAGTAAGAGCATCAGGTATATGTGGAAGCGACCTGCACGGCTGGAAAGTCCCCAACCCTCAGAGAGTGGGTAGGATAAGCGGTCACGAGCTCGCAGGCGAAGTCGTAGAAGTTGGAAAAGCCGTTACCAACATAAAACCCGGAGACAGAGTTGCAATCGAAAGTCTCGTCGGATGCGGCCACTGTCGGTGGTGCAACATAGGACTGTACAATCTATGCCCTGATCTAGGAAAAATTAGAAGTGAAACCCTTGCACGCGGATTCTCCCAATATGTCGCTGGACCCTCTGAAAAATTCCTCAAATTAGCACCAAAAGTCAAGACTGAATGGGCTCCACTGCTTGACTGCTACGCTGTAGACGTACACGCCTTCCAACTAGCGAATATAAAAATGTACGAAACTATAGCAATCATAGGTCTCGGTCCAATGGGAATGGCTCATGCAGATATAGGTAACGCTATGGGCTTAAAAGTAATAGGTCTTGCACTGCGTGACGAACCCCTGAAAGTAGCGAAGAAAATAGGCACATGGGAAACGGTTAACAGCTCCAAAGAAGACCCCGTAAAAAAGGTTCTTGAGTTAACTGATGGCTATGGAGTTGACTCCGCCTACCTCCAAGTTGGAGGAAGAAATCTCAACCCAATGATTCAGGCTCTGCAGATGACCAAGAAAAATGGCAAGGTTATGATAGTTGGCCTGCCAACAGAGCAGAGGTCAGTCAACACATTCGACCCGAGCTTGCTACGTCAGGAGAGAATCTTGAGGTTTGTCTCAAGCTTTTCGAATTGGGACGAGTACTCTGAGGCTGCCATATGCTTGGACTACATGACCAGAGGGAAGCTGCATCCAGCAGATATAATTACCCACCGCTTCCCACTTGAGGAAATCAATGAGGCATTCGAGACAGCCGCTGGCAAGAAGGAAAGTAACGCAATCAAAGTCGAGATAATACAAGAAGACTAGAAAGTCAAGAAACCCATTTTCATCTTTTTTTAATTCTTCTTGTTTTTTATCGAATAACCAAAATACAATTAAATCAGAAAGATATCTGATCCAATTCCATAATTTAAGAGAGTTGAATGTCTTCAACCTCTATTTTTTAGACGTTCTTGCACGGTAAAAAAGAATTTTTTTTAAAAAAAGGAATGATAGACGAGTGACGAGTATTATTCTTTAATTAAGGATAGAGATCCTTGACAACATAGTCTAATCCATACTTCTTCAGTGTCTCCGGCGTAGGAAAGCCTGAGTTATCCCATCCCATGCCTGAATAGTATGTATCAAGCATCTTATCCCAGACGTCATGGAGACTTCTACCCTTCGCTGGACCTGAGTCGGGCACAGAGCCATATCTCAATGATGGTCGATCACTATCTCTACCCCGAATACCATGTCTAATGTTGAACGAGCGAAGTAGATTCACGATTCTTCGTCCAACCCTCATACCTTCTTCCCATGTGAACTCCCATCCAGTAACACCACTCAACGCTTGGCAGAGAAGTTCCACGTTCATTGATGTGTTGAATCTGCAAGTCACTAACGAATCCTCAAACATCATCGCCCCCTTGTCATTAAGGTTAGCAGCTACCAAGTCCTCCCATTTCGGCGCGGAGCCAAGAGCAATAGGACCACCCCAAGTTTCAAGAGTTCCTGTATTCGATACAGACGTGTCGAATAGTTCAGTCCACCTGTTGCGGTGATCATGACCTCTAGGCGTGTTTCCCTTCATCGTGTGAATAGCCATTGTCGTTGCATCCCCGCCGATCATCTTTGAAGCTCTCATCACACCTTCCGCTAGCACATTGCCAATTCCCTGTCTTTTAGCTATTAGATTTAGTAACAAACGCGTGCTCTCAGCGTTCCCCCAAGAGAGGTCTAAACCATTTGCCTTCTCCTTCGAAAGGATGCCCTTTTCAAAGCACTCTATTGCAAAACCGACGACCCACCCTGATTCATTGGTATCTATTCCAAGGCGATCCACTTCCTTGCTGAGCATCATGGCCGCAGTCACATCATTCTGCCCGATGGCTGGCGCCCAAGCTGAGAACTGCTCATACTCTGGCTCCTCCACCACCTCCCCCGCATAGGGTCCCTCAGTTATCCTCATCATGTCACAATGATGTATCTGACAAGCCCAGCAGGAGTTCCTTCTAACAGAGAAGTTCTCCCGAATGTATTGAGCAGAGAATTTCGCCAATTTCCCCTCATCTACAGCCCAAGTACTCGTAGTGTAGTTCTTCACAGGAAGCATATTCGTCTTTATGTTATTGACGATGCCAAGTAGCGTTCCATACTCGTACGTAGCAGATGTCTTCTTCACATTATCAATAAGCTTCCTAGAGACCTCCAAAACACGATTAGCATCTTGCACAGGAACCTGTAGCTTTCCGCGGCGTACACCCACAGCTTTGAGCTTCTTCGATCCCATTACAGCACCTAATCCATTATGAGAGGCAGAGTGTCCATAATCAACGAAAATCCCCGCAAATCTCACAAGATTCTCACCAGCCGGACCTATTGATGCGACAGCCATTTCATGCTCTCTACAGCCATGCTCGTGTTTGACAATGTCAGCAGTCTTGTACGTGTCAGTGTCAGTCAGCCAATCAGCATTCCTAAGTTCTTCGCCCTCCGAGTCAACGTACAGGTACTTGAGGTTCTCCGCCTTTCCTTTGAAGACTATTCCATTAAGGCCACAGAGCCTCAAAAAAGCTCCGAAATAACCATTAGCTTGACTGCATCCAGCTCCATTAGTCAGAGGCCCTTTCGAGACTACCGAAACAGATCCTGATCCACCAATCGAAGTCGCATTAAGAGGACCAGCCATAAAAATCAGTCGATTTTCTGGATCAGACCATTCGACCCCAGGAGGTACTTCATCGTAGAGAAACTTAGCGCCTAATCCAGTTCCTCCGATAAATTTCCTCAGTATCTCCTCTTCAATCATTAATCGTTCAGTCTTCCCACTGTTCAGATCAACTCTTAATAATTTTCCATCATATTCGGTCATAGCTCATCAAAAATCTCCTTATATCACTAAATATAATAAGATTATCGCAGATGAGGTGTACCTAACGGAAGTTTCAGGAGAAGGCGCAAAGATAGTACTTGTTTGGAAGAGGGATGACCCTGAAGACGTTGAAAAGGCAAGAGCGTTCTTCACAAAGCAAACCAGACAGGGTTGGCTCGCAGTAAAACAGAATCGAAGACCTCAGAGGATTTTAGAATTCAATCCAGAATATGGCAAAATATGGTTCGTAGCGATGTCTGAAGGGGGCTGAACGCCAAAGCAGCAGCGAACTTCCTTATACTGTACTAGCTAGTATCAAAATTTCAAATTGGAATTCGTATTCTGGTCATAATAGGAATCTCGGAGAATACATGCACGGTCCAGAGGGTATAATATACTCCCTGATAGTAGTTATCCTTTCTTTCCAAAAACACTCAATCCCATTAAAAAATGTTCTTTTCTACCCTTTTTCAACTTGTTTCAAAACCTTCAACTATATTCTATTCTCTTCTATTTTATTCCACTCCATTATATTCCCTTCTACCCTATTAGAAAAGCCCGATAACATCCAAGAACACAAAAAACAACCTATAAACAAGCTTTCTCCCACCCCTCTCCATACCCAAAGACCTATGGACTCAGACACAACCGCTCAAATAGCCACACTAACTACACGATGATTGAGAAAGAATGAGAAGACTGAAAATCCTGTAAACTCTATACGTCACATATGGATTAGTGTTTCATAACTGATTTAGGATTTTGCTCTATATTTTTCAAACATGATTAAGAACACTAAAGAGTGTTTTCTTTATCTACACCCTTGGTGTAACCGTCTTTTCTTGTTGAAAGAAGGTTATAATCAAAATAGACTCGCAACTCTATGTTGCTTATATTTCTGCAAATTCAATCTCGTAGAATGTTCTAATTGCCATATGGAAACTGAATTGTACAATGAGAATATCAAGAAAAACAAAAAGTAATGATATCGAATAGAAAAGAAATCTCACGCCAAAAATTCTCTTCCGAGAACTGAAATTTCCCATGTATGAAGTTCAGATAAAAGGTCTTGACTATCTATTTTAGGTTATGGCGCTAACAAAATGTAATAAAAGCTTGGAGGAAGGGAGAAAGGGAGGAAAATGGAAAAGATACTTGTCATATTCGATGAGAATGGTTCAGAACTTGGAACAATCTGTAAACGGAAAAAAAGCTTCATCTTATTAGACAAATCAGAAAGAATAGTTCAAAGAGTCTCCTTGAAAATCACACTAAGAGAAGTGAAAGAAATCCTCTTGAAAAGAAAAAGTCATGTCAATGAGATGATCCAGTAGGTATAGTAACTGTAAATTACAATAGCAATAAACTCATCCATTATGGATATCTCCAAAAAGACGACTTATAAAAAATAGATTAGAAGTTAAAAAAAGATACTATTTCATAATATTCTCTTCTTCTAGAGATACGTTATACGTTAGCGTGTTCAAGTTACATCTAGTAGAAACCCACTTAAGGTTGAGGTGCGGCCACCGGGATTCGGACCCGGGTTAGGAGCTTGGGAGGCTCCCGTCCTAGACCAGACTAGACCACAGCCGCGTCTAACAGAACATCTAATATCTTTTGAAGTGGAATATAGAACACTAAAAACTTTATGGGACAACACAACCACCGAAAATACATTCATCCAGTTTTAACTTGTTTTAGTAGCTCCACACAAACGATGATCATATTTGTAGACTCTACATTACAGCATTTCTGATCAAGGCGAATCACATCCTAAGTCAATCCAATTCTAATTTGAATTTAAGATCCTTTCCGAAGAACCTTGGAGAAAATAAATGAAACTTAGATTAGCGACTGACAACTCTCTTTCCATTTTAATCCAATCGTAGCAAGAAGCTATCTTGTAATACTAATCTTGGGTAATAAATCAAGTTGTCTTTTTGGCATTCTTTTTTTTTTTTGTCATTGGT
>JAUPKU010000180.1 GCA_030837285.1 Thermoproteota archaeon | reverse complement strand
TACGTATTATATTTATGAAAGATGAAAATAGATTTGAAATCTTTTGAAAAGATTGGATTACTTTAAAAAATTTGTTAGTAATTTAACGATCTGCGATATTTTTCTCAATTAAGGAGAAGAAAGAGCATATGAGGCATCTCATTCCAATTATTCCACTAGAATCTCCAAGAAAAAATTTAGGAAGACTGTGTTTCTCCCAATAAGTCTAGAACTAAGCTAGTCCCAAGACAAAAAACAGATATGACAAAACACTACAAATTCTCAGGGCAAAGTTCTACTAAGAAATTGTAAAATTTATAGTTTGAGATAGGTTTGTTAATGGTTTCCTTAATAGAACTTCTAATCAAACCTAGCTACTCCTCATGATTATTATTAAATAATTATGAAAAATTTTATAAAAATTCAAAGGCGTACACTATCCAAACATCAGGATACCGACTTATCAAAAAGAGATGTATGGGAGATTCATAAGTTAAAAATTGTGGCTTGAAGAGAATTAATCTTATGACTGGCAGGGAAGAAGAAAGATAAAATCAGGATTGATGAAATCGAAAATATACTTCAGGAGGCCGAGAAAATAACGAGATGGAGCGAGAAACCCTTTTACATCCCTTAATATGTTACCATTTTTTATCTTAATCTTGTACTATATTTGTAGCAATTATTCTGTCTTCCTATTCAACCCTTTTATATAACAATCTGATTAATTAATTGAACAAAAAGTGTATTATCTCTTAAACCTATACACTGTCTGTATTTTGTATCAGAATTCATCCTATAGAGTGCACGCGACCATAAACTTTGTAAGCCAATCTAAGATTACTCAGCTTTCTAATTGCTTGTAAGACCTTATTATTAGCGCCTAATCAATGTTAATAAACACAAAAACTCTAAACATGAAAAATCACCTAAAACTTTCAATTAAGACTATTTTTGACAGCTTTAAAGTAGTTACGGTGCTTAAAGAAAATGAAAATAAAAACCAGCTAAACTAAAACAAGAATTAACAACACTTATTAAAAGAGAGATTTTCCAATTGTTTTCATATAGAGATAAATGGCGGGCCCGGAGGGATTTGGACCCTCGACCTTTGGATTAAGAGTTTCAATTCCACATTTTATTGTGGATCCACCGCTCTACCTAGCTAAGCTACGGGCCCTCAAGAGTTAGGAATCTATTGAATTACTAAGAGTTTAATAAGTTTTGGCCTATCTCCTTTTTTAAGGTTGTCGTTCCAATATTCCTAAGAAAGTTGATAATAGATCATAAATCCAAAATAGAGAAGTTGATTTTTTCATGCCCAATGTAGAAAGCCTCCGTGTTCAGAAGAACTTTGGACAAGAGGCACTTCTCTTAGCTCGAAAACTGGGATTTATTAATAGAAGCCTCATGGTTACTACGAAAGAAGATTATGTTATAATACCATTGAGTCGCAGACTAAGCGAGGATGAAATTCGAATTCTAGAATGTAAATTGAAGATTATTAATTTCTCCTATGAAGATTTCAAGCCTAAATCTGATACTCCAAAAACCCTTACTGAAGCATTAAGGGGGAATCTTCCATCCAGTTTGTTTATCAACCTTCCTAAGTCGTTGGATGTCATCGGAAACGTGGCAATCCTTGAGGTTCCACAACAGCTCGATCAATATAAACACGTTCTGGGAAAAGCTGTATTGCAAATTAATAAAAAAATCGAGACAGTTTTAGCAAAAGCGAGTTCAATAGGTGGAGAACGTCGACTTAGGGAATTCGAAGTGATTGCAGGAACAGGAAAGACTGAAACACTACATCGAGAGTATGGATGTGTCTATCGCTTAGATCCTGTTAAAGTGTATTTTAGTCCAAGACTGTCAACAGAACATTGTCGAGTGGCTCATCAAGTAATGGAAGATGAGATTGTGGTGGACATGTTCGCCGGTGTTGGGCCATTTGCAGTTCAAATTGGACGAAGCTGTAAGAATGTTACTATTTACGCTATAGATTTGAATCCTGATGCAATTAAATATCTTATGAACAATATTTCTTTGAATAATGTAGAAGGAAAGGTTATCCCAGTTTTGGGTGATGCGAGGGAAATTGGAGAAAAGAATCTCTGCGGTATAGCTGACAGAGTAATAATGAACTTACCAGGCAAGGCCTTGGAATTCATTGATGTTGCCTGTCGTATACTGAAACCAAAGGGTGGAATAATTCACTATTATTGCTTCGAAGATGAACCGGCAACATTAGAACGGGCCGCAGAAGAATTGCAGAAAATAGTTATCTCTTCCGGGAGAAAAGCCGAAAGAATCCTCTGTTCGCGCTTCGTCCGTCCAATAGCTCCTCACGAATGGCAAATAGTTTTAGACGTAGCAATAATTTAACGATAAATTCTATCTAGTTTTTCCACAGAAGTAGCAATAAAGGGAAGCTCCAATTCTCTATGTAGAAAAAAAGGAAGAAAAGAAGTTTTTCATCGTTGTAGTAGTGAGTCAAATATTCTTCTTTCTGTAAGGATTCCAACAACGCGTTTAGTTTTTCTGTCTACTACCGGCAATCTTCTCCTCTTGTTGTCAACCATCATTTTAAGAGCATCTTGTATTGACTTGTTCGATGAAATAGTCACTACAGGCTTTGTCATCACATCTTTAACAAACATTTTCTTAGGGTCTTTTCCAGTCTTTACAACTTTTTCAATGATATCTCTTTCTGTAACTATACCGACTGGCACGCCTTTCTCCACAATGACGACTGCACCAATATCCTCTTTCACGATTTTATCAACAATAGATGAGATCAACTCGTCTTCCGAACCACAAACGGGATCTCTTGTAAAAGCGGTTACAAAACCTTGTGTTCCAAGGGCCAAAAAATCACCATTACTTTCTATGTACCCTAGAGAATATAAAATTTTTTTATATTTCGTCTTTACTTTGAAGACTCAGCTATCAATGTAATCTTTGTTTTTTGTTTTGGATTTCTAAGGAGTTCAATAAGTTCTCTCCTAAAATCTTTGGCCACTTTGTCAGATTTTATCATAAGTGTTCGATTACATGTGAAATTGCTTTTTCTTGCAACAAGATCTGTTGGATGAGTAAATGTCAGAAGGGGATTTCCCCATCCGTTTATTACTTCTTTCCAGTCTTCCACTTCCAGTATTACCGTTATCTTAGTGTCTTCTCTAGCAGCTATTCTTCGGAAGCCTTCGCTAAGGTCAGCAGCTCCCTTAGTAGCATTAACTGCAACAATACAATCTCCTCTTCTTGTTCGGTAGTCCTCTCTAGTTACCTCAAAAGTTGCGCTATTCACCGCGGTAACATTCGGATGTCCCCACCCTTCAATCACTTCAACGAATCTTATTTATGAGACCTCCTAAGAGTAGCCTTTAAGACAATTGAAATGGATCTCTTTTGACTATGCAAAACTGGAATATAAGTGAACATAATTCAGAGTTTGGGGGAAGAATCGCTAAATTCGCTTGAGAGTCAATTAACACTTTATTTATCCTAGTTCTTATCTTGTATCATACATTTATAATAAGCGTTTTCGCAAGAAATCGGCACTAGAGAATATACGTAATGTCAAATTAATCTTCTATCGAAAGATCTTATGGACAACTTAAATTTTTTAAATTTATATCTGAATATGAGAAAAATCGAGTAGGCGAAAGATTTTGAAACCAACATTATGGTATACGCTTTATAAGCTCTCCGAATTAGGCGCAACTAAAATGAATATAAAAGTCTCTACCTCTTCTCTAGCAAAGAATCTAAGGCTCTCTCAGCAGACTGCATCACGCCACCTCTTCACACTAGAAAAGATGGATTATATCGCACGATTGCCTTCTTTCAAAGGGATAGAAGTGAAAATAACCAATAGTGGAATAGAAGAGTTAAGGGAAGTCTTCTCAAAACTTAAGGTCGTCTTTGAAAAGCCTCAAAGTACAATTATCATTGAGGGAGAAGTTTTCTCTGGTTTAGGTGAAGGCGCCTACTACATAAATAACAAAGGATATATGCACCAGTTTCAAAGAACTCTTGGTTTCAGCCCTTATCCTGGAACCTTAAACTTGAAGTTATCACCTTCTGAGTTGTTGAAGAAGAAAGAGCTGGAAACATATCCTCCTGTAGTAGTGGAAGGCTTCATGAGTGGAGGAAGAACCTTTGGGAATGTGAAATGTTATCCAACAATTATAAATGAAAGGATAGATGGTGCCATATTATTGATTCACCGCACTCATTATGATGAGTCAATCATTGAAGTTATTGCTCCAGTCCATTTAAGAGATAGCCTTGGCTTAAAAGAGGGCAGTAAAGTCCAGCTTAAGATTTTTCC
>JAUPKU010000179.1 GCA_030837285.1 Thermoproteota archaeon | reverse complement strand
TTGAAGCCTTCATCTCCGGAAGGGTGACAGAGGTCATTCTCTGTAGAAAGGCAGTTATAGAGACCTCTGCAGCCTTAATCAATGAAAAATTCGGCGTCGGAGGAGAAGTAAATGAGAGCTTGTGATAAAGGCAAAGTCTCCAGAAGATGTGGTATCCACGGAGGTCATTGATGGAGAGTCAAAGGGCAAGATAATTGTGGGGGGTCACTCATCGAAGGTCCGAGGCTGCAGAAGGCGATTGAGATGGGCGTAAAGGGAATTATCGCAGGCAGCGTAGAGTATAAGATGCTGACAGGAATAACATGACATGATATAGGTGTGGCGATCACTGGAAGCGAAGACTTTGGATTAACGATAGTATTAACAGAAGGATTCGGGCGGATGAGCATGGCAGAGAAGACATTCGACCTGCTCAGACGATTCAGTGGCAGGCTTACGTACATTAATAGTGCCACTCAGATAAGGGCTGGCGTCATAAGGCCTGAGATCATACCTCGACCGGAGCTTCTAGCGTCAGAGGTGCCTGAGACTGACGTGGGGGCAGAGGTGGAGCTGAAGCCTGGAGTTCTCATTCGAATCATAAAAGACCCATACTTTGGCTTATTGGCGCTCGTCCGAAGGCTTGTCGTGGAGCCAGTTAAAGTAGAGTCTGAGGCTAATCTCCGCGTCTTGGAAGCTGATCTGGCGGGTGGCAGACGAATTGTAGTGCCTAGGGCGAACGTCGAGATAATTGAAGAGTAACTCTTTAACTTATTATTGACTTATGGCTGTGCCCATAGTTTACGAGGCATTATGTGTTAGCATCTTCTTAGAGGTGCGTTCAAACTGTTGGGACTCTTTCTGTTATGGACTCGTATAATGTGTTAAAGTTTTTTAGGTGAGTTTTACAAGAAGCTAACTATGTTTGTTGAAAGGTTCAAGTCGAAGATTGTCTCTCACTTCTCCTATTTTATAGGGTCTAAAGGGGATGCCGTTGTGGTGGATCCGGAGCGTAACTGCAGCATCTATCTTAAGACTGCACAGCGGGAGAACATGAACATAAGATATATCTTTGAAACTCACAGGCACGAGGACTTCGTGGTTGGGTCAAGGGAGTTGGCTCACCTGTCTGGAGCCGAGGTTTATCATGGGTCTTGGCCTGATTTCACGTATGGTAATGTTCTTAGGGATAATCAGGAATTCAGAGTTGGCGATGTGATGGTGACAGCTATCCACACGCCGGGCCACACGCCTGGTTGTATGTCTTACATTGTTGCTGACTTGGAGTCGGGGTATGAGGCTGTACTCGTGTGTACTGGGGATGCGCTCTTTGTGAACGATGTTGGTCGTACTGATTTTGGAGGGCCGGATAAGAGGCGTGAGTGGTCTGAGAGCCTCTTTATGAGTATTGTCGGTAGAATTCTGCCTTTAGGAGATCATGTTATATTGTGTCCTGCTCATGGTTCTGGTTCTGTCTGTGGTTCCAACATTGCTAGTAGAGAATGGAGCACTCTAGGTATAGAGCGATTGATGAATCCTGTTCTCCGATTGTCGAAGGAAGAGTTTATCGAATACAAGGTCAACGAGCGTCATGAGTATGCTCCTTACTTCCGCTTGATGGAGCATTATAACATTGAGGGCGCGCCTTTCCTAGGAGCCGGCCAGAACTGTAAAGCTTTCTCCGCTGAAGAGTTTAGGAGTCAAATGGATAGCGGCGCTGTTATTTTGGATGTTCGTTCTCCATCGGCTTTTGGAGGCGCTCACATACCTAGTTCATATAATATTCCAGTTGATGTTCTCTCTTTCGCTGGTTGGTTCCTTCCGTTTGACAAGCCTGTTCTGGCAGTGACGAATGATGTTGACGACCTTGAATACGTGTCCAAGAGCCTAGCTAGTATAGGGTATGATAATGTTGTTGGCTACCTGGGAGGTGGTTTGTCATCTTGGTACTCGATCGGTTATCCCATAGAATCTCTGAGACTGGTGGTCTTCAGTCAGTTGAAGTCATGGCTGGATTCGGGAAAAGAGTACTTCTTGCTTGATGTGAGAAGCAAAGACGAGTATGAAGAAGGTCACATCAAATTCGCAAAAAACATTTACGTCGGTCTACTACAAGAGAGGATTAAAGAAATCCCTAAGGACCTCCCAATAGTTGTAATATGTGGATCCGGGACTAGGGCGAGCATTGGGGCAAGTATCCTCCTCAGGAATGGATACAAGAGAGTGTACAACTTCTTGGGCGCAATGAGATCTTGGAAAGAACTGGGATATCCTCTCTCAAAATAAATTGTCACTCTCAGAAGACTTAGCAAAAAGAAATATTATGGCACATTACTATTTACTTCGTCATTTTACGACTCTATCTAGTGTGAGATTGCCTAAGATTAAGGCAGGTTAGTTGATTCAGATATTTTAAATACATCCAGTCGATGTAACCAACTCATTTAGCTACCTAGTTGTTTACAGTAGGGGTGATTTGAATGGTGACGTTCCACTTCACTTTGAAGGAGAAAGACTTCTATGTTTCATCTAATACGGGGAATCCCTATGAGATCGTCAGAGACATTCGAAATCAAAAAGTCAATATCCTTTCTAAAGAGAATACTCCCGAACCAAGGACGCTGCGAGCAGTCATTATAGAGGCCTTCGGAACACAATATCCACTTAAGAGCAAGTCTAAACCCCTCGAACTCGGAAACCTCTAAATCACCTCATGCTCTCGGAGCCTAGAGAGAATGCTGAGAATAATAGAAGTTTGAATTATTCATCCATGATGTATATTTTAGGATGCGCCTTATTTTCTACACAAAATCTAGACTCATCATGTAAGCGATAGACTCATTAATTTTTATCGCAACTTTAAGAAATTTAAGTAAGTAACACAGAACATTAAGTGACAGAGGGAAGATTTGATGAATATTGCTAGATATCAAATTAAAGGTAACGTCTTCTTTGGGGTAGTGGATAATGATATAGTTAAGCAGATTAAAGGCAGCCCTTTTGACAGGATCACTTTTACAAGCGAAGAAACTCCACTTTCTAAAGTAAAAATTTTGTCGCCGTTTGTACCATCAAAGATTCTGGCTATTGCGCTAAATGTCAAAACTCATCTGCATGACCGAAACGCTCCGACTAAACCCGAACCCTTCTACAAGGTGCCCTCCAGCGTTATAGGACCAGGAGAGACAATTATACTACCAAGAGAAGCTGGAAGAGTTGAAGAAGAAGCAGAGCTAGTAGCAGTCATTGGAAAGAAATGTAGTAAAGTATCAAAAATTAATGCTATGGACTATGTTCTAGGATACACATGCGGTAACGACGTAAGCTGCAGAGATTGGCAGAAGGGAGATATTCAATGGTGGCGCGCCAAATCCTCTGACACCTTTGGACCGATTGGGCCATACATAGTCACTGACATAGATCCATCGAATCTCAACATAGTGGCGCGTGTGAACGGAATAGTTGGACAGAGATGCAACACATCCGAATTACTCTTTGACTTACCAACCATGATAAGCTTCATCAGCCAGGTTGTAACCCTAGAACGCGGAGACATGATCTTCACTGGCACGTCTGGCGCTCCAGCACAAATAAGAGATGGAGACTTCGTTGAAGTGGAAATAGAAAAAATAGGTCTTCTCTCGAACCCAGTCAAAATAGAGAAATAGAAGCGCGCCCTCCGACGGCTTTTCAAGATCCTACTAGCGCACGATGCATGATCGAAAGAAATCACTACAAGGTTGACTACTTCGGAACGTCAAAGGATTACAGTTAGAGTTGCAACTCACTTCTCATTAAAAAACTAAGAACTTTTCTTTCCTTCCACGTTTGCCTTCCACTTTGCCAATGTGAATCCCGACTCTTCAAACATCGCCTTATTCTTAGCTTCACGCTCGACTAGCTTTTGAGCGTACTCTAAGACTTTTGGCAAATATTTTGCTGGGAATTTCGCAGCGCCACATTGGTCCAAATGGATGATGTCTCCTGGCTGAACAATCATCCCCGCCACCTTTAGGGGGGTTCCGGCTGCTCGGAGTTGCAGCGCCCCATGCCCCGACGTTAATCCTGCCGCAAGGTATTGAACTCTCTGATCTCTGATTTCTTCCAAGTCTCTCATGGGACCGTTTGTAACCACGCCTATTACTCCGAAAGCTTTGAATTGTGCTGTCATATTGCCACCAAATAGGCCTGATTTCATTCTAAGCCCTGGAGAGTATGATTGCTTAGTCACGAGTATAATTGGCTTCGGAGTAGCGTCTAGATGTTCGGGCAAGGCCCAACGACCAATGTCCGTATTCTCTGGTCTCCGATCTGAATACCAAGCTGTAGCAGCATAACCACATACAGGATACAGTTCGGGGTACATGCAGTGAAGTGAGGTATCAGTGTAGTATTCGCCACGCCACGAGTCGTAAAGAGAGAGACAAAGGTCAGTCCCAGCATAAGTCGCCACGACATTGCAGATAGTTGCCGTATCGAATTTGCATAATTCTTTGATAATCTCCTCATTTGAGAGGTTAGACATAGCTAATTCTTTCACTTCCTGACTATATTATTCTGGATCATGCTTAAAACCTAATGAAAGAATGGAGCGGGCCCGGTGGGAATCGGACCCACGACCACCGGGTTTCTTCCAGTTGGGATAAAAGCTTCACCAAGAGTAGAGGCTTGAGTTACTCTTTCCCTTCCTCTTTCCGATGCTCTATCCTAGCTGAGCTACGGGCCCTTTCTGACAGGTGAATTAGGCATTTTGAGTTCATTTAAACGTTTCGACAATCATATCATGTTAAAGACTGCTGGATGTTGGACAAGTCTTATTACAACAATCACTTAACATCTATTTAGAAGTGAGCCATGATGAAAGCTATTGTAAAGTCAAAGCCTGAAGCATTATGTGATGTCATGGAAATCCCTTATCCATCTCTTGAAGACGGGTGGGTGATAATTAAGGTTAAAGCCTGCGGTATTTGCGGGAGCGATGTGGCTTCTGCAGTTCGGCCATGGGAAGAGGTTCAGAAGTCTTTCAGACCTGGTCAAGAATACTTCGTTTTTGGGCACGAGTTTGTCGGCGAAATAGCTGAGGTTGGAAAAAGTGTCCAGAATATTAGTGTTGGCGACCATGTAACCGTAAACCCATGGTACTGGAATGCATGTGGAAAGTGTGAGTCATGCAGGAGCTATCGTCCCTATGATTGTAGATCACCTACTCAAGTTAGAAGGAGTGGGGGGATGGCGGAGTACGCTGCTGCTCCGGCTGCCTTCGTCCACAAGCTTCCCAAGGAGATGGCATGGGATGATG
>JAUPKU010000178.1 GCA_030837285.1 Thermoproteota archaeon | reverse complement strand
CGCTAGTGCGGCAGATACAAATCCAATGTGTTCCTCTAAACTGATCTCTAGCATTTCTGCCCCTTGAGCTATTGTCTCACGATTTACAGCTCTGGCAAAGGCTTTGTCTTTCATTTTCTTCATTACAGATTTCACTTGCAGGTTTTCAATACTTTTATCTGGTCGAACTAAAGCACAAGCAATAATGAAGCCAGTCATTTCATCAACAGCAAATAATACCTTCTGCAATAAGCTTCTCTCAGGCTCCCAATCCCTAGCATGAGATTCTATATCGATAACAAATTGCTCTGAATACCCATGAGGCTTTACTAGTTGTCCTACATTACTAGGATGCTCTTCAGGATACTTTTCAAAATCCACATCATGCAATATGCCTACCGCACCCCAATATTCTACATCCTCGCCATATTTCTTTGCGTGGGCACGCATTGCAATCTCAACTGCACGACAATGACTTAACAGAGGTTTTTCTTTCACATGAGTTGTTAAAAGCTTCCAAGCATTTTCCCTAGTTGTATCCATTTTCATACTCCTCCAAGATAATGATTCTATTTTATTTATATTTTCATATGAAGTGTACATTTACTACAAATGCCTCTACAATTCCTCCCATCATTTTATTTTCCTTTTGCAATTCACAACTGTAAAAGATTCATCAGTAATCCCGATTAGAAGATAAAGCTGCCGACAACTGTCAGCAGCCTTTTTCATTTGATTCTAATTTCATGCTAATATCTGCCGCTTTCACTGAATGAGTCAATTCACCACTTGAAATAATATCTACCCCAGTAGCCGCCAAATCAGCTACTCTGTCTAAATTTACATTTCCAGAAACCTCTACTAATGTTTTACCATTAATCACTTTTACCGCTTGCTCGATCATCGGTAGTCTCATATTATCCAGCATAATAATATCTACATCAGCTGCTAAAGCCTCTTCTACTTGCTGCAAATCTTCAACTTCTACTTCAATTTTCCTATAATAAGACCCATGATTACGTACACGCTGGACCGCTGGCAAAATTCCTCCGGCAGCCTGAATATGATTATCCTTTATGAGTACCATGGAATCCAAGCCGTAACGATGGTTTTGGCCACCTCCAACCGCTACGGCATATTTCTCTAACATACGTAAACCAGGTGTGGTTTTTCGTGTA
Source organism: Thermoproteota archaeon (assembly GCA_030837285.1). GTDB lineage: Archaea > Thermoproteota > Bathyarchaeia > RBG-16-48-13 > JAUPKU01. The sequence goes on along the minus strand of JAUPKU010000178.1, from coordinate 1,516 downwards.
TCTACTATAACTGTAGAAAATTCCTTTACAGCGTCTACATATCGCCTAGTATGAGTAGCTATGCCTGACATATGCTGCAGAAGATTAAGTCCTACTCTTTCTCCTGCCAATAAAGCTCGAGTTGGTCCTTCTACTATTGCAATCCTTTCTTTTTCTCGGATAAATGTTCCATCAGTATAACATGGCTTTATCTTGACACTATCATCTAGTAGTGCAAAAACTCGAGAAAATACCTCCATCCCCGCCAAAACAAGACTCTCTTTCCCAATTAAGTATCCTTGAGAAATATGTTCTTCAGTAAAGATAGACTCACTAGTAATATCACCAAAACCTATATCCTCTGTTAGTGCCATGCGCAATAAATCATCTAACGCCAGCTTATTCATCCCAAAACCGCCCTCTTTCCCCACTGCTGAATCACATGCCTATTGAAATCTACATCATTGATTTCTGGATAATCCTCACGATAATGAGTACCTCGACTCTCACATCTTAGTAATGCTGCCTCAAGTAATAACTCCGCTAGTTGATAAGTATTAGATGCCTGATATTCTTGGACACTTAGTAACGAGAACCTCCTACCAGCAACCTTTTGCTGCAAACTACCAAGAACTTGCTTCATGTCTTCTCCCTTTCGAACAACTCCTGCTACCCGATCTAATATCAACCCCAATTTTATGGTATCCTGTCTATATGGCGCTGCTTCGCCTTCTATGTCAGGCATCATCTTACATATATCTCCACTAGGGAAATTCTGATTAATATCCTGTGCAACTCTACGTCCGAATACAACCCCTTCCAGCAACGAATTACTCGCAAGGCGATTAGCTCCATGCACCCCTGTCGCTGCTGTCTCTCCACAAGCGTATAAGTTAGGTACTGTTGTCTTTCCCCAAAGATTGGTCACTATACCACCAATCGTATAATGAGCTGCAGGAGCAACAGGTATTTCATCCCTTTCCATGTAAAGACCATTTTCAGCTAATTCCGAATAGACTTGTCTAAATCGGTCCATCAAATATTCCTTCCCAAGGTGCCTAGCATCTAAATAAACAACTTCTCTATTTGCCAAGGCTAATTCACTGGCAATTCCTCTAGAAACTTCATCACGAGGAGCTAATTCTCCATCGGGATGATAAGAAAACATAAATCGTTCTCCTGTCTCATTCCGTAAAACTGCTCCTTCCCCTCTAAGTGCCTCCGTTAATAGAAATACCCTCCCTGATAAAGTTGTAAACGCCGTAGGATGAAACTGAACAAACTCCATATCCGCAATGGCAGCTCCAGCTCGATAAGCTGCCGCAATCCCATCACCATTAGCTGAAATAGCATTTGTCGAACGAGCAAATAATCCACTATAACCGCCTGCAGCCATTACAACCACATTGGATCGAAGAATCAATAATTCCCCATTACACATAACAATGCAACCATTGCACTGCTCACTCTTTGTTAAAATGTCAATCAAAAAACATTGATCCAAGCACTCCACATTTTCCAGTTCAGCAGTTCTCTT
>JAUPKU010000177.1 GCA_030837285.1 Thermoproteota archaeon | reverse complement strand
GTTCTTCCATGTCCCCGCTTATGGCGAAGGATCGCTTTCTAAAAAGCCAACACAAAGCTAAGGTCAGAACCTGAGTTTTAGACCCATTCCTTGTCTTTGTCAAGTATTTTGTGACGTATCTGACGCCTTCTCTGAATTGTCTTATCGCTTGGACATCAACAAAGCTGTGCCATGACTTTTCAAACTCTTCTTTTTCAAGAATCCGATATTTGCCTCTAATCTGTAAAACCTTGAGCTCGTAATCGTGGAAAATCATTAAGATATGGATATGAGGATAACCTTTCTTTGAGGCTTCTAATGAGCGAAAATATGAGATGCGCCCAAACTTCTTTCTTAGGTTTCGTATCCACGTGTTGAAGTCCTCGCCTTCAGTTTCCCATGCATTACTAATACTTGATTGTTTCACATCATAAGTAAGGGTAGCGAACAAGACATTAGATAATTTAATGTTACTATGCGGATCAAACAGCGTTTGTGTCTTGAGATCATATAATTTCTTGATGCGTTTCCATACTCTCCACCAATAGACATCGTTCCCTCGTTTAGAGCATTTAACAGCGATTGTCTCTTTGTCAATCTCACCCTCTATTCTCAGATTATCAGTTTGTTTCTGTACGACCACATACTCATTGTAATCTCACCATTCAACATAGAACTTCTCCAACCCATCAAGATCAGGATCTCTATCAGAATACCCTAGAAAATAGCTTCGAGCATATGCCAATCGAGGCTTATATTCAACATCGTATAGCCCTTCTTGTAAAGACAATTTCTGGGCGTATAGCTAAACGCCCAATCACCATAGTGACACGAATCAGATCGTTTTCATGGAACAACAACAAAAAGGGAGGGAATGGATACCAAATAGAGAAGCATGGTAGCCCGGAGGAGATCGACGCATACGCTGAGAATGAAGCGCGCGTCAAAATCCTCAATCTCGTTCCTATTGTGTGTTAGTGCGGGCTGATTTGTCTTAATAAACCATTTTTCTTTTCAGCATCAAAACCTGCTCTACGAACTCGCTGATTAAATGTAAGGAATGCTTGTCTAAATATCACTATTTGTTATTTATTTTTCATAATTATTATGAATTTGTCTCAACTAGATTTAAATTATTGACTGATTGTCCACTGTTTCATATGTAACACAATTGAAAATCTCTATGGGCAATCCTCTCAAGAAGAGCTGTAACAATGGAGGTCATAGTTCATTACTTGAAGATGAGACTTCATCCTACTCCCAAATAGTGTGCGTGTATGAATCTATGAAACTTCTGACCCGCAAGATTTCAGGAGAAGAGCGAAAAACGACTTTGTCAATCTTGAAAATGAGGAAACTAGAATGAGCACCGCTATTGTCCAATGTTCCAGATAAGGTGAAGCGAACGAAAGTCTGACTACGAGTTAAAAATAGATCTTGAAGGCAAGTTGAAATGAAAAGAAGGTCAACACAGAATGTGGATAATATTGATCTACAGATTATCAGAATATTGCAGGAAGATTCAAGGTCAAATTACAGGGATATAGCTAATAAACTCAGGATTGCTTCGGGGACAGTTTTTAACCGTATCAGAAGGTTGGAAGAAACGGGAGTATTGAAATGCTTTACGATATTAGTCGATCCTGAAAAGATAGGGTATGGTTTGACAGCTGTTATTTTGATTGAGGCACATGGAAAGAGTCTTATTGAATTCGAGGAAGAGATTGTCAGTATGAGCAATGTTGTTTCAGTCTACAAGATTACTGGGGATTATAACATTGCCATAACAGCTAGATTTAGAGATAGACATGCGTTAGATGAGTTTGTCAGTGATCTTATGGTCATGCCGTTCATCACAAGAACAGCTGCAAACATCGCCCTCAATGTTATCAAAGAGGATTCCAGAATCAACAGAGCGAACAAACCCTTCTAGCTTTCTTGAAATCGTTTTTATCATAAAGATAGATAGCTGTTTTATTCTTAAAGGGTAAGTTATAACATTGAAATTCTTTTTTCAGCTTGAGATGCGCGCGAATCATCTTATTTAGTTTGTATTTTACTGAAAATCTAGGGCTTCATTACTTGTAGGCTGAATTTTAAGTGATTGCTGGAATTTAGCATGCGCTTTCAAATAAACCTCAGCATCGCAGAATGAACTAGCGCCAACTTCAAGAGGCATAATTCCAAACTAGCATTAACTAGCAATAAACCGTCTTTATATGCACCTGCATCAGCAACTAATTCCTATAAAATTACCGAGTTTTTATCGTCAAAGACAATTGTATCATTACTAATGCAAATTATTAAACAAATATAAAGGAAATACATAAATATTTGCATATTTTTTTTATTTATAAAGTTAGAAAATAGACAAAATAAACCTAGACCGAACAAAGTGGATGGTATCGCAGCGAGTGAAGGCAAATGTCCTCTTACAAACAAAATTCGGAGATTCAGTTGAAGTCATAGAAGAACTTCACAATCAGGCTGAATTCTTCATACAAGGAAGATCCATATATGGTTGGTATGATGTGGTAGTGGAATCATGGATTCCAAATACTGGAAAGTTGAAAGAAATAGAAGAGAAATTAAAACAAAGTCAAACAAAGATACTTCACTTTGAAACATTTGTTGAAAGAGTTGAAGATTAACTGTCATCCCAAAGAAGAGACGATGTTAATCAAGTTGGAGATATGAAATTGAAATGTAGATACTTTGAGAAGACACCGTGTCTAGCAGATAACAAAAAGAAGTGCGCTGAAGTCTACAATGAGTGGAATGACAAATGTCCATTCTACAAGATCATTGTTTCCGATAGAAACAAATCTGGGAATAGCACTTAGGAGACAGCCCAAGTCTTTCTTAAAGGAGATAAATTCTTGAAAACTCCAACTCGAATAACCATTGCCCTTGATGAAGAAACCGTTGACCTTTTTGAGAATGCAAAGAAGGAGACAGGTTTTTCCCAGAGTGAATTAATTAGAAAGGCATTGCGATTTTATTGTGAAAATCAAGCCATAATAGATGATAAGATAAGAAAGAAACTTTACACATACATGGACATGTTACTCAGTAGTGAGCACGTGATTTTAGACATGGACCATTGGCTTCTCTTTCTCGCCCTCGTCGAATCTTCACCCGAGAAAGAGGCTTTTTGGGATAACTGCAAGAAGGTTGCTGACTCCCACGCTGAACAGCTGAAGGGAAAAATAACCAGTGTAGAGGGACTTCTTGAGCGTCTTGAAACCTGCAATTTCTTTAGAATCAATAGAGAAACGAAGGAACGTTTCACTTTAGTCCTTTACTCAGAAATTCAAAAAAAATTCACCAAGTTACTTCTCCAAGAGATACTTGATAAGATGGGATTTGAGACAGAAATCAAAGAGGATTTTACCAAACTAAGAGTGGAAATCAAAAAACACAGTGAGACATCTGACTATTCCTTTATCAGGAATAGAAAGTAGAGCCTTCAATTCATGATGGGTTAAGTGAGTTTTCTTAGAACCTAAAAAATATTAACTATCCAATACAGGGAAAAATTACCCATTAACATTCCCACCATCGAGCAATTTCGCAAAAAATAGAATTCTAAAAAAAATTTAAAATAAAAAAATTTTAGGGATTTTTAGGTCTACCTTTATTTGGAACAGTGTCAGTTGACAATTCACTTTTTCCCATTCTCCCAAGTTTATTCAAGAGTGGTGAGTGATGAAGCTGTTTCCAGAGAGCACGTATTTTGTCTATCTTCTTTGTTTTATTCAGGATAGTTGGGTCTCTTTGCTCCGCGAAAATCTTCTGGTAAACCAGAGACTTCGCGTTCGGTCAGATCAAGTCCATCGATATCTGCACCAAGCCACGCTTGGTCTTCCTTTTTCATGACAACCTCGGGATATGCGGAGAATCCGTGTTCACTGATGTCTAGTCCTTCAATTTCGTCTTCGATTGGAGCCCGCAGTCCAACGTAGTGCTTGATTATGCCAAAGATTATCAATCCCATCGTGAAGCTGAAGCCTGCGACTACAACCATGTCAACTAACTGAGCGGCTAACTGCCCAGCTCCAGCGGCTCCGAAGAGGAAGAAACCTTTCACTCCGCCGTATGTGCCATCCGCAAATAGTCCTACTGTGAGCAGGCCGAAGAGACCGTTGAGGCCGTGGATACCGAAGGCGCCAACAGGGTCGTCTATCTTTAGTATTCTCTCTACGAAGAAGTTTCCATATATTGCCAATGGAGCAGCT
>JAUPKU010000020.1 GCA_030837285.1 Thermoproteota archaeon | reverse complement strand
GAGTTGATGGAGCAATTCATAGAAAGGGAGGACCGAAAATTCTTGAAGAATGTAAACTTATTCGCGAAAAAGAGTGGAGAACAGGTTTGCCAATAGGAAAAGCAGTGATTACATCTGGAGGAAATCTAAAGGCAGAACATGTTATTCACACAGTTGGGCCTGTTTGGCATGGAGGAAAATATGACGAGTCAAAGCTCTTGGCAGAAGCCTATAAGAATTCTCTGAGCTTAGCAGTTTCAAAAGACTTGAAGACCATAGCATTTCCATCTATTAGTACAGGAGCATTCGGTTACCCCCTAGATAAAGCGTGTGATGTAGCATTAAAAACAGTAAAGGAATTCTTGGAAGCAAATGAATTTGAGATGGTTTCATTCGTGCTCTTCAGTCAATCAGACTTAGAAACGTATGAGCGAACTGCAAAAAGAATTTTTGGCATTGAATAAAATCCAAAATCGTGCATGATGAAAATATTACTATAGCAGTGCGTGCTTCTTTCAGTTTATAATAGAAGCATTGAAAGATATTGGTATTAGAAAATCAGTGAAAGTGTGCGTTACTATATATAAAGTAGAGCAGATAGCCAACAATAGAAAGTGATCGTTTCGATATCTTCTTTACAAACATGATTTGAGGGATTAGGAGTTATGTCATCTCTTTGGTCATCGCTTTGGAGATGTTATGGAATTCTTCTGACTAAGTTTAAACATTGAAGAAGGTTTAAAACTTTGATTTGAAGTTTATTTCCAATGTGATAAGATGAAAAAGATGGTGAGCATATCAGAGAAGGAAGTTGAGCACATTGCCTGGCTAGCGAAGATAACATTGTCGGAAGAAGAGAAGAAACTTTTCACAGAACAATTCAACACCATATTAGAATACTTTAGGATAATAGATGAGTTGGAAACAGAGGGTACTCCTCCAACCTTTAATGTTCAAAATTTAGAGAATGTTTTTCGCGAGGATATTGTTGAGCCTTCCCTCTCCAGAGAATATTCATTAAAGAATGCCTCAAAGAAGGAGAAAGGTTACGTTAAAGCTTCCAGAATAATTTAAAGTGACTCTGAATGAAGTCCTCCTATAATTTATCAGCTAAAGAAATTGTAACTAAAATATCTAGAGGAGAGAGTTCAGCCGAAGAGTGTTTATCCTCATTCTTTGAGAGGATAGATGAAGTTGAAAGTAGAGTTCATGCATTTATTACTCTAGATAGAGATGCAGCTCTTCAAAGAGCAAAAGAGATTGACGGAAAAGTCAAAAGAAAGGAACGACTAGGAAAACTTGTTGGAGTACCTGTCGCAATTAAAGATAATCTTTGTACAAGAGATGTACGTACTACTTGCTCTTCAAAGATGCTTGAAAATTTTCTTCCACCATATAATGCTCATGTTGTTGAGCAGCTTCTAAAAGAAGACGCCATAATCTTGGGAAAAACAAACATGGACGAGTTCGCGATGGGCTCTTCTACAGAAAGCAGCTATTTCGGTACTACAAAAAACCCATGGAATCTTGCCTATGTTCCAGGTGGCTCATCAGGTGGAAGCGCTGCTGCGGTCTCGGCGAGAGAATCAAGTATCGCTTTAGGAAGTGATACTGGTGGATCAGTTAGATGTCCAGCTAGCTTCTGCTCTACTGTTGGACTTAAGCCAACTTATGGTTTAGTGAGCAGATTTGGTTTGATAGCATATGCTAATAGTCTGGAGCAAATAGGTCCACTGGCTAGAAGTGTTGATGATTTAGCGCTACTATTTGAAGTAATCTCGGGTTATGACCAGCGAGATTCAACTTCTATTAGAGCCTCGACTCAAAATTATAGCGAGTTCCTACGAGAAGATGTTGATGGATTGAAGATTGGAGTGCCAGAGGAATTCTTTGGAGAAGGAGTTGACGAACGTATAGTCAAGATCGTTTGGAAAGGGATTGACTGTCTTGAAAAGTTAGGAGCATCATATAGCGAATTCTCTCTTTCAACAGTCAAGTATGCTCTTCCAGCATACTACTTGATTGCGACCTCTGAAGCCAGCTCAAACCTAGCTAGATATGATGGACTGAGGTACGGTTATTCCTCTGAGGTAGGTTCTGATGATTGGAGTACTACTTTTTCAAATAACAGGAAGAAGGGTTTTGGCGCCGAGGTGAGGAGAAGAATTCTATTAGGAACTTTTGCTCTCTCAGCGGGATATTATGACCAGTACTATTTGAAGAGTCTACAAGTAAGAACCAAAATCCGATTGGAATTTGAGAAGGCTTTCAAAAAGTTTGATGTTTTGGCAGGTCCTACAATGCCTATTCTACCGTTTAAGATTGGAGAGAAAATCGATGATCTGCTTGCTCTTTACATGTGCGACATCCTGACGGTTCTGGCAAATCTAGTAGGATGCCCAGCCATTTCCATACCCTGTGGCTTTGTTGATAGTCTACCAATAGGAATGCAGATTATGGGGCCTATGCTAGGGGAAAGTGTTCTGTTTAGAACGGCTTACACTTTTGAGAAGTGTAGTAAATTTACCGATTATTCACCAAAGCTTTGAGGTATGCATATTCGGAGCGCCAAACTATGTCTAAAAAAATCACTTCGGTAGTAGTTTTTTCTAAAGAAGAGTTTGCTGAAGATGTGGTTATCGGGCTTGAGGTTCATTGTCAGTTAACAAATCTCCGAACTAAGCTTTTCTGTGGTTGCTCATCTGAGTACAGAGGTGAACAGCCTAATACTCATCTCTGTCCTATCTGCCTTGGTATGCCTGGGTCTTTACCAGTGGCGAATAGAAAATCCGTCGATGATGCCATGATGGTGGCTCTTGCTTTAAAATCGGAAATAGCCGAGAGAAGCCTATTCTTTAGAAAGAATTACTATTACCCCGATATGCCAAAGAATTTTCAGATTACACAGTATGATCAAGCTGGCGGAATCCCCATCGCTTCCGGAGGAGAAGTAAGCATACAAGTTAATCATGAGAATAAGCAAATCAGAATTAGAAGGATTCAGCTTGAAGAGGACCCAGCTAAGTTGGTGCATCTAGGTTCAATAGATACTTCTCCTTACACTCTCGTTGACTATAACCGTGCGGGCATAGCTTTGTTAGAGATAATCACTGAACCTGACTTAAAATCATCTAAAGAAGCTAGGGTCTTCCTTCAAAAACTTCGATCAATTCTTGAGCATTTAGGAGTCTCCGATGGCAAGCTCGAAGGTGCAATGAGATGCGATGCTAACATTTCTATTAAAAAGGGAAATAGAGTTGAGATAAAAAATATCTCATCATTTAAAGAAGTGGAGAAAGCCTTGAACTTTGAGATTGCCCGTCAGAGAGCAATGAACAGTAGAGGATTAAAAGTTGAGATGGAGACTAGACATTGGGATGATGTCAAGAGAGTAACAATATCGCTGCGCACGAAAGAAGCTGAACATGATTACAGATACTTTCCAGAGCCAGATCTTGTGCCAGTCGAAATTAGCAAAGAGAAGATTGCTAAGATAAGTCAAATCATTCCTGAGCTGCCTGATGCAAGACTTGATAGATTTGTAAAGTTGTATAAGATCCCCTCATATGATGCTGGAGTTTTGACAAGTGATAAAGCAATGGCTGACTTTTTTGAGGAATGTATTAAACTCTATCCCGATGCTAAGACAATCAGTAATTGGATGATGACTGACCTCTTAAGGTGGCTTCATGAAAAAGACATTGAAATCAAAGAAGCAAAAGTCACTCCTCAACATCTTGTAGAAATGATTAAACTCATAGACGACGGAACTATTAGCGGAAAAATTGCGAAATCAGTTCTACCTGAGATACTTAATACTGGTAAAACTCCTAGCGAAATAGTTACTGAGAAGGGTTTACTTCGGATTGCATCAAGAAAAGATATTGAATTGCTAGCTGATCGAGTCTTAATTGAAAATCCCAAAGCTGTCCAAGACGCGGCAGTGGATGAGAAAGCAATTCACTATTTGATTGGACAGTTGATGAAGCTTACCAAGGGAAAAGCAGATCCCCAGTTAGCTAATCAAATCATTAAAGAAAAATTGAAAAAACAATCTAAAAGTAATTGAAATCTTTTTGTAAACTCCTCCTTTATTGTCTGTGGTTTGTTTACTCACATTGAAGTTAAATAACTAGGAAACTAGTCTAAAGATTAAGTTTTAATAGAATGTGAGTTTGATGACGAAAAAAATCGGCATTATACGATGTAACGTTCAAAGTGAAAATTGTGCGGGATTTCACTGTCTACCTTCTTTCTTCAATAAAACTGGCCCATTTCAACAATATGAAACAATTGAATTAGTAGGATTCGATACATGTGGAGGTTGTGGTCAAGGAAAATCAGCAAAAATTATCGCTAAAGCTCAGAAATTAAAAGATAATGGAGCTGAAATCATTCATTTAGGAAACTGTATTGTCCATAATTGCCCATTTCTTGAACTCTATTCAAAAGATATCAGCGAGAAAGTAAATATCAAAGTTGTCCGAGGAGCCCATTAATTTATTTATATGATACTGACACTTTTTCTTTCATATTAGATAAGCGCTTGTAATGTATCTGAGCATCATCCGATAACTATTGAAGTAATACGCAACTTTTGCAACAGAATTTTTCATCAAAGTTATCCACTCATCTCTTTCTTTGTAGAAGCTGGGTATAATCAAGTACTTCAGTTTGTTATATAGATCTTCAATTTCTCTTCGTCTCCTCTCTTGTTCACTAATACTTTCAGCTGGTGAAGGACCAATAGACCAGCCTGTGACACCCTCTATACAACCTTCAGCCCACCAACCATCTAAAACACTGAAGTTTATTACTCCATTGTGAGCGGCTTTCATTCCGCTTGTGCCTGATGCTTCAAGAGGAGGTTTAGGTGTGTTCAACCAAACGTCGACACCAGATGTGAGTTTAGCTCCTATGTCCATGTCATAGTTCTCAAGATAGGCTATCTTCACATCATTCTTTAACTGAGACATATATTCATAAATTTGTTTAATCAATACCTTGCCTTCAGTGTCTCGAGGATGAGCTTTACCAGAGAATATTAACTGTAGTTTCCCGAGATTATTTATTTCTCTTAATCTTGCAATATCTGAGAAGATTAAAGTGGCTCTTTTGTATTCTGTAGATCTCCTAGCAAATCCTATTGTTAACACATTAGTGTCCATTTCAATACCATTTCTTTCTTTAATAAAATTCATTAAAGCACCTTTAGCTTTTACATGAGCATCCCACACTTCTTCTTCTGGAATTTCACTTACTCTCACGAGTAATTCGGGCTCGTTAGCCCAACCGGGAATATGTTTGTCATATAGTTCCCTGAAGTATTGGCAGGTCCATCTGTAAGAATGTACACCATTGGTGATAGCCCTTAGATAGTACCCTGGGAAAAGTCTCTTAGAATACTCCATATGTTCACTGGAAACTCCATTGACAAATTCGCTAAGGTTTAATGCAAGCAAAGTCATATTCAATTTTTCTTCTCCACCGTATTGCGTGAATCCGTCCAAAGGAAAATCATTTCCTAAAAGTGATTGAACCAGGCTGTAAGAGAATTTATCAAATCCAGCTTCGACTGGAGTATGCGTGGTGAAAACGCATAGATCCCTTACTTTTTCAGCGTTTGCAGTATTTTCTTTAAGTAATTCAAGAGTTAGAAGACTTGAATGGCCTTCATTCATGTGGTACTTTCTTACGTTAAATCCAAGTAATTTGAGAATCCTTGTACCTCCAATTCCAAGAACTATTTCCTGTTTCAATCGATATTCATCATCGCCACCGTACAGATAATTTGTGATTTCCCGGTCTTCTTGAGCGTTCTCATCAAGATCGGTATCTAGGAAAAATACAGGGACAACTCCCCCTGTTGGGCTCTGATGTTCATAAAGCCAAGCCTGTATCTTAACATCTCTACCTTCAATTTGAACCGATGCAATACTCGGAAGTAACTTTAGAAAATCAAGTGGATTCCATTCATCAGGTGATTCGAGTTGTTCTCCGTCAGGAGTAATCTTTTGCTTGACATATCCCATTCTACTAACAAGAGTAACAGCAATTAGGGGAAGCCTTAGATCTGCAGCTGAATATATGGTGTCGCCTGCAAGGACGCCTAATCCACCGCTATAGGTGGGAATTTCATTCTTGATTCCGATTTCCATTGAGAAGTAAGCTATCCTTGGACCTTTTAGAAATGATTGCATGCAGTTTTCGCTGCAAAAAAAGTATAGCTTTCCCCAGACTTCTGCTTTTAATTTTACTTTTTCAGAATCTATAGGCATTCCGCATACAGGATCTCTCAGAATCATCTGATCATCTCCAGAGTTTAATTTAGTTCTGTACAGGCTTCCTTTTAATGTCTTACCTGATGAGTAGACTTTCTTAACTAAATCAGTATCAATATTCCAAAGAAAGAAATTAAGGTATACCAGAAAAGGCTCTCGATTAGTTTTTAGATGTTCCTAGTTTATTTACGAGACGGATTAATGGTTTGACTACTAAGATCTTGTTTTGATTTAGTGCGCGCTATCATAGACTCAATGTGTACGCTATACACTATCAAGTCGTTTTAAGTACGCTAAGAACGCTTTCTAATGTCCTATTCTTCTAATGTGGGCTACTGAAATTTAGGAATAACTTTCTGTGCGAATATTCGGAGATCATCAGATCTCTTGTTAGCGACTTTGTTCTTAACTCGCGTTTGCTACTAAATTTATCATATTGTTAACTTCTTCCGTGAGGGATTTGGACAGTGCCATGATTCCCACGTCCATAAAGCCGCGTATTATCATTGAGACAGCTTGATCGTTCGTAAGTTTTCTGGACATGAGGTATAATATCTCCTTTTCCGAGATTTTGCCTATAGCTGCCTCATGAGTTATCTCAACTCCTTTCTTCCTCGCAATCATCTCTGGTATTGACTGGATGTAGGACTCATCATCCAATATGAGCCCTTTACATTCAAGGTGGCCTTTGCATTGAGCGTTGTTTCCTTCGATTAACCCTCTCACAATCGTCATCGAATTCTCCCTGCTAACCGAGCGGGTGATCATTTCTGCCCGACTGTTCTTCCCATTCAAGATTGCTTTTGATCCAACATCCAGAGATGATTTCTTTTGAGCATAAAGGATACTATTGAAGCTGACCTTGGACTCCTCACCATTACAATATGCAACGGGATACATTTGAACATCCCTTACAGGCCGAATGCAGATATAGTTTGAGATAAAAGTTCCCCCATCATCTATTAGGGCTGTGCTTCGGGGTCTCACCTTTGTTTCTTCAGTCCAGTTATGGACCATAGTGAAGTTCAATGTAGCATTCTTCTGGATGTAGAATTCTGATATACCGAGGTGAGATGCGCTTCCGGCAGCAGAGTGCTGAACGCAACTTGATAGAATATTTGCTTTAGATCCTTCTTCAGCGATAATAATGTTATGTACCTTCTGCTCCAATCCTCGCTCAGTAATCATAAGACAGGACTGAAGCGGTAAGGTCACCTCCGCATTTTTTAATATTCTTATAAAGTAGCCACCGCTGAAATCCGTTGCGACCTTCTTGGTAAACTCGTCTTTTTCTCTGTCAATGATCTGCCACATATAGTCGTTTAGCCAAGCATACTTCTGAAGAGCAACTTTAGTATCCAGTAGTTCTATCTTTCCGTTGAAGAACTCATTGACTTTCGAGTATATTGTCTCACGATCGATGTGGAGCAGCGTACCTGAGACTGGGTCGTTAATGTCTATGCCCGCCTTTGACGCTTCGGCAAGTATCTTATGAGGAATGGTCTTCAATTCGCTTTTCTCAGACATTATTCCAGCGCTCTATTATTTTCTCTTGACAACTCACGCATTCGTCGTAGCCTTTCTTTTTGATGAGTTCATAAATATGTCTTGGTTCAGGGAAGCAGTGAATTTTGCTATCTAAGAGAATGCATGCATGTTTAGATTTGATGTAGTCTAGGATGTCGCCTTTGTGAGTGACTATAAAAGTGGAACTTCCGCTATTCTCAATATATTTCTGGATCTCACTTGCTATCAGCTTTAGACTCTCAACATCCACTCCCGAATCTGGTTCATCAAGGAGAAGAAGCTTGGGCTTAAGGAAAATCATCTGTAGCAGCTCAGCCCTTTTCCTCTCACCGCCAGAGAAGCCCACATTGATGTTCCTTTCTAAAAAATTGCTGAGTCTAAAAGCTTCAATCAAACTTTTTTCTTCTTGATTGAAGTCAGTCTTCAGATCTTTGTCCAAGCAGATTTTTAGTAAATCGGATAGTTTTATGCCTGTGATTTCAGGAGGATATTGGAACCCTAGAGAGATACCGAGTTTCGCTCTTTCATCCACAGATTTATTGGTAATGTCTTCTCCCATGAACACTATGTTGCCAGAAGATACTTCATATGGCTTAATACCCATAATAGTGTTGATCAGTGTGCTCTTGCCAGAACCATTCGGCCCAAACATGATATAGCTTTCTTTTTCTTCTAGAATCAGGTTCACACCACTAAGAATGGTCTTACCCTCAACTCCAACTACAAGATCTCTAACTTCAAGTATATGCAATTTAACCAACTCCTTATTATTGAAGAAGAAGATATTTTAAAATATTTAGAATTCTTTAGATTATCAGTGGCTTCTTTCGCACAAGGACAGATATTTGATTCAACACGTACTGGATTTTATTTTTTGAGGCTTCCATAAGTATGTGTTAGAGTGCATGAGGGATTCAATGCAGTCTTTCTGTGTGGCTTTCCAATTTTCCGTTGATATAAGCTCTAACAGCCTCATCCACTGACTCTATATCTGTTATGAACGGCTTTAACCCAGCCTCCCTCATAGCTTCGAAGGCACCCCACCCCATTCCACGGGCGATTATAGCCTCGCAGTCCGCGATGTTTGACAGCATCGAATTATGGATTGCAGGGTCTCCGTGGTCAAAGCCATGAGTTCCTTGGCCCTCCATATGATGGCTCACTCCTTCAACGTGATGCCCTGCCTTCGGCCTCCTCTCAGATCCCTTGATTATACCATCTTGAATTTCATATACCTGATAGTACTTAGCCATTCCAAAGTGATGGGAAATAGTCTTGCCATCATCTGTAACAACTGCAACTTTCATCTTTTTTCCTCCTTAACTAAAAACTACCCGCGCCATCCTTTTTTGGAGTGCGCGCTCTTTCGGTTGACCGCGTTAAATCGAAGATCTCTTGTTTATTTTCTAAACATAAAGTATTAATATTGTTTATCTATAAAACATTTTCTCTTGATGGAAAGGAGTAAGTTTAGGGTGTACATCAGCGTAATAATGAAAAACGTAACAGAAAATGTATGTTTTGCTCATAGGCAATCGAATATACAAATGCAAAGAAAGACTGCTGTTGAAAGAAAGGAAGATACAGTGGTTATGATTGCCAGTTTTTCCATATACGCAAATAATGCCATAAGGGGGACGAACGATGAAGCTGACATATTGTATTAACTTTCATAAGCGTTTCTGTGACTCAGTTCAAGTCAGTGTACGCTAGAATTCCGATTATTCAAACTAATTTATGATCGCAGAGGTTGATAAATGGGAACGGAGAGAAGTTTCGACTTAAAAAAGTGGCTGCAGGAACATCCAGAAGAAGAAGTGTATAAGCATCAGTTCTTAGACAAGAATCCTTCCAAGGTTCTGTTTGAGATAGGTGTAAGGGCGGGGCATGTCATTCTCGACTTTGGTTGTGGTCCTGGCACGTACACGATTTCAACCGCGAAGTTGATTGGGAATGAAGGAAGAGTTTACGCTCTGGATGTTAACAGCGGT
>JAUPKU010000176.1 GCA_030837285.1 Thermoproteota archaeon | reverse complement strand
TCATTAGCGTTCTAGAGAAAGAAGTTGATTTGAAAGGTTTGGATCTGATATCAGAGATTAATGAATCTTTTTCCGCTATCTCTTATGGTAAATATTTCTTTGGGAATTTTGCTACCACATTGTATTTCGGATCGACTACATTGCCGACTCTACAAGTGCCAACTTGAGATAGAATCTGGAGCGCCTCCCACTTTTCAAAACCATACTCAGAAACTAACCAATCTATTAATTCTACATGAGCAATCTTGAAAGCCTCCATTAAAGGTTTAGAATTCCCAGCAACCATGATATACTCCTTATCCTCAAGCCTAGGCCAGTCTATAATCTTCCCTTTCACAACATTAATTCTAAGCGTGACTTCAGCGCTTGTTTCTAAAGCCACTCCACAGATCTCTCCATCTCCTTGAGCAGCATGGACATCGCCGAAAGAAAGGTAAGCGCCCTTAACGAAGACGGGGAAATACATTGTAGTTCCTTCCTTCGTTTCTGGAGAATCCATGTTTCCACCATATTCTCCAGGAGTTAGGGAAGTCTCAATTCTTCCAAATCTCGGGGCGACGCCTATGGAGCCAATGAATGGATGGAGTGGAATCTCCAGCTTCTTCTTCCTACTTCGTGGCAACTCTATGATTCCAATATTATTTTTGAGGTCGAGAGTCCACTGGAAATAGCGTTCTTCCAATGGCTCATTCAGCAGTAACTTTTTTCCAAGTTCCTCTTCAGTAAAGGAGCCAAAGTTTGGCTGAACCCGTGACCAAGCTGTCTCCCGATTCAATACAATTCTCTCAATACTAACAGCAAGTGTATCACCAATATCAGCTCCTCGGATAAAGAAGGGACCTACAAGGGGATTCCGGTTACGGAAAATCGTGTTTTTACTTCTCTGCGTTTTCTCTTCAGGGACAAGAGTGCCAAAGCTATCAAATCCACGAGCATCAACAGTGGTAGTTACAACTGTGTCGCCCGATGATATTTCAAGAACTGGAGGATTAGGCCCAAATGTGAAAAAATACTTGGATGGAGTAAACTCATATTTCATAACAAACAATCGCCTTCAGTCTTGAAGTAGTTTTCAAGTACTTTATCTGTTTTCACACACGACTATATGCTTTAATTATTCCAAACTACCTGATACCTAAAAACCCTATTACAAGTAGCTGACGTCAACCCCATTAAAAATAGAATGAGATATGATAACTGTTCTGCGCGCTATTCAAATTCGATTGTGCTATCAGGCTTAGGCGTCACATCAAAATCAATGGCCGTTAACTCTGGGACATAACCTAGTACTTCGTCAGCCAGCGATTCCAATTGCTTTCTCGGAATAGGTATAACATCTGCTCTTTTGAAATTTACTGTCTCTATTGCCCTAAGTATAGCGGTGTATTTCCCTTGTCTTCGGTTTCTCAGATTCAAGCTTACTCTACCTATCTCTTGGCTGACATTATCACGGATCATTTCATTTGAAACTTGAATTAGTTCTGGCATATCTGCATCAGACTCTACAGACAACAGTCGTCGATAGGTTCTCTGGTTATTGAACATGCCAGTAACTCTCGTTTTGTAGACTTTGGCGTTCTTTAGCTCTAGCCCGCCAGATCTTCCGCGTATTTCTTTAAATGGAGATCTGTCTGAATCTAGTATCGCGCAGAAATACTGTTTGTCTCTTTTGACATCCATTTTTCCAATAATTTCACCTAACTTTGGAGTAGCGATACTATCAGCTTCTTTTAGAACTTGCATTTTCTCCGGAGTGACTTGTCCTACGCATCTCACATAAAGGCCTGGTCCCGGAAATGGTTGTCTCTCTTTGAACGCAACTCCATAATAGCCTGCTACCGCCCTGGACTGAGGTTTAGCTTGATGGTAAAGTGGATATATGAATTGAATGCCCGCCTGCTCGTATAGTTTCTTTATTTCGTCAGTTGGAATGTTGTGCTGCCACTTTAATCCGAGTTTTACAGTCTCTAGCCAATCAGGCTCGATCGTCCCGTCAGCCATAAACTTACAATGATTGATTTGCAGTCTTTCAAATGCTGTTAAAAAGTACCCCGTGCTCACAGCCATCCTCTTCTTCTCAGCATCTTCTCCGGCTTCCATGATCCTCTTCATAAAATAGTTGCTTGCATCGTACAATTTAACTGGAAAATATCTATTCAACTGCGAAACTACATCTTCGCATTCTCCTTTTCTCATACCACCATGATCGTAATGCTCAGCAACTAAATAATTATCATCTACGGCCTCAGACAACAAACAAGCCACAGATGTGGAGTCAACACCGCCGGACACTGGAATATACACTTTTTCGTTGCCTATTACTGCTTTTAGTCTCCCCACCGTCTCCCTAGAGAACTCCTCAGCATCAATAAACCGTTCTATCGGACTAAAAATCATATGTAAAAATTTACGGTAGGAGATTTAAGCCTTTATGCCCTAAAGGAAACCAGCATATTCCTACTACCCAATAATTGGAAGGCATTCTTCGAACATAGATTTTAAATGAATAGATTTACACTTGACATGCAAAGATGAAAAAAGAGAGAGAAAGCCCAGTGCTTACTGTATCGCCGCTAGTTTCGCGAATGGGCCTTTTAACTGGTTATAGGCTTCCCAGTAGACCTCGTATAGTTTATTGTACCTCTCATAATTAACTTTGTTAGGCTCATACCTCTTAGCAATCCGCACCATATTATTTGCCGCATCCTCAAAGTCCTTATGGACTTTAAGGCCTACACTCGCTAGCATAACTGCGCCCAATGCAGATGTCTCTACACAGTGGATAAGCGCCATACGCCTACCAGTCACGTCAGCCTTAATCTGGTTCCACAGTTCACTCTTAGCACCTCCGCCAGAGACACGCACCTCATCCAAAGAAGCCCCATCCTCTTCATAGACATCGAAGATGTGCCTTAACGTGTAGGCGACACTCTCCATAATCGCTCGTATGAAGTGCCCTCTCCTATGCGCGAGTGTGACGCCTATGAAGAATCCTCTAGTATTATAATCTGGAGTGCATCCTCCATAAGTAACACCCTGGAAATGGGGGAATACAATCAGTCTATTTGAGCCAGCTCCAACTTTCTCAGCCTCAAGATCCATCAACTGATAAACTGAGAGTCCAAGCTTATCCGAAGCCTCAGTCTCCCCAGAAGCAAACTCCTTAAACCAGTGCAGAATATTTCCAGTCGGTCTAGGCGAAGAATACCAGTAGTAGAGTCCCTTTCCCAGTGGCGGCAAATAGGGTCCAGCATCCTTATACCATGTCTTTCCAGGTCCCTTTGCCAATACCGTGCAGATTTCCGTTGTCCCCGTAATGTCCATAACCATTCCCTGCCTAGTCAAACCAGAACCGACAATATTGCACATGCCATCCCACACTCCGGTGCAAACTGGCGTCCCCTCTTTAAGTCCGGTTTCTTCTTCAGCGGTCTTGGAAACGTTGCCGAAGATCTCCCAACTACGGTAAATCTTACCAAGCTTCTCCTCAGATACACCTGCGACATCAAGGATGTCTGGAATCCACTTCATAGAATCGAAGTCACCCCC
The DNA here is from genome assembly GCA_030837285.1 of Thermoproteota archaeon. Classification (GTDB taxonomy): domain Archaea; phylum Thermoproteota; class Bathyarchaeia; order RBG-16-48-13; genus JAUPKU01. The sequence goes on along the minus strand of JAUPKU010000176.1, from coordinate 28,045 downwards.
AAAGCCCCGTGATCCATAATCGTCGAAGGCTACGACGTCAGTAAGTTTGTAGCCCAAGTAGCCACGGGATGTCATAAATTTGACTGCAGCCTTCTCCACTGCTGGCTGGTGCTTTCGGACCCACAAGATTTGGGCAAGACTATTCGGTGTTCCCCTTCCCTTCATCACTTCTGGAATCTTCTTGTTCAGGAGCTCCTGAAGCTCAACCCTCTCAGCCATCGTCCGACGATCGGCATAAGTCATAACGGGAATAAGCGTCTTGCCTCCCTCATCAACACAGACTAGACCTCCGCCCTGCGTCGAGAGTCCTATTCCAACGATCTCTTGAGGCGAAATTCCGCGTTTAAAAACTTCTTTTACAGAAAGCTGTACTGCTCTCCACCAATCATCTGCATCCTGCTCGCTAATTGCTGGATTTGGAGTATATGGCTCCCGATGAGGAAAATAACTCGAAGTTACCATATTACCAAGAAGATCAAAAAGGACAGCTTTAGTGCCTAAAGTTCCCATGTCAACGCCTAAAAGATACTCCATTCAAATTACCTCTAAACAATCTCTCAATTTTGAAAGTGTTGACCAAAATAGAAACTGCGATTTAGAAATATAAGACTTTAAACCAACTCCTCAAAATCAAGCCTTTAAAGCTAATGTATTGAGAAAAGTGGACTAGCAGTTAAGAAAAGTTAATTAACGTTAAATAACGTTATACCGAAATCTTTTTAAGCATAGCGAAATTAAGAAAAACCTATGAAAGTCCGCGTAATCGTGAAGAGGCAATACGGCAACGTAGAGGTCGAAGGTGACAGCTTAGACGAGGTTGTCGAAGGACTAGAAACATTCCCAGAATGGCTCGCTGTTATAGACAAGCTTATAGCAACTCCAGAAATGACAGCTGAAGGCGAAAAACCTCTGGAAGGAATAATAGAACTCTCCTCAGAAGGCCCTCAACTAATCGTCTCAAAAGACAAAGTCAGCACCAAAGATGCAATAACTCTTCTCCTATACGCTCGAGATCCCAGTCCTATGGAGCCAAAGGGAATTGGGCGACTCCTAAATCTAAGCGGACATGGATCAGCAGGCTTTGGTTCAAGGTTAAGCGAGATGAGAAAAGAGGGGAGTGTAGTCAGAGAAGGTCAAGCCTACAGGTTAACCACATCTGGGAAGAAGGCAGTTGAAGACTTAATCCAAAGACTCAAAGTGGAATAACAGAAAATCAGGAAGTAATGATGAATATGAGTGGAGAAGAAGGGAAAATGGAAGTTGTTGTAAAGTACCAGGGGATGGAAGTAAAGTTCACCGGCACAAGCAGCGAGGTGATACGCTCTTTCCTAGAGTTCATGGGCAAGATCCTGCCTAACTACGATTTGATCTCTAGACTAACCATCACGGTTGACTTAGAGAGACTTCTTAAAGACTTGGAAGGTGTGATCTCAATTACGCCAGAAGGAATAATCATAACAGCAGACAGAGAACAACTAGGCGAAAGAGAGACAATTCTTCTCTACCTTATAAAGGCGAGCGTGGGCAATCTACTTGGAAAACTAGAAAACGACTCCATGTCAATAGCAGACCTCCTAGCGCCAACAAGGGCAAAGCCCAGTTCAACAGCCGCCAGACTCAGCGAACTAGTAGACCTAGGCTGGGTGGACCGAATCGGAAGAGGCGAATACAGAATTACTACCTTCGGCGTAAAATCCTTCATGGAGCAGGTCTTACCCAAAATCAAGACAACCATATAAGTAAGGTGAAGCACGCCATGAGCAACCAGCTAAATCTCAAAATCCATGTGGAGTTCGGAGAAGCCAAAGCCGACTTCGAAGGAAGCCCAGATGCAGTCACGAAAGAATTCCTAACCTTCCTGAACAAGGTTTACCCAACCTTTGAGCTTGCCAGGAAGCTAATCTTCAACCCAGACTCCGCTAAACTCGCAGAAGAACTAGTCGGCATAATAAAGTTCACACCCGAAGGAGCTGTTCTTGAATCTACCGAGTCTCCAGCAGATGAGGCTATAATACTCTCCCTTGTGGGAGTCTACGTTGGAAACAAGCTCGGCAAGATAATCGGCGACTCCCTCTCAGCGAATGGTCTTTCCAAGATGACTGGAAAAGCACTTAAAACCATATCGAATCAGCTGGCTTGGATGGTCGATGACGGCTTAATAGAGAGAGTTGGAAGAGGCGAATACAAGATTACAAGTGTTGGAATAATGCGATCTGAAAAGACACTTCAAGAAATAAAGGCAGGAAAGGAAAAGAGATGAGCGAAAAACCCTTCACCTTAAGAGTACGCATTGGAAACAATGAAATCGAATTAAGCGGTTCCCAAGCAGACGTTCTAAAAACCATAGATAATCTACAGGAGATAGTCAGCAAATTCACAGGAGCCCTTGGCTCAGCACGTCCAGTAGACACAATAATCAGTGCCGAAGCCAAGCCAATTCAGACCGCTGAAGAAGATTATCCATCAATTACTATATCGCCTGAGACGCCCTGCCCAGACGCGATAATAAAAATCCTATCAACCGAGTGGGGAAGAAAATCGCCAAGAAGACTAAACGACCTCCTCGAAGCAATGAAGGTCAACGCCATCCACTACCCCCTCGGTACAGTGAAAGGAAGATTAACCGACCTCACGAAAAGAGGCGTATTGAGAAGAGTAATGGTCGACGGAGGATATGGTTACATCCTGATAAAATCAGCATAAGAAAATCAGTAGCGCATCCCTTTAAGAATAGGGGTGCAGCGGGTCGCAAGGCTTGTGGGAAGCCAAGCGACTTACGACGATGGAGGTTAGATAGTGATGAGTATGTCCAACTGCACCGATAAAAAAATAAGAATTTCCAGATTAATAAATAATTTACTTTATTCTGTCTCCTTATACTCGAAAAAGTCTTTGCCTAATCACTTCTTACTTTGTAGGAGGTCTTGTACATGGAGGTAACTACTCTCAGCCAACAAACCCCAAGGGACTTTGCCCGACTAGGACGCGGTTCCCTAGAAGGCATAATCGCATCAAGCTTCAAGCCAAAGACATCGGATCTCTTTGATCAAGACTTCAGAAGTCTCAATGACAAGTTGATATTGAATACCAACAACGAAGACGGCGTCATCGACCCCATAACGCTTCACTCACTAAACGATGAGACGCCTGTCTTCGGAGTTGATACATCCAATATAGAATTAGGAGAGACAAAAGATGGGACTCTATGCGCAGTCAGAGGTACTATTGTCTGGAGGGAGAACGGTTCTTACCAATACGTAAGACACGGTCCATTTATCTTTCACATTAGCGAAGCCAACAAACAAGCCTTGTATAATACTCTCCGCCAAATTCACTTCAATGAGGATGAGGCAGTTGGGGCTCCTATCGTCGAGAAGATGTCTGATCGTATAAGAGGAATCTTAGAGCGTTGGCTTCAAAGGCAAATCTGCGAGTCCTGTGAAGATTCTCTTCTCCTCTTCGACGGCAGTCTCACTACGAGGACGGTTAACGGTCCAATCTCGGTCTTAGGCGAGCTCCTCTCAGCCGCCAGATCAAGGAATAATGCTGTCCTAGCTATCTCTAAGGAGACCAGCCTTTCAGTCGCGGGACATAGAATGGCAGACTTGATTGACAATAAGTATGCACCATGCCTCTTAGACATAGATAGGATAGCTCTCTCCCAGTATGGCAGCCATCTCCATTTCTTCGGTAGAATATACGCTGCCAAACTCATCTCAAGCTGCTTCACCTTCCGCTTAGACGTAGATCGGAAGATTCCTAAGGAAGAAGGAATAAGAGCTGTAGAAAGGCTACTTGGCAACGACTTGATAGCGGAGAACTATCCTGAAACCCTCAGACTCGCCCACGTTCTATCAAGATTCTCCGCAAGCGAGGTATTAGCAATGCAGCGTTTCGTCGCTGAAAACTACAATTTGAAAGTTATATGTAGACCAAACATCCGCCAGGTTCTCTTCGGACCTTATGGTGGATTCTCGGCCATGAGACAAGAAGGAGCAGATGGATATGATGCAGATCTACAAGATTGATGGAAGCGACGTCGAAATAATCTCTTGCCCTCCGGAAGATGTCAGGAAGGGGGACTACTTGATAATCGAAGACGTCTCCACAGACAAGGGGCTCATTATCCAAGTGGTTAACACTGGCTACGCCAACGTCCCCGGAATCCTTGAGGACATCCTTAGAGAATCTTCAGCTAGTGGAATTGAAGGAAAAGACTTTGACGTCTTAAACATGAGGCCCTTTGTAGATATGATCAAAGACGCGAAAGTCTTCAGTTGCAAGATTCGGAGAGCTCTAGTAAAAGGTGAATTGAGCTACGACATCTCTTGGACTCCATTTCGCTCCTCTTCACGGGTTGGAAGGCTCGCGGATGAAGAGCTGCTTAAGATTGCTGCTATTGACCAGACACCTTCGATTCACATCGGAACCTCCAAGGGCGGAGCGGCAACTGCTATAAACCTCTCGTCAATAGATGGAAAATTGAATATAATAACAGGCAAGAAAGGATCTGGGAAATCACATCTGTCCAAGCTTCTCGTCCTTAATCTGGTTGCTCACGGTGGCCCATGCGTCGTCTTTGACATCAATGGAGAGTACACTAGCCTAGGTTACACTGAAGATGATGTTAAGACCTCCATAAATGACGCGATCATCAATATCTATCCTGGAGTTAACTTCAAGATTACCCTGCAGTACGCTGGATTAGGCGTCCTACTGAACATAGCATCATCGGTCCTCGATCTTCCCGCCACCTCAGCCTGGGAAGTCCGCAGAATATGGAATACTCTCCAAGAAAACAAGAACCTCTCCTTGAAGAGCTTCGGTGAGGCAGTTGACCGCATATCGAACAACTACGTGCGAGACGCCGTCCTCAGAAGATTCGAGAGCTTGGTGAGTACAGGCCTTTTCACTGACAATAATAGTGAAGCTGTAACCCTTGAAGACTACCTGACGAAGGTCAAGAATGGCGGAGCCCTTATAATCAATTTGAAGGGGTTGCCGTCGAGTTTTCGTCAAGTCATCGTCGAGTTTATGCTTAGTAAGCTTTGCAGCATGCTAGATCAATGGTTCATGCGAGCTGTCTTCCTCTTCGCTGAGGAAGCGCACCTTTACTTAAAAGAGACCTACTGGGAAGATATCGTCACTAGGATGAGGCATCTGGGCATCTTCACGACCTTCATTACAAATCAGCCCGATAGCATAAACGAGAGCATATACAGGCAGGCTGACAACATCTTCCTCTTCAACTTCACCAATGAGAATGACCTAGCCACGGTGTCTAAAGCCACTATGGTGGACGTAGAGACAATAAATACTATAGCGAAAGAGCTTCCACCTCAGTACTGCCTCGCATTGGGTAGAGCCGTCAACGACTTTCCCCTGATAATCAAGGTTAGGTCTCTTCAGATCAAAACTCTGGGTCAGACTCGCCTATTCTTCTCCAACTTAAGCATACAGGATAAAAATGAGCGAAGCCAGAGCCGACGTGAAAGCCATAGCCCAGATAGTCTTGTTCCAAGCAAAAACCTTCCTTCCATCCAAGATGGAAACAGGAACAAGATTAAAGACCGCCAGCTCCGCATTTAAAAATGCAATATAAAATAATTCTGGCATGCGAGCGTAATAAGATAATACTATGAAAACTAGAACTTGGATCAGGTTGACTGAGCTTCCCGCAATTGATATTTTTCCCATCTGCGCCGTTGTGATTGGGTAACCGAAGACTTGGACAGCGCCAGGTGCTATAATTTTAATCGGCATGAAAGGCATCGCGGTGATCAAACTCAATGTAGCCATCATAGGATTCAAACGGAATTCTGACCAGAGATGGTAGTATTGAGCGGTGAACTTGTGGGCTAACTCGTGAAGAATGAAGGCGGATGCTACGCCAAAGGCTATAACCAATAGATCTCTAGTGTTTGTTATATAAATTAGACCTCCTACTACAAAGAAGATTAAGATGCCTATTGTGAGGTGTATAATCTCAGTTCTGCTGGTGTGAAATGGAGAGCGTTGTCTTGATCCTCTAAGGCCTCTGTCAGCTCCCATTCTAGTAGGCCGTGTTTTGGGTAGCGCTAGACAGTTGTGGCTTTCTGGCAGTCGATGCTCGCTGCATAGATTTTTTCCGCAATATGAGCAGACGAAAGGGATTACTTCATCCTTTCCGCAAACTTCACACTGTGTCATTCTTTACCACTTTAGAATATAACTACTCCCATTGGCTTTCTTCTTTGTTCATGATGCCTTTAGTGTTATCCTAGGCATCTCAGCTCCTGGATCTTTCAGTAAGTGTCTGATCAGCTTTAGCAAGCCTTGTATTTTCACTCACTAACGGCACTCTAACTTATTTCCTTATCTCTTATTCCTGACATCTTGAGTTTATTATGTTGATTTCAGACTCGTCCATGGTGGTCTTATGTCCTCTGATGCCCCCCTCAGAGTTAATCAGATCTTGAGCCTGAATAAGACTTCTTCGCAACATCTCAAAACCGTCAGGGTCATGCTCCTCATTCTTGTCGATAGGGTATAGTACGTGTTTAGCAGCCCAATAGTCCAAAGCAACTGGGTCAATACTGGCAAGAAGCTGGTTGGGTCTAGTCGTGCTCTGAGGTGGATAGCCTGCCAAAGAATCTTGTGAAACCCAGATGCAGTCAAGGATATTGATCGTGGGGGTTCTCACTTTGGTTATCATCTCTCCGCAGTGCTGTCCGAGTTTGTCATAGTGGCGTTCACCAGACTTGCCATCGGACATGGAGAGGATACCGTATGAGATCTTCAAGGCTCCTGTGATCCCGCAGCCGTTATGGTGCTTTAGAACTGGGATTGTTATGAGCTTGAGATTCTCGTCGTAGTCTCTTCCGTTCCAGACTCCCTCCTTCAACTCAACTCTGTTCCCCTTGGTTGTTGTGAAGCATGGGTACGAGATGTTGAATAGCTTCCTGTAGCCGTCGCTTGTGTGGTCATCTTTGGTGATGAATTTCTCTCGAATAGGATCTAGAAGATACTTTGAAACCCTCTTGTCCTTGAAGACTTCGTCGACTAGATATGAGAAGGAGTGGTGCTCATCTTCTGCATTTGCATGAATGCCTCTATCAGGGTATCTGCCACCCCACGTCGACTTGCAGTCCATGCTTCCTCCACTCTGTCCATTCTCGAAAAGAACGACTTCCCCGTCAAACCCGTCTGGATGCTCCAGTATTCTCTGGATAAGCCCTCTTACCACATCTGAATTCGTGCATCCTCTATACTTCCACTGGGCATTCACTTTTATCAAAACCAAGTCTGACTTATCGATTAAACCATTCCTGCCGCTGACGTCTCCCTCCTTCTCTGTCTTATGAAGCTTCACGCCATGACTTCCCATCAGATTCAGAAGAACGTCGACGCCTTCATGACGATTTCCCAACCCTCTTGGGATAGGGCAATCTGAAATTCGGAATATGTCAGATTTACTTCTCTCCATCAATATTCCCTCTTTCACCACTTCAATAGTTACTAGTTAATTTTATAGTGATATAAAGGAGAAGATTCCAGCCTAAGATTTACATCATATTATAATGAAAAGAGGAAAACTATTTCTTTACACTCTGGGTTTCCATCTTTTATTGGAATTATTGTTATATTTGTTACCGCAACTGGAGGAAAAATAAATGTTAGATTTGATAAAGAGTCTGATTGATAGAGCTCAGAAAATTGGTGCGTCTTACGCTGACATACGATATCAGTCAGGAAATTCTTCAACGATCACTATCGAGAATGGCCTTTTAAAGAGATATGAGTCAAGCGAATTGTCTGGGATAGGCATAAGGGTTATCGTGGACAAAGCCATGGGTTTCGCTTCTTCAACAGTACTTGAACCTCGGCTTCTAAGCAAAAAGGTTACGCAGGCGGTTAAACTAGCCAAAACTAGCAAGAAACGAGCTGAAACCACGATTCTATCAGAGACTAGAACAAAGAAAGCTTCAGCAAAGTCGTCTTTCAAAAGGGACCCTGACTCTGTATCACATGAGGAGAGAATAAGCATAGCTCTAGACGCCAACAAGGCAGCTATGACTGAAGGAATAAGAAACTCAACAACAAGACTTGGATGGTTCCATGAGCACAGGCTCTTCCTCTCCTCCGAAGGAAGTGAAGTAACAACTGAGACAATGATGACGGGTCTAAGCCAATCCTCAGTCGCCACCCACAACGGGGTGATGGAGTCCGTTTATGATGGAGAATCAAGCTGTGCTGGCTTCGAATTCATTCTCTCAAACGACTGGTGCGACTTCACGAAGAAAGTCGCAGAATCTTCTCTTCAAGCAGTGAAGGCTAAGACTCCACCTGCTGGTGTATACGAGGTCGTTTCTGACCCAGACTTAATCGGACTGATTCTGCATGAGGCTCTCGGCCACGCTTCAGAGGGAGATCTGGTAATCACGAATGAGTCAGTCCTTCAGGGAAGGCTTGGTCAGCGAGTAGCCAGCCCTACGGTGACTATCGTAGACGATGGACTGGTTGAAGGCGGGTATTTCCTTCCCTATGACGATGAGGGGGTGGAAAAGACTCGGCAGGTCGTCGTGGACCATGGGATTCTCAAAGGCTTTCTACAATCCAGAGATACAGCCCATAGAATGGTTTCTTCCACAACAGGCAATGCCAGAGCTCAAGGCTTTGGCAGTAGGCCCATCGTCAGGCAGGCTAACTTCTTCATGGAAAAGGGTGACCATAGCTTTGAAGAGCTGGTGGAAGGCATTGATGAGGGACTCTATATCCGTGGTAAAGGAGCCATGGGAGGAGAAGTTGATGTGGGACTTGGTGCCTTTACCTTCAGATGCGGGCCTTCATACATCATAAAGCATGGCAAAGTTGGCGAGATGGTTAGAAGTGTCTCCGTCAGCGGCTTAGTTCTTGAAACTCTTAAGAATGTAAGTAGAGTTGGAAAGGACTTTGAGATTCGCACAAGCCTCTTCGGCGGATGTGGGAAGAGCGGTCAGATGGTTCGTGTAGGTCACGGAGGCCCTCCAGTGAGGATAGATAAGATGTCTATAGGAGGAAGTTGAGAGAATATGAACTTGCTTTCTTTAGGAGAAAAAACTGTTAAACTCGCAGAGAAGCTCGGAGCGGATGAATGTGAAGTCTACCTCACTTCAGTCGACGGTAATAGTATAACCTTCGCAGATAAGATAGAGTCTGTGGGCTCCTTCTCGTCGACAGGATTAGGAGTCAGGCTCATTGTCAACAAGAGAATCGGCTTCTACTCAACCTCCTCTCTATCAGACAAAGCAACAAAGCAGGCTGTGAGAACGGCTTTAGCAATCGCTAAGGCGAGTAACCAGAATCACGAATGGGTTTCTCTCCCAACTAGAACTGGAAAAGCCCAGGTAAAAGGGGTATTTGACAAGGAGATTGAGGTGATGAAGCCAAGTGTGATAGCAGATGCAGTTGCTTTGATAATTGATGGGGTTCATGGTTATGATAAGCGGTTAGCCTTGACTAGGAGTAGCATCTCCGTTGGCGTAGGCAAGGATGCTATCAGCAACAGCTATGGTACTTCCCTAGAGAGAAGCGAGTCCTTTGCCTCTGCCTCTGTAGAGGTTAAGGCTGAAGAAGCTGGAAAGAAAGGTGCAGCTGGCGAATCACGCTTAACTAGGAATTGGGGGGAAATTGACTTTCAAGCGCTATTCTGTCCTGCTGCCGAACGGGCTTTGAAGGCTATGGATGCGAAGTCAATCGCCAGTGAGAGGATGCCCATCGTGTGGATGAATGATGTTTTCGCACGAATTCTCAGTGTCATGTTCGGCGGAACACTCTCCGCTGACTCGGTTCAGAGTAGGCGTTCACCTTGGGCGGGAAGACTTGAAAGTCAAATCTCCTCCGACAACTTCAACCTCGTTGACGATGGCCTCAGAGAAGCCGGTGTTGGAACAAGGGAGTTCGATGATGACGGAATTCCGCAGCAGATGACGCCTATAATCAGCAAAGGAATTCTCAAAAACTTCCTATACGACAACTACACGGCAAACAAGGATAAAGTATTATCTACAGGCAATGCTCATAGGAGCTACACCAGCTTTCCAACGCCCTACCCGAACAACCTTACCCTCAAACCGACCAACGTCAGACTTGAAGAGCTGATAGAAGAGACTGAACATGGGCTCTATGTGACTGAGACAATCGGAGAATGGCTCTCAAACCCAATAAGCGGCGACCTCAGCGCTACAGTCACAAACGGCTTCCTCATAGAGAAAGGCGAACTAACGCAGCCAGTCAAAGACGTAATCATCTCAGGCAACTTTTTTAAAATAATCAATGGCGGAATCAATCTTATCGCTAATGACCTCCAAAACTCAGGTAGTACCTATGCCCCGTCCATAAGAGTAGCGGAAATGGCACTGACAGAGAGTAAGTAAACAAATAGCAAGTCCAGTCTATTTTCCAGGCGCACGCTCTTTAAACCCTCCCACTTGAAAAAGGTAGTTGCCATTGACCCTAATAGGCTCTTCTAGCCCAATTTTCTTAATCCACTACATGAGAGGATGATTCACCAATAATCTTAACTCTCAACCACCAGTAATCTAGATGATAGCTCATAACTGAAGGTAAATAGAATGAAGCCAAAAGAAGACGCGACTAACTGGATAGTAAAGAATCAGGATAGGCTAACTGAAATTAGTGATAAAATATGGACTTACGCAGAAGTTGGATTGCAGGAGTACAAGTCATCATCCCTCCTCGCAGAAACACTGGAAAAGGAAAGCTTCAAACTCCAGCGCGTCGTCGCTGGCATGCCAACAGCCTTCGTAGCCAGCTGGGGCAAGGGAAAACCGGTTATAGGCGTCCTAGGCGAGTTCGATGCACTCCCAAGTCTATCTCAGAAGCCTATTCCAACCAAGGAGCCCGTTGTTTCAGGAGCTCCAGGACATGGTTGTGGGCATAATATCCACGGTACATCGGGCGTGGCTGGTGCCATAGGCATTGCAAAGGCAATGGAGGCTAATGATATCAATGGAACCGTGAAGTTCTTCGGCTGCCCAGCTGAGGAGACGCTGGTGGGAAAGGTATTCATGGTAAGAGACGGTATCTTCAAGGATGTAGACGTTGTGCTGAGTCACCATCCAGGACCGATGAATTCTGCGGTGCTGACGAGTTACAATGCAATGAACTCTGTTAAATTCCACTTCTATGGGAAAGCTGCACATGCGGGAGGCTCTCCGGATCAAGGGCGAGGAGCATCTGACGCGGTAGAGTTGATGAATGTGGGAGTCAACTACATGCGAGAGCACATCATCCAAGAAGCTAGAGTTCACTATGTCATAGAGGATGGTGGTCACGAGCCGAATGTTATTCCTGCCTACGCTCGTTCTTGGTACTATGTTAGAGCCCCTGAAAGGCCTCAAGTCGAATCCATTTACAATTGGATTCTAAGGATTGCTGATGGCGCGGATCTTATGGCTGGGACAGCACATACCGTCGAGTTTCTCACCGGCTGCTACAACACCTTGCCCAATCGAAGACTATGCGAACTAATTGTCAAGAACATGCGTGAGATAGGCACTCCAACATACGCAAGTGAAGAATTGGCCTTTGCCCAAGAGATGGGCAAGTCAATAAGCCCAGAGGAGAAAAGGGCATCACTCAGAAGGTCTAAGAGACCAGACTGGCAGAAACTCCTTGATGTCACTCTGGACACGAGTGTTGCTGATCCATGGGGAGAAGGAGAATCCAGTGGAGGATCCACAGACGTGGGCGATGTTAGCTGGCAGACGCCAACTGTAGAATTTCAGACTACCTCATGTGTATTAGGAGCCCCTGGCCACTCATGGCAGAGGACAGCAGCATCCGGAATGAGCATAGGTCATAAAAGCCTAATTTTCGCAGCTAATACAATAGCCTGGACAGGTCTAGACCTGATTACAAAACCATCTGTATTAAAGGCTATACGTGAAGAGTTCGAAGAAAGGATAGCTTGTACTATCTACGTGTCTCCCCTTCCCCCAGACTTAAAGCCACCCCTCCACCAACTGCCAACATCCTCGACTCAGAAGAAATAAAAGACGATTCTATGAATCCCAAAGATTCTAAGTTATTCTTCTTTTTTAACTCGTTTCTGTCCAAATTACTAATAGATGTCTATTTGACTCTAATAACACACTAAATCATACGTTAGATGATGATCATGTGACTTCTTTGAACCGCTGGGATGACTTTCCCTACCTCAAGAGTTCTAATCAATCCCACACCACAGACTGCTCCTATCAAGCGTGCACGCTAATTGTCTTCAAATTATCCCGTTGCGTAGAGATGCTGCTGACGTAAAATCCTTTGCAGAAATCCTCATGATCATTGATGGTGTGAAGGAAGTCAAACTCGTTAACGTAACACCATAAGTCTATTCATAGCTCAAATGAGGGGTAATCGATACTAATCTCTTTTAATTAGAAATAACTCCTCAGTAGTTTTTTGCAGAAGTTCTCTCCCAATAGTTTCAGCTTGTGTATCTGAGGTTATCTGGTCTAAGATCTTTAAAATATCGTTTTTAACGATTACACTGATACTATGGTTTCCTCTGGTAAATTCTACTGAAACCCCTTCACCTATTTTTATGTTAATGTTACCTTTTCCAGTAGTACAGCCAGAAGTAAATTGTATCCCATCTGTAAAACATAAGCGAGGAGGCTGAGAAGCAGTTTCCACCTTTGCACTCAGCCTAAAATAGTCTTTGCCAAGATAGTCGATGCCTAATAGACCTGCTTTTAGTCCCAGAATTAAATAGGGACCAAGATGACCGTGAAACTTTACAGCATCTTCCAACAGATTATTTGAGAGCATATGACTTTTTTTCCAAAGGAGTGGCTTTTATTATTTGTGCCTGTATTCCGCGTGATATTAATGCTGTAAGCGAGCGCTTGATTTTCATCTATATAACCTCACAATAATTGAATCAATCGATTTTCAGAATTAGTAAAATATATAAATAAGTATTACGATTTTGCTATTTCTTAATACTAGATTTGAGATGTTAGAAATGGTTTATTTCAATAGTAAAGATGTTGCTATAATAGCACTTTGTGCAGCTCTATGGGGTGTATTGAACGCGATATTTTCACCAATCTTCTTCCAGATGTTTGGCTTGCCGTTCCTCTGCGACTTAATAGGTTTTACAGCCCTAACAATTACGGTCTGGTGGACAAGAAAGCTAGGTTCAGCCACTATGGTCGGACTAATTGCTACCATTATTAACTTCATATTTAATCCAGCTGCCATCACGTTTTTAGGTTTTACAGCTGCAAGTATTGTCTTCGATGCTATGTCGTGGCTAATAAGGTACAAGAATGAATTTAGGAAAGCAACTTATACTTTCGTGAGTATGACTTCGATTTCAACTCTGTCTGCTGCTGTGGCAGGTTTTATCATTGGCACATTATTTATGACTGGTAGTCCTGTACTCGCTAAATGGGGTGGTGCACTCGGATGGGCTGCTTTACACGCTGTCGGTGGAATAATTGGAGGAATTATAGGCTCTGTATCTATTGTGACACTTATATCTCATGGAATACAAATAGAGCAATTGAATACTATCAAGACTAATGAAAGAACAGAAAATGTTTTAAAATGATTGCACTCGATGTCGCTTAGTATCAGTTGAATTATTTTTTTTCAACCCATTTTTAGCCTTCTAAAAGTATCCTATTCCTAGTATCTTCTTGAAAAGACCTATCTTGGCTTTAAATATCTGTTAGAACTTGCAACAATGCCTTGAAATTCACTAAAAATTCACTAGCCATATCAACAAAATTCAGTCTCTCAGACATTAAATTCGTTTTTAAATTAAAAACTTTATTTAGTAATAAAGCATCAAGAAAGAGGGATAGCTTTGGAAGAAGAAGGAGTTGTAAGAATAAGCATCTCCATACCTCCAGATCTCCTAAGAAAATTCGATGATGCGACTGAGCGTGTCGGTTACAGTGACAGGTCAAAGGCTGTTAGGGACGCAATGCAGAATCTTATAACCGAGTCCAAATGGTTATGTGAGAAGATGGGAAAAGGAGTAGGCGTTATCGTCCTATCCTACGATCATGAGGCTAAGGACATCGAAGGTGCACTGATGGACACTCAGCATCGCTTCGAAAAGATAATAACCTCCTCAATGCACGTACACTTAAACAAGAACAATTATCTAGAAATCATCGCTGTAAACGGTCCTGCAAGTGACGTTCAGAATATGGCTCAAGAATTGAAAACTAAGAAGGGCGTAAACCAGCTTAAACTGGCGATTGTTACACCATAAGCACGACTGTACATCCTAGAATTCTTTTTTCTTGAATACTTCATTAAGCCTAACCTGTTTACGGCAATAGTCAACAATACTCTAAATAAGATTCTTCGGTTACTTTTTTAAAGAAATCTGAATGTAATTGAATTGGAGCCGGGGACCGGATTTGAACCAGTGTAGAGCCGGTCTGCAGCCGGCCGCCTTGACCGCTCAGCCACCCCGGCTGTTTAAGCAATAGAAACTCGTTAACGCGTTTTATTTAAGTCTTTTATTCTGCCGAATTTCCAAATGTTATTCCAACGCTTGCTTATTGATAATTCTGCAAAAAGAAGTGAAGAGATTTCATGATGAATCTGCGATACTCAAACATTGCTTACAGGCTTCTTGTAAGACAACGTTGTCCTTATGGATTTTACAGACCAAGTCTTTAGTCCTAAGTTCCATGTTTAATTTAAAGAACGTAGCAGTAACATCTTCTGGAGATGGTGTCTTCCACTGTCTCCTTCGCGACTTACTCATGGCTTCTCGGACACTTGGAATAGCCTCTAGCTGGGCGATCTGTTTTTCCTTTCTTCGAGTGAGACGATAAATGTTGGTTCCTTAGCAATTAATGATCTAAAAGCAGGTAGATTATCGCGCGCGATAGTGCTTATATTTTCTTGTTACGACAGTGTTTATGGGTGACTTCTTAGATGAGATTGAGGGTGTATAGTTGCTTAACGAGGTTGTAGTGAATGATGAATGTTAAATGGACTAGAAGGGATTTTCCAATTTTGGAGACTGGTGTAGCATATATGGATAATGCTGCGTCGAGTCTGACTCCTGAGCCTGTTCTTTCTAAGATGATGGAGTTCTATCATGAGTATAGGTCTAACGTGGAAAGAGGAGTTCATAGGCTAGAGCAACGGGCTGGAGAAGAGTATGAAAAGTCTAGAATCAAAATTTCCAACTTCATCAATACCAAGTCGAGCGACGAGGTAATTATGACTAAGAATACTAGTGAAGGCATAAACCTTGTTGCAAGTGGTTTGAAATGGCACAGGGGAGATAAGATAGTGACGACTTCGCTTGAGCATCATTCCAACTTCATCGTGTGGCTCCGGGTTAAAGAGCGATACGGCATTGACTTGCAAGTAATAAAGCCGAGTAAAGAGGGAAAGTTTAGCCTCTCCGACTTCGAAGAGGCTGTGGATGAGAAAACTCGCCTTGTAGCTATGAGCCATGTTTCCAATGTCTTTGGAGGAATCTCTCCTGTTAAGGAGGTTGCTGAGTTAGCTCATGAGCATGGAGCATTGATGTTAGTTGACGGTGCTCAATCAGTTCCTCACATGAGCGTCGATGTTCAAAAGCTTGGCTGCGACTTTCTAGCCTTTAGTGGACACAAAATGTGCGGTCCTACTGGCTCAGGGGTTCTCTTCATTCGGAAAGAAACTCAAGAGGAAGTCGAGCCTCTTTGTATTGGTGGTGGAACAGTTGATGATGTGGGTCTTGACTATTACCGACTTGTGGAGGGACCTAAGCGGTTTGAAGCTGGAACCCCTGCAATAGCAGAGGTCATTGGCTTGGGAGCTGCTATTGACTATCTGGGGCAAATAGGAATGAGAACGATTGAGGAGTACGAGCGGCAGCTTACAATAAAGCTGTGGAGTGGTTTGTCGGAGATTCCAAGAATTGAAGTTTATGGTCCTTCATCAGAGGATAGGGTTGGAATAGTCTCCTTCAACCTAGGAAGTTTGAGTTCCCATGATGTTGCTATTGCCTTGGACATTGCATCTAATGTAATGGTTAGATCTGGATATCACTGTGCTATTCCCCTTATGAAGGATCTACTCCGAGTACCCGGTGGAGTAGTTAGAGCTTCCATGTACTTCTATAATACTAAGAAGGAAGTGGATAGGCTCCTTTCAGTTATGGCTGAGCTATCCTCTTCAATGGCCTAGCAATGTGGGAAAATGTCGAAAGGCTAGTTTCATACTGACGATTTCTGATGACTATCCTCTTACTTGGGAAATGGCTGATTGTGGAAACATTGATAAGAATGGATGTGAGTTTGAGAAGATTATGGCCGCTGTAACGTAGAGGAACTTTTTCAGCGTTCCGCGGAGCCTGGTAGCGTACTGGCCTGTGGAGCCGGGAGGTAGGGTTCAAATCCCTACAGCGGCCCCATAAATGTTTCCTGCCTTTTTCATAAATGATACGTGAGGGGTTGCCGTTATCTGGTGGTAGTTCCTTCATTGTGTCGCAGGTATCTGATGTATCTGTTCTGCCTTGCGATCTTAGGGTTGTCCTGTAGTATGTCTAAACACTTCTTAGCCATCCTTTCCGGTAAAAGAACACTGTCATCAAGACTGCTATGGACGCACTGACTATGGCGACCTGCCAGAACTCGATTGCCCAAGGGATACCATCTAAATTCGTACCTAAGAACACGCCTATTACAGATGGAATTGCAACGATACTTGTTAAAGCGGTTAAAAATCTCATTGCTCTATTTATGTCGTGGGAGACGATGTCGAGATGTGTGTCAATGAGGTCTCTTATGACTTCGAGTGACCTCTCAGCAGTCTCTTCTGCGCCTAGGGCTCTGTCGTATGCTACGACGAATAATCGTTTTTCTTCTTCTGTCAGGGTTATGTATGTTTTCTCTTTTGTAAGTAGTTCGATAGTTGTTCTGAAGTGCTTTAGAAGTCTGAGGAAGCGGTTTGCGTTCTTCCTTATGCGGAAGGCTTTTTGGTAAAAGTCGCGTGGCCATGGTGGGATGCCTTCTTCGAATCCTTCGACGAGTTCTTCGAGTTCTGTTAAGAGGTTCTCATATGATCCTAGTAGATGAGTTATGGTTAGGTAGATGATTTACTGTAGATTGTAATGGTCGAAATTGTTTTTTCTTTGAATTCTTTGGACATTTTCTCGTATATGCCCATTTTAGAACTTGAGATTGTGAGGATGCTTACCTTATTGGCAAGTATTACAATGGGTCTCTTGCGGAAGGCGATTTCTTTTTTATCTGGGTTTTTTTCTGAAGTACCATGAGAAAATCTTTGTATACTCGGGATAAGTGTCGATATGAGTGTAGTTTGAATGAAGTCTGCCAATCAGAATGTGTTTTTGTATACCAAGTCCCTGAGCTGCTTTCTTAAGTTATTCCTTTGTGGGGTCTGTGAAGCTGATCCAGGTTTGGCGCCCGAAGCACTCTTTCAGATTGTCGATGGTCACTTCTCTATGCTGCCCATTCTCCCAGACATCTATCTTCATCTATATCGCTTTGTCAAAGGGGATTATAGTGTGGCGGGTAATAATCACTCCTTTTTTTGGCAATTCCTTAAGTTGTGTATGAACGTGCTATAGAGAGAAAGGCGTATTGCCTTCTAGAAGATGAGTTACAATTAGGATGCTTGGAGATGATTTGGAATGAGCGAAGTTCAAGATAGAGGGTCGACTAAAAGGCTCTTCTTAAAGGAAGTTGATAGAGTCGAAATTTTAAGCCTAATGGATAATTCAGTGGATCTTCTATCCACGATAGATAATAAAGATGTTAAGCCAGTTCGCGAGTGGGTTGAGGATCGAAAGGGTACAGATTGGACTGAAAGATATTATCGTTCTCCCTCAGCAGAACACGGATTCTCAATGTTAATCCGAGTTACAAGTGGTGGTAAGTCTCATAGTATATTGTTTGATTGTGGAGCTAGCAAGGAAGGTGTAGTATCCAACATAGGAAAAATGGGCTTAGATCTTTCTGAAGTAGAAACTGTCGTCCTCTCCCACAGTCACAATGATCATAGCGGAGGATTATTGGGAGTCCTGAAGGCAATTAACAGAGCGGATATGCCAATCATCGTCCATGAGGATATGTTCAAGACTCGGGGAGTGGCTAATCCTGATGGAAGTGTTAGGAAACGTGGAGATTTCCCTGACGAAGATCAGGTGAAGCCAGCTAGATACGTTAAAACAAAGGAGCCCCTTCTACTGGCCAACGATGGAGTCTTAGTAACAGGTGAAATTCCGAGAAAAATGGATTTCGAGAAGGGATTTCCTCAGCAAAGAGTCCTGATTGAAGGAGATTGGAAGTCTGACCCATGGGTCTGGGATGACAGAGCAATCACAATAAACGTCAAACATAAGGGCTTAGTTATAGTATCTGGTTGTGCTCATGCGGGAATAATAAATACGGCAATCAATGCCATACAGGTCAGCGGTGTTAGGAATGTAACCGCAATAATAGGCGGATTCCATCTTGCTGGAGGAGAATATGAGCCGAGGATCAATCGAACAGTGGAGGAGCTCAAACAGTTAAAGCCTAAAATGGTTGTGCCGACACACTGCAGTGGCTGGAGAGGATTCTACGCTATCAGAAACGCCCTGCCAGAAGCCTGTGTCTGGAACAGCGTTGGAAACTTGTACCAATTCTGACCAAGAGGATTTCTCAAACATATAATGATGTAGATCATTTTCCTCTTAGAGATAGTATTCCCTGTTTGTAGTGATGAAAAAGTCGATCTGCCTTGTATAATACGGAGAAGGAATTATCTAACAGAACGGCTTTAAGTATTGTTCGCAAGCTTTCTCTGATTGCTGAGGGAAAGTGAGATGGGGTACTACGTTTACATTCTTCTTTGTAGTGATGGTAGCTATTACACGGGATATACTGGGGACTTGAATAATCGTTTGGAGCAGCATCTTCATGGGAAAGGTGCTAGGTACACTCGCTGGAAGAAAGCTGAGAAGCTGGTCTACAAGGAACAGTTTGAAGTTCGAGTGGATGCTATGAGGCGTGAGAGGGAGATCAAACACCTAACACATAAAGAGAAATCTGAACTTGCAAACGAGAAAAGCAGATGAGAGAGTGTTATGTATAAAAATTGGCTATTGGCAAGTTATCTACTCATAAACTTTTTTAGCGACAGGTTAGCTAGACAAATATTCGTTGCAATTTTCATGATGTTTTGCTTTGAATTCCATTTCCAGAAATAGTAAAAACTAATCCGAAGCTTTATAGTGCTAGGCAAATCTGTGATTTGATCTAACTTTTAGTTTTACTATACTGTTTTTATTGAAGATATGGAATCCCAGAATGGGGGATTAACCTTTCCACAACCCGAGTGCTAATCCAATAATGAATGTGAGCGATGAATATGGAAGAATGTCAATTAATCCACTTCCTATCCCAATTATCCTTGGTAACAGTTTAAGCGCTTGATCGAAGATATCCTGATACCCGATGCTAATAACTCCTGAAAAAACTAGTAAAACGACTAAAGCAGTAATAGCGAACATAAGTTTCATTGTATGCTTAATAATAAACCGACCAATAACTCCATAATTAAGGGTATAATTATTGGTATTATCCAAGCACCTTCAGGGGGCGTTGCCAATTCTTTAACACCATTTTAAAATAACTATGAACCTCATGTGAGAGAGGAGAAGAGGGGAAAAACCATAAACCCCTCTTCCTATGCCGAACTTTTGATTCTATGCAATTTGAGAAGATTAGTCCAAAACTATTATGATTTATGAAATAAAAGTATAGATTACTGGTAAGTATAAGAGATTCATTTTTGCCTAGTAACTATGGTAGACAAGAAATGAAGATATGTAACTTTTCTTTGGTGTGTAGTGACTATAACTCTAGTAGTGTTTCCAATTTATTCCAAGTGTAGCAACCACCTTTTATTGCCCATCTTAGCGTTAGCGAAGATGTATTTATGCTGAAATTTTATAATAGTTATTTAGTTTTTATTAGAATCCGGATAGGAAAGGGGTATGGCAATTAATGCGCCTATATTATAAGTAGTACTTGAGCTACTATCCATCCGACAATGTATGTCAGAACAGCATTTCCAGTTGAGAAATCTAATGCCTGCGCACTATTTGGTCTATTGTTTTTATTATTGTGGAAGCTGGCGGTTTGTCTCTCTTCTAGCTTTCCCATTTCCTCGAGTCCGCGAATCCTTTTCCCCTTTTGCTTAGAATCCAAATAAGCCAAGTAATTATATTGATTGGGAGGATGTCGAGTCCAGGAACTAACTCAAGCACAGAGAATAGGCCGATCCATTTAAACATATAGAGAGATGTTGCAAGACCAACTACATCGAAGATGTCGCCCACGAAAGGCGTCAAAAGTGATGGTATAAGATACTCAACCACATCCAAGCTCACACAAACTACGAGTTTGACAAACTCGCCATAAGAGATATATTCAAAGATTGACAATTCAAGAAATACTTTCGTTGTCTACCTTAAAAAAGATTATTTTTGGTTATTTATATACTACTTTGACATGCGCGATAACTGGGTTATCTTATCCTTAGTCTTATAATATCAGAGAAAGCAATCTAAAAGTTACTCCTCCAACTAGTGTAGCAGTTACGAAGTTTGCTATGGCTATTATAGTCGCGATTTTCCATCCGTAGTCCTTTGCAAGCACGGTTACTGTTGATAGACAAGGGATATAGATGATGTTCACCAAAGCAAGTGTGATAAGTTGCACTGGGGTGAAGAAGAGGGCGAGGTTAGTTGAACTGAAGATGGCAACAGCCCCAAGCAATACCATTTCCTTGCGCACAAAACCAAGTATCAAGAGTATTCCAGCAATGGAAGGAAGACCCAACCAGACGACGGTAATTGGTGTTAAGAAATTGCTTAGATATTGCAAAGCACCGAGAGCGTAAGAAGCTTGAACTAAGATACTTCCCGCTATGTAAAGTGGAAACACTATATATATCAGAGATTTTGTACGAGCAAGTTTGTTTGGACACTACCGATAATGATGGAACCTTGAAAGAGTGCATTTCCATGATTAAGCCTGTTGACTGGCCTGGAACAACTTTCAAAGCTATTTTTCCTAAGACAAATATTAGTGCGATGTCTATCGCATAAAGCAAAAGTGCCCACCATGGACCTAGGAAAGCTGCCACTAAACCCAGAATCACGATTGTTCTCGCAGAGCACGGTGAGAAGGTTATTGCGAATGTTGCTAGGAGGCGTTCACGTTTAGTCTCCATGATTCTGCAAGCACGGATTGCGGGGACATTGCATCCGTAGCCCAAGATCATTGGAATCAATGCTTTTCCATGTAAGCCTATTTCATGCATCGTACTATCCATCATGAAAGCAACTCTTGTCAAGATTCCAGAATCCTCAATCATGGCTAAGATGAAGTAGAAAGGCACAACATAAGGTACAATCAATGTAGCACCAGTTACCAAACCTCCCCAGACTCCATTCCATATGATACTCTGAATAGATCCACTCAAAGTAGGGCTTACTGGAGAAAAGAATGACAGCGCATGTGAAAATACCCTGAAAGAAAATCTCCAATAATAAATGTCCAGAGAAGCAGCCCAGCTATCACGCCTACAGAAGCGACGTATCCAAATACCCTATGTGTAGTAATCAACTCCAACTTATCTGAAGTAGTGGTGTTGACTTCGCTTTGTCTCTGAACTTTATTCGCTATTTCGCTGGCAAATGAGTATCTTTCCGCAGCAATAATTACGAAACTTGGTTCACCATATAAGTTTGAGACTTCAGTCGCTAAAGCTTCAGCTGCTTTTATTACATTTTCCGATTTGCCAGCTACGAGATCTGTAATTTCGAGATCTTTTTCAAGAAGTTTTATGGCAATCCATCTAGAGGGATACTCCAGTTCAAGATTTTCCGCTTGGATTGCTCGATCTAGTATACATATTCGTTCTTCTACTGCAACACCATACTTCAAGGTCGTCGTTTTCCCACTGCCAGACTCTGCGAACTCAACAGTCTTTATTGTTAACTCGTTTATTCCTTCTCCTCTAATTCCTATGGTTGGAATAACAGGAACTCCCAATGCTTTTTCTAATTGTCTAATATTGATTGATATTCCCTTCTTCTCAGCAGCATCAAGTTGGTTAAGACAGATTAGTAAAGGTGCTTCCATCTCAAGGAGCTGAAGTGTGAAGAATAAGTTACGTTCAAGAACTGCCGCGTCCACGACGTTTATGACAACGTCAGGCTTCTTTAAGGCAATATATTCTCTAGAAACGATTTCCTCCATTCCAAAAGTGGCAAAAGAGTATATTCCCGGAAGGTCAACAACGGTAATCTTTTTTCCCTCAAATTCAAGTGTACCTTCAGCTTTTTCCACTGTTTTTCCAGGCCAGTTACCAATTATCTGGCTTGAACCTGTAAGCCGATTGAATATTAAGCTCTTCCCAACGTTAGCATTTCCAGCAAGAGCAACCGTTAAATCACTATTGCCTCTAGTCCTTTTTACGATATAAGACGAACTAGAATGACATGACATTAGATTCATCTATTTTGTCCATTTCTTTCTACGCTATCAACAAAAACGTTTGAGACTATATCTTTTCCAATCGCGAGTTTAGAGCCTCGTACGGACACTTCAATTGGTCCTTTTAAGGGAGCTACTCTTTCCACTTTTATTGAAGTTCCAGGGGTTATTCCCATGTCTAGGAGCCTTTGGAGAACTCTGTGTTCCCCCCTTATGAATGAGATCTTTGCACTGTCACCATCTTTAAGATTGCATATTGAAATTAAATTCTGTTGTCGTCTACCCCCATCTTCTAAGCCTTTACTATGAATTTCCATGCATTCTTCACAGGTTGAGAATGGCAGATCACAGGCTGGAATTAGGTTACTGTCATCGGTACAAGTATCTGGATGCTTTAGAAAGCGACAGAGTGATTCTTCTGCATCGTCTGATAATGTGTGTTCCATCTGGCAGGCTTGAGCGTGAATCTTATCTATTTTGATATGAAGAATATCTGAGAGAAACCGTTCAAGTAGCCTGTGTTTCCGAGCGATTTTTGAGCCTAATTTGAGACCTTCGGGTATGAGGGCGGTTCCTTGATAGGCTGAATAATTTACGTAACCCTTCTTTTCTAATTTCTTTATCATTTCAGTTACGCTTGGTGGAAAATTTTCAAACGCTCTTATATCTCTGTAGTTGTCACTTTCCTCCCATTTCGAGTGAGAGCATATAGTGCTTCTAGGTATTCTTCTGTGCTACTGCTTTCTTTAGACTGGGACATTTTAAGTACGCCTAAATAATAACATTGTTATATCAGATTATAAATGTTTAGGTTAACCTAAAAATAGTAGAATTAATCTTAACATCAAATCTTCATTAACATCCCAACTAAACTCTAGACGAGATATCAAAAGACCAAAACAGCCCTCTAAAAAACAATACAAATCAAATCTATCTTTTAAAAATGAAGAAAGCAGCTATGGGCGAATTTCTGTACATCCAATTCTTTTTCTGCAGAAGGTCTATCGCTGTCAGACCGTCCAAGAATCCCTCCATGTTTCTAAGATGGGTGCCAATTGCCTTTGCCACTACATCGGCTGACATGGGCTTCAAAAGCTGGTTGAACACCTTCAACTCGATGCCAGTCAACAGCAGCTTTGACCGAATAGAGGCGGAGAGCATAAAAAGGTCTTCAATACTTTGATTCACTTCAGGGATCTTTTTCATAACTCAAATCCATCCCCTTTTTCAAGCGAGTTATACTATACATAAGTGGAACCGAGTTTAGACAAATAAAAGATACTTTTCTTTAATATTAATTATAATATTAATCGCGTGTATCCTCATTCATTTAAAAATAATTAATAAAAAGTGAATCAGAGTAAAGGTATTTTGACAAGCTGCATTTCGCATAGGCGTCTATACAACTCATTTTTCTTAAGTAACTGCGTGTGAGTATCCTCAGCTTGAATCTCACCTTGGTAAAGAACGACAATTCGATCAGCATCCCGAACGGTACTAACGCGGTGCGTGACTATGAGGACAATCCTTTTCTTCATCTCAGCCTTCAAAGCATTCTGGATTAGCTGCTCAGTGTATGGGTCAATGTCCAAAAAAATGAGGAAGTAGTGCGTGCTAATTTTATATGAAAAATGTCTATAACTCGGTTGATGCACTTCAACATGCAGATGTCAGTGTTCAACGTTGCCAGCTTTGGGAATGAACGGTCGTTGCATTCAGCGATTAAAACCTGGATTGCCAAGCCAGGGGACAGGTTCGAGGTTACCGTGGACGGCTTCATTGTGGACGTTGTCCGTGACGATCTTTTGATTGAAGTCCAAACTAGAAACTTTTCAGCTATCCGAGATAAAATCAGCACTTTAGTTTTGAAACATCGAGTACGTCTGGTATACCCTATTCCTTCCCGTAAAACGATTGTACATGTTGATAGACTTAACGGGAATCCCTTGAAACGAAGGGTTTCGCCGAAAAAAGGGCGGTTAATTGAATTGTTCAATGAGCTGGTGTGGATTCCACAGCTCTGTAAGGAGCAGAACTTCGAGCTAGAGGTTTTGATGGTTGAGGAGGAAGAGATTCGGTGTGATGATGGTCGTGGAACTTGGCGTCGCAGGGGAATTAGTATAAAAAATCATATTCTTGTAAGGGTGGTGGATCAAGCTATTTTCACAAGCGCCCACGATTTTTTTTCCTTTTTGCCTGATACTTTAAGTCAGCCTTTCACGAATCAGCAGATCGCTATAAGTCTAGGAATCTCGTTGCGGCTGGCAAGGCGGATGACTTATTCTCTCCGCGAAATGGGGGCTCTGCACTTGATGGGAAAAGCGGGACACGCCCTCCTATTTCGGGTTTCTGA
Source organism: Thermoproteota archaeon (assembly GCA_030837285.1). Taxonomy (GTDB): domain Archaea; phylum Thermoproteota; class Bathyarchaeia; order RBG-16-48-13; genus JAUPKU01. Next base: position 3,169 of record JAUPKU010000176.1, on the reverse strand, counting down.
ATGAAAGAAGACAAGTTAGCGACACTGCTGTTCCCGAGTGGAAATAACGCGCGCTATTGTCCTCGTCAACCTCCTAATTTTTTAGTTTTGTCCTGATTTCCCTCTGTTTTTAAAATAGTTTTTCAGAGGTTCCCAGTAATAGTCACTCCATCCTTTCTCTAGTTCTTCGGCTTGCTCCTTTGGAACTTTTGATTGCACCAGAGATATCTCTGTGCCACCTTCAGTTTTCTTAAAGTTCAACTCCAAGCTTGATGGTGGATAGCCCTCAGGCCAGCTTGTCGTAATCCATTCTTGGACTATCTTTTTTCCTTTCTCTAATTCCAAGTTCTTTCCCGAGATGTATCCATCCCAAGCTGTGAAACTTCCGCCAACTCTAGCATCGCAGGTTGCCTTACTTCCGGTGAATTTCGAATGCTGTTTAGCATTCATAAACGCCTCATAAACCTCTTGGGTTTCCGCAGAGACTACAATCTTCTGTCTGATTATTGTTTGCTCAATCTTCATAAACAGGCCCCTCTCCAAAATCGATAAAATCCACTAAATGAGAGTATGCAACATCAATCTAATTAACAAATTCTCTCTATACATCGCGCGTGCATTGCTTCTAGTTTTGGTTATTTTTTGCTGTCTTTCTGAAAATGTACTCTATTTTGATAGCTTTTTTTTAATTTAAGATAACTCTAACCTACTTCTTGAAGCGCGCAAGCACTTAAGCACTAATAGTCGCCCAGTATAAGTGGGTTTGGCGGTATGTGATACTTGTCTGAGTAGCTTATACTTTGGGTGGTCTTGGTTTCAGGGTATCCATTAGCGCTTTTATGAGTAGTGGATTAGCCCGTATGATGTCTGAGCTAGTTATCACTCCAACCAGTTTATCCTCTTCAAGTACTGGCAGCCGTTTAACATGCCTCTTCGCCATAAGCTCCGCAGCCTCTTCTATGGTTGATGATGCATCTACTGTGCAGGGCTGATGGGACATAACTTCTTTCACCTTAATTTCTAGAGGTGCTATATCTTCTTCCACTAGTCGCAGTATATCTCGTTCAGTAAGTATTCCTAGAATCTTTTTTCTATCGGAGTCAGTGACTATCACAGACCCTATGTTGAATCTATTCATTTTTTGAACTGCGTCTTTGACAGTTGCATCTATTTCCACTGTTTTCACTGACTTCGACATAACATCTCGAACAAGAAGAATTCCAGACAATTCACGATCACAAATAAAGAATAAAGGAATCTCCAAATATATACTTATTTTAGACTGACCTAACTGAATGTTAAAAAGATTAAGGAAAGAGAAATCCCAAACTAAGTTCGAGCAGTTCGGCAAAATTCGCTCTCAAAATGTATGAGATGATAAGGATAAAACGTTATAACATAGCTAACTAATGACATGACTCTATTCTCCTCTTCTATGAAGAGCTGTCCTTACTCTTAAAAGATCTATTGTTGTATTTAGACTACAAACAAAGGATATTAGTATCAAAAAGATGATATCATCTAGGTGTTAACGCTTGTCATTTACTTTAAAAGGACTGGCATCTACGGAGATATCTAAGTTCGCTAAGAGCCCTGTAAGAATCTTCGGTCCGGAGGATACTGTGTCGCAGGTTCTGGGTGAACTTGAGAAGACAGACAGGTACGAGGCCTTAGTTTTTTGTGAGAGCAAATACGGAATTGTAACGATCAGAGATCTGCTATGTGTTGAAGAGCAGCCAGAGTTGCAGAAGCTCGGAGAGCACTCAAAGCGACAAGGCGCACTTTGGGCAAGCCTTGATGCAGCTTCACCAACGAATACAGTCGCGGAGGTGGCAGACTACCTGATATGTCAGAAAGCCCATGCAATACCTATTATAGAAAATAGTAGAGCAGTAGGCATTGTATCCCAAGCTGAATTATCAAATGCCCTTTGCAATATTCCTGAGCTTTCTAACATTTCTGCATCGAAGTTTTTGAGGAGGCCTGTAATAACCCTCGACGCCGGAGAGACTGTCGCCAAAGCCCGTAGCCTAATGCTGGAGAAGGGTTTTAGCCATCTACCAATTACTAAGAATAATAAGCTAGTAGGTATTCTAACCGCTAAGATCCTTGCCAACCTGTTTCTGGTTCCTTTGGGAAGAACAACTAGAGGGGAGTTAGCCGGCGATAAACCACATAGGCTTTCTGCTTCCGCTGGTTCAGTTATGGAAACATCCTTTGTGACAGTCGGATTAAAGGCCTCAGTTCTGGATGTAGCATCCAGGATGAGGGATCAAAGGCGGAGCGCCTGCCTCTTCGTGGACGACTCCGGTTTTGTTCAAGGAATAATCACGCCTCTTGACTTGCTCGAACTTCTCATCCCAGAGAAGAAGAATGAGTTACCCATCTACATAACTGGGCTGACAGAGAAGGAGAGCTTCTTCGAGAAGGCGGTCGCTGAAGAGAAACTAAGACGCGTGATAGAGCGTAACATGAAGATCCACACCCACATAACCGAGGTCTCAGTAGTAATCAAACAGGGACACACTGCCGGAGAGAGAGTCTTATACCAGACTACAGCTCGAGTCCTAAGCCCATTCGAACAATTCGAAGCCAAAGCAGAGGGCTGGGACCTCATGGTTGTATTCGAAGAACTCTGCAATAAACTAGACAGAATACTAAGAAGTAAAAAACACATGCCTAAAGGTCCCCGAAGGTTTAGAAGACCGGGTCGCAAAGCAACAGAAGCATCCTAACAAGACCATTTCTCAACCTCGGTCAAATTACTTATTTTAAGATCCTTCTTAGCCTTCATACTTTTTCTATCACCTTTAAAGATCTTAAGCTTCTAGCTCCGCCTATTTCGCGAATGCAAATTAACGACACAGACATACAAAAAGCATCACAACAAGACAAGATGAGAATGAAAATTAATCACTATAACACCCCAAACCCTTTCTAATGGAAAGCTCATCGAAAGCCTTCAGATACAAAAAATCAATTAACAAAACACTCAGCCAAAAATTAAATCCCAATAGAGTCAAGAAAACTAGGCTGCCCTTTCACACTTCCCCCAGAAGCTACGATCCAAACCCTCCGTAAAAACACGCAAAACCATTTAGAAAACTAAAGACAGCAACATCCATTATATAGCCCATATTGGAAAATAATAGAAAAATTCTGTTACATTTCATCATGAATAACGTTCCGT
>JAUPKU010000019.1 GCA_030837285.1 Thermoproteota archaeon | reverse complement strand
TCCCTACCTTCTCCACCTTTCCCGCCTTTCCCGCCGTCCTTACTTTCTTAGACATCTCCCCACCCCACCACACTAACAAACCCAACAAAACACAATCCAAAACCCAACACAGATATCAGAAAAAGAAACACCAACACCCTACTTCTAGAAAACATAAATTTACCCCTCTCCAAATTCTCACTTTTCTTAGGAAAACAGACGTTCCAGCCAACAACCACATCTCCATGTCCCCCCATTTTTGTGGTTTTTTGTGGTATTAACCCTTTTTCCTCAACAACAAATCCAGCAAAAGAAAAATCTTCACACTAAACAGCTAGCGCGCGCTGTATGTTAAGGATTCGGAATAGACTTTCTAAATTTTAATTAGACTCTAAGCTTCGCAATAGTTAAACAATTTTACAGTTCTCAATATTGGAATAACAAACAGAAAATTCAAAAAATAATACGCTGAATGCGAAGATAGCGCACAAATTAGATTAGTCTGTTTGTAGGAGTTGCAATTAGGCACATTGCCTTCCTGCATATTATCTCATCAGGGATTTGTTCTTCCTCTCAAGTCAAAATACCCCGAGCTATTTGACGGAATAGCCTTATGCATCGGCTCATTTGCCCCTGACATTGGGATACTTATCTCTTACTTCTTCAAATTTAACTTCAACATCTCCAATCTCTTTCACTCCATCGGCGGGCTAATCTATGTCATTCCGATTTCTCTGCTTTTAATCGTTATTTTTAACAAGGCATTACTACCCGCATTAGCATCTCTAATACTAAAAAGACCTGACTGGCCACTTAATAACTGGTTTGCATTCCTCGTGGTCGATGAATACCGTGCTCAGAAAAAGATGAAGCTCTCCGCCAACTGGCTTAAAAAAGCGACTTATTCTGTTTTCATCGGCGTGTTTTCGCATTTTCTCTTGGATTTGCCAACTCACAGCCAAATTCCATATTTAAGCCCCTTCTATTACGGCATTATGCCAAAATGGTTTCTGGAAGGAGGCTCCGACTTGAAAATACCCTTCTATGGAAACTTTAGAGTGACCGTAAACTGTAATCTCCTCTGGATTACCTTTAGTATAGGACTCGCGATTTTAGCACTATACAATCTCCGATATATTGCCAAGCAACGTTTAAAACAACGATTACACCCAATCCGAAGTGAAACAATAGCCACAACTTCTTAATCGTATTTTATCAGAACAATATTTTATGCGTGGTATTCGCCTATCTCGTCCCCCAACCAGTCCTATCTGTCGTGAATAATGCATACATGTTTATGGGTAACAGAAGCAATAGATATATCCAGGCATAAAGTGGAGTAATCGCGTATTCTCCAGCATCAACTAAGCGCAGTGCCTCATAATTTCTTATAAAAGCCATGACAATAGGTGTTACCGTGATTAAAACCAGAAATAAAAGTCCAGTAGATCCTATTCCCCTGAAAAGATTCCACACTAATGAACCTAAATAGATGAAGGGTAATGACGAATCCATAATAGTACCGAGCGTCAAATACTTCGAGCGTTTCCACATCCAATGGGAAATTATCCAATTCTCCCTCCAGAAACTTCTATTCCATCTTAACTGCTGAATGGCAAACTCTCTTAATGAACTTGGCACGATAGTCTTGGCTTTCGCAGTCTTCTGAAAGACCACAGAATATCCACTTTTCAAAATTATGTTTGTCAGATGTCTATCATCGCCAAAAGTGCATTTCTTTCCTCTATGAGTCTGCTCTGTGTATTCCTCTATATTTGGAAGAACTAAAGATCGTCTATACCCGCTTAGAGGGCCGCTGGCACAGGTTACAACTCCAAAATGGGAGTACGCAGCCCTCTCCAGTAAACCCGATATCATGTATCGAATATTTAGAATCTTAGTCAGATAATTTGTATCTTTATTCAGTGCACTTAATAGTCCTGTAGAAGCTCCTATCTTAGGATCATTAAAAGGACTGAGAAGATTATTCAATGCATTCTCTTCTAGAACCGTATCTGAATCAACAGTAACAATTATTTCTCCTCTTGCTTTGGTGAAAGCAATACTTTGTGCATGTCTTTTTCCCATGTTTTTCTCATTACGCACGACAATAAAGTTAGAATATTTTTCAGCATAGTCCAACGCAATACTAGATGTTCTTATGTCTTTGCTTCCATCGTCTACCACAATAATCTCATAAGGTTTTTGTTGGATACAGCTTTCCAGACATTTTTTAAAAACTTCACTGTCTTCTTGATAGACTGGTATGACTATTGTTGCTAATCCTTCATAGGGTTTTGTATACGATTTATTGAATAAGTGAAGTATAATGCGAATGCCCAGATAAGTTCCCACGATGATCGCGTATGTACTCATGGTTGGGAATAGAGTCGAGAACATGTTTGTCATCGATAGAACTTGTATTAAAACAAAAGAAGATACATAGAATATAGCGAATAAATAGACGCTTTTCATTGAGAGATGAAAATTATGGGAAAACATGATTGTAAATATAAAGACTGAACATGAAGACTTGATTTATGAATTCTGAAAACAGATTTTCCCTCCCGTTTTCGTATATGAATTATAGAACATTATGTAGATAGCAAGCCAATAGTTTCGCAGCGTATGCTAAATTTTAATAAAAAAAGGGGGACATGGATTTCAGACCAGAATTTGTACCGTGAGATTTTTCTGAAATGAGTAGAGAAAATTTTGGTGATTCAAACAAGATTTTTTTTGTTTACTAGCAAGTACTCAAAGGAAAAATAGAACTTCTCAACCGAGATTACGTTAATTAAAGTTGCTTGAATGCAGGAAATGAATATGGTATTTTTAGAAAAAATTGGCTTGAGAGCAGAGCATAATCCCCCTAACCCTCTTTCTGCACTATTTTGAGACGAGGGCTTTTTTTACAGCCCAAACTGCCCAAAGGAGCGGTGATGTTTTTAGGAGCACGCGAAGCTACCACGTCGCACATTTTTTTTGGGGGGATTAAAATGTAATTCCGCGCGTGTAATTAAGAATGTGTGATTGTAATCTATGCTCCACACACGTTTAAATACGTTAACTCCATTTTTCATTAGTGATAAAAATG
>JAUPKU010000175.1 GCA_030837285.1 Thermoproteota archaeon | reverse complement strand
TGTTTTAGGGCCTATGTCAAAGATCATATACTGTGTAGGTAAGTCTTTGAGGCTTACATCCTTTCTCTTACCTTCGACTTCTACTCCGAAGTCTTCTGGAGTAAGAATCTTCCCATCAAACTTTTTGAATAGCTCTTGTATTCTTGGAATATATTGGAGAAATTGGTTCTTCTCAAGGTACTTGACATTTCCTTCCCCTAGGTTTATACCTTGAGCGTATGCAAATAGCTGTCCTATTAATCCTCCCGTTAGGACATAATCAGCTGTCTTCTGGTTTAGAACATAGCTTGATATTGATGCAGCATCATCAGCCTTTGCTCCACCCATAACGTAGACGCATGGCTTTTCCTCGGCATTCTTGACCTTCTGTAATGCCTTAAGCTCCCTTTCCATCACTCGGCCCGCCACAGATTGCAAGACTTCTGGGAAGCCTACAACTGAGGCTTGTGCCCGATGGGCTACAGCAAACCCGTCCCCTACGTAGACATCGGCTAGGGGAGCGAGGTTTTTAATGAATTCTGTCTTGGCGAATTCTACTGCAGTCTTTTTCTCAGATTCTCCGGGGAAGCTTCTGGTGTTTTCGAGGACAAGAGCTTCTCCTGATTTTAGCTTCTTTATTGAAGTTCTTGCCTTCTCTCCAAATAAGTCATCCACGTATTGGACAGGTTTTCCTATTATCTTACTGAGCATTGCAGTATGTTGTGTCAATGTTGAGTAGTCGGAGTCTCCAAGTCTTCCTTGATGAGCCATAATAACAACTTTTGCCCCTTTTTCCATTAACTCTTTTATGGTCTGGGCGTGCATTCTTATTCTTGTATCATCAGTGATCTTCTTCGTCTTCGAGTCTAAAGGTGAGTTGAAGTCAACTCTTACAAGAGCTGTCTTATTTTTGAAGTTAAAATCATCCATAGTTAAGAAACTACCCATTTTGTTTTCCCCCAATTTGATCTAATTAAGACATAACAAAAGTCTGAAAGTACTGATTTTAAATTTAAAATAGTTGATGTTTAAAAAGAAGAGAATGAAATATTTTGCTTATTCCCTTTCTCTTTTGGCCATATACTTTAGGAGATCAACTAGGCGACATGAGTACCCCCACTCATTGTCGTACCAGGAGAAGACCTTTACTAAGTTCCCTTTTCCTCCGATGACCAATGTTGATAAGCCATCGACTGTGGCAGAATGTGGATCACCTATAATATCCCTTGAGACTATGGGCTCTTCAGTGTATGCTAATACACCCTTCATTTTCCCTTCAGATGCGCTCCTAAGTACGCCATTAATGTCTTCTTTAGTAACTTCTTTCTCAAGAATACAGGTGATATCTGTAATGGATCCATCGGGAACTGGAACTCTTAGAGAGTAGCCATCCATCTTACCCTTAAGCTCAGGAACAACTTCGCCAATCGCCCTAGCAGCTCCAGTAGTTGTCGGTATAATGGATAATGCAGCAGCTCTAGCTCTGCGCAAATCACTATGGGGGAGATCTAGAGTACGTTGATCATTAGTGTAGGCGTGAACAGTTGTCATAAAACCCTTTACAATACCAAAGTTGTCGTTAAGAACCTTTACTACAGGAGCCAAACTTCCGGTTGTACATGAGGCCATAGAGATTATCAGATCCTTCTTGGGATCATATGATTCATTATTAACACCCATAACTATAGTTATGTCGGGTTTTCCAGCGGGTGCTGAGATAACTACTCGTTTTGCCCCTGCTGTCAAGTGTTTCGAGGCTGGTTCTCTGTCAGTGAATAATCCTGTGGACTCAACGGCGTAATCTACTCCTAGACTTTTCCATGGGAGATTTGCTGGATCCCTTTCTTGAATGAAGCTGACTTTCTTATCGTTCACAATCAGTGTCTTACCGTCCACCTCGACGCTTCCCTTGAATCTTCCTACATTTGAGTCGTACTTCAAGAGGTGGGCCATTGTTTTTATGTCCCCGATATCGTTAACAGCTACTACATCAAATATGTTGTTAAACTCCGCATCTTCTACAGCGGCTCTAAAGAACAACTTTCCAATTCGACCAAAACCATTTATTCCTATCTTCAAGTTTTGTAACACCCCAGATTCTTCTCTTGCAGAATACTTGTTGGAATACTTAAAATTTATCCTTTTTAATTAAACATTATTATTCTCAAAGAATCCTTTCCAATCTACTAAAATATTCGGTGAGATGAACTTGACAATACATGAAGAGAGCGGTTCAGAAACGCAAATACAAGAGTCTTTTAAGAAATCATTGAGAGTATCTAGAATAGCCAGTTGGAAAGTTTTTGGAAAAAAAATAAAGTTCTATGCACCAAGCTTCAGTCACTATGAAAATTCCTACTTTCATTCATCAATCAAATCTTTCCCTTCAATTTCCATTACTGGAACATCATGTGCTTTAAAATGCAGGCATTGCGGTGGAAAACTTCTTGAAACAATGATTCCAGCTACTACTCCAGATAGACTATTCGAAACTTGCAAAAACTTCAAGGACAATGGGGCAAGCGGTTGTCTCATTAGTGGCGGATGTCTTTCGGATGGTTCAGTCCCTCTAGAAAGATTCATTAGAGCCTTCGCACGCATTAAAAGAGAATTAGGATTAACCCTCTTGGTCCACACTGGAATAATCAAAGAAGGGACTGCTAAACAACTAAAAGGATCTGGCGTGGACGCTGCTCTCATTGACATTATAGGTTCAGATGAGACAATAGGAGAGATCTATAAACTCAATGCAAGAGTTAGAGATTATGAAGCTTCACTAAAAGCTCTCAAAGAGTCTGGAATCCCATTTATTCCACACGTTATAGTTGGTTTACACTATGGGATACTTAAAGGAGAAGTCCATTCACTTGAAATGATTTCAAAATACAGTCCAGAGGCTGTAGTAATAATAGCGTTTATTCCGTTAAAACGGACCTTAATGGAGGCAACATCTCCACCAAATCCAAAAGACATTGCAAAGGTAATAGTTGAAGCTCGAAGACTGCTTCCAAAGACACCTATAGTCTTGGGTTGCATGAGACCACCTGGTAAGCATCGTGTTTCAACGGATGTCCTGGCAGTTGAAGCTGGAGTTAACGCCATAGCTTTTCCGGAAGAAGCGGCTATTACCTTGGCAAAGTCCATGGATTTACATGTGGAGTTTGCCTATGAGTGTTGTTCTCAGATCTATGAAGACATCAATAAAGGCGATTTCGGAAAACCAAAACTATCGCCAGCTAAATCAGAATAATGAGGATAGCCTCTTCGAAATATCAACCTTTATTTAATTCTCTGAAAAAAAAATAGCGAGAAAGTATGTTTTTGTTCTAAAATTTGGATGGTTCTATGGTGAAATAATTATTGCGCGCTAAAATCATAGTTAAAGGTATAGTCCAAGGAGTTGGCTTCCGACCTTTCATCTATCGAATTGCTAAAGAAAACAAACTTCTAGGATATGTTAGAAATAGAGGAGATGCTGGAGTAGAAGTTAATATAGAAGGAAGGCAAGATAGTGTAACCCACTTTATAGCCGAAATAAAAGAAAAGAAACCACCTTTAGCTCAAATCTATGATATCTCAATACAATATCAAGAAGATAAAAGCGAATTCAAAGACTTTTCTATAATTAGAAGCTTCGAAGGCGGCAACCTCTCTGGATCTGTAATACCCTTTGACACATCTATATGTGACGAATGTCTTAAAGAACTTCGAGATCCAGAGAATAGACGAAACAACTACTTCTTTACTACCTGTACAGACTGCGGACCAAGATACACCATAATCAAGAGTCTTCCCTATGATAGACTCAACACAACCATGAATGGCTTCTTTATATGCGAAGAATGTAGAAAAGAATACGCAGATCCACTTAATAGACGCTTTCACGCCCAAACCATAGCCTGCCCAATATGTGGGCCAACAGCCTTCCTAACGACAAATGATGGAAAAATCCTTGAAAACGACGACCCAATACGAACCGCAGGCAAACTCATCGGAGAAGGATATATAACAGCAATAAAGGGAAATGGTGGCTTCCACATAACAGCATCAGCAACTAAAAATGAAACAATTAGAAGATTGAGGAAGACCAAAAAAAGGTCACAGAAGCCTTTCGCTCTAATGGCAAAAGACCTTAAAACGATACAATCCTTCGCCCAAGTAAGCAATGAAGAAGAGAACCTACTTGCTTCAAGTACCAGACCAATAATTCTTCTAAAGAAAAAGAATGAC